>CAJWQE010000009.1 GCA_913045375.1 uncultured Halieaceae bacterium | reverse complement strand
GATTGAATCCCCAGTCACAGATCCCGCCATCTTTTGTGAACCGTGGCTCGAGGACGAACTCGTCGTATTTGCAAGTCCCGATCATCCACTCGCGACGAAAACCAAAGTGTCAATGACCGATCTCGTATCCACACCTTGGGTACTACGCGAGAGAGGTTCAGGCGCTAGAACCATGTTCAACGACACTTTTTCAGCGCACTTAAGTGATATCGATATCGCCATGGAGTTTCGGCATAACGAGCCCATCAAGCGGGCCGTGGCCAGGACCGTTGGCATTGGATGCCTGTCGCGGCGTGTCGTCGAGAGAGAATTGGCCGACGCTACGCTCATCGAAATTGCCACCCCGTCACCCGCCAGAATGGCGCGTCGCTTTTACCTAATAAGACGGCACGCGACTCAACTGACGCCCGCAGCGCTGATGTTTTGGCAGCAGTGCCTAGTCATGCACTAGTGGCATCAGTATCATCGTGGATCCCACCAGCGAGCGAGACCTCTCATGCAGATTGCCATCATTGTCGGAAGCCACCGGAAAGACTCTCAGAGCGCTAAGGTAGCCCGCTTTCTGGCAGATCAGCTAACAAGCCTTGGCGAGCATAGCTGCTGGATTTGTGACCTTGGGAAAGATCCCTTGCCGCTCTGGGACGAGGAAATTGGCAGTGATGCGCCTCAATGGAGCGGTCTGGAGGCTCTGACAGAAAAAATCGATGCAGCCGATGCCTTCATTATGATTGCGCCCGAGTGGCATGGGATGGTCCCAGCCGCTCTCAAGAACTTCTTTTTGGTCTGCGGCGGTGCATCCTTCGCCCATAAACCAGCGCTTCCTGTGGGTGTGTCAGTCGGCCCTGGCGGAACCTATCCCATCAATGAGCTTCGAACGAGCAGCTACAAGAACAATCGCCTCTGTTACCTGCCAGAGCATCTAATCGTGCGGAACTGCATGGTGGTCATGAACGAGGATGCGTCTGAAAACGACGAGGGTGAGCATAGCTATATTTCGGAACGCAGCTTGTACTGCATGAAACAACTTATTGCCTATGCGGATGCGCTAGCGCAGGTCCGCGCATCGGGAGCCGCCGACCTAACGCCCTATCCTAACGGGATGTAAGTTAGCCTAAACGGCTGTAGGCGCCGCCGAAAAAGACGAGTGGGTCACCTGAATGGCTCTCAAAGTCAACGACCTCACCAACGATAATGTGATGATCGCCGCCCGGATGAATCGCCGACATCTTGCATGAGAATGTAGCCAGTGCGCCCGTAATCAAAGGCACTCCGTGCGAGTCAACGAAGCAATCACCATCATCAACCTTGTGCTCTAAAGAGCGCGCGTAACGATTTGACAACGCTTCCTGCGAGAGCCGCAAGACCGATATTCCATACCGATCACACTCAGTGAACTCACTGAAGCATTCGGAGGTATTCTGGATGCTCCAGAGCACCAGTGCAGGCTCAAGGGATACCGCAGCAAAAGAATTAACCGTCATCCCAATCGCGCCACGATCGGGATCATTAGTCGTCAAGACGCACACTCCAGTGGCGAACTGTCCCAGCGTATTTCGTAGCGCGCGTGTGTCCAAAACGTATCCCTATATCGTTGAAGGCAGACTACCATTAGCGGCCTACGCACAGCGCGTCCTTTTGGGGTAATCAAAGCATCGTCCAGACGGGCTAATAGAACCCACAACGGCTTGCCAAATGGTAAAGAGTTCAAATCAATAAAACGGCAGGGTCGCGGAGACTATCAGTTATACTGCTAACCTTCTACGCCGTATGACAACCAATGCCAAATAAAGAACGACGTAGCAGTAATTCCGAGGAGACATTGTCATGACTAACCCGCTGCGCAGCTTAAATCATGGGTTGAGTGAAGAGCTCACGATGCTTCGCGAAACAACGCGCCAGTTTGTTGAGAAAGAGCTCAATCCCATTGCCGACGCTGTCGACCGGAATAACGATTTTCCTCACCACTTGTGGCAAAAGATGGGCGATCTTGGACTGTTGGGTATTACGGTCGATGAACGTTACGGCGGCTCCGCCATGGGCTACCTGGCGCATATCATTGTGCTTGAGGAAATCAGCAGAGCGTCCGCCTCAGTCGGACTATCCTATGGCGCGCATTCCAACCTCTGTCTTAACCAGATCCAGCGAAATGGATCGGAAAGTCAAAGAGAGAAATACCTACCTGATCTTTGCTCTGGTAAAAAGGTAGGCGCCTTGGCCATGAGTGAGCCAAATGCAGGTTCGGACGTTGTGAGCATGAAACTACGCGCAGACCTCAAAGGCGATCACTACGTACTCAATGGCAATAAAATGTGGATCACCAATGGGCCTGACGCAGATACCTACGTGATTTACGCCAAAACAGCGCCCGATGCGGGCTCTCGAGGGATAACCGCGTTTATCGTTGAGCGGGATTTTCCCGGCTTCACGCAAGGTAAGAAGCTCGACAAACTGGGTATGCGTGGCTCGAATACAGCGGAGCTGATATTCACGGACTGTCCGGTCCCCGTCGAAAACGTCCTCGGAGAGGTTAATTCCGGTGTCGCCGTGCTGATGTCAGGTCTTGATTACGAACGCGCTGTTCTGTCGGCGGGGCCCGTAGGCATTATGCAAGCCTGTCTGGACGCTGTCGTTCCCTATGTTCATGAACGAAAGCAGTTCGATCAACCTATTGGTGAATTTCAGCTCATCCAAGGCAAATTGGCCGATATGTATGCGTCGACCGCTGCCTGCCGCGCCTATCTCTATGAGGTCGGTCGCGCGCTCGATCGTGGTGAAGACAGTCGCAAGGATGCCGCTGCAGTGATTCTCTACACAGCCGAGGCAGCGACTAAAGCCGCGCTGGATGCCATCCAGGTCCTGGGCGGCAACGGCTACACCATGGATTACCCCACCGGACGTTTCCTGCGCGATGCCAAGCTCTACGAAATCGGTGCCGGGACTTCAGAAGTTAGACGCATGCTGATCGGTCGAGAGATTTTCCAAGAGACGGCTTAGCGAGTTTAGCCCCCACGATAGGGGGATTGCTGCCCCGCCTCAGGCCCTCTACTCTTGGGCATATAGAGATCGTCTATCAGGAACACAGAGAGCTAACTGGGGGAATACCATGGGTGGCAACACTCGCTGGACCAAGCTCAATTGGGAAGACCCTTTTGAGTTGGACGCAGAACTCACAGACACGCAACGCATGGTGCAAGCATCGGCGAGAGAGTACGCGCAAAGCCAGTTGGCTCCGCGGGTCACCTCGGCCTTTGCAACAGAGCGTATGGACGCCGAAATCTTCCGAGAGATGGGTGAGGTTGGCTTGCTCGGATCTACCATCTCAGGCTACGGCTGTCCCGGTGTCGACTATGTCTGCTACGGACTCGTTGCACGGGAAATCGAGCGTGTAGACTCAGGGTACCGATCCATGATGAGCGTTCAGTCATCTCTCGTTATGTATCCGATCTATGCCTACGGAACCGAGGCGCAACGAGAAAAGTACCTGCCGCGTCTCGCCACGGGCGAATTGATTGGCTGCTTTGGGCTGACCGAACCCGATCACGGCTCCGATCCGGGTGGCATGAAGACGCGCGCCAAATCCGTCGATGGCGGTTACCGGCTGACTGGCTCCAAAATGTGGATTAGCAACAGTCCCATTGCCGATGTGTTTGTCGTTTGGGCAAAGACTGACGACGGCATCATTCGGGGGTTTATTCTTGAAAAAGGCATGGAAGGCCTGAGTGCACCGAAGATCGAAGGCAAACTCGCACTCAGAGCGTCAATCACCGGCGAAATCGTCATGAACGATGTGTTTGTGCCCGCTGAGAATCACCTACCCAATGTCGAGGGATTGAAGGGCCCGTTTGGGTGTCTGAACAATGCCCGCTACGGCATTGCGTGGGGTGCACTGGGCGCCGCAGAAACCTGTTGGCAAACGGCTCGGCAGTACACATTGGATCGGCAACAATTCGATGTGCCGCTCGCAAGCAAGCAGCTGATACAACTCAAACTTGCCAACATGCAGACTGAAATCGGTATTGGCCTTCAGGCCTGTCACAGGGCCGGTGTCTTGATGAGCGACGGTGCCATATCACCGGATCTAATCAGTCTGATTAAGCGCAATTCCTGTGGTAAGGCACTGCAAATTGCTCGCGACGCCCGAGACATGCTGGGTGGAAACGGCATTTCTGGCGATTTTCCCGTCATACGGCACATGTTGAACCTGGAAGTTGTGAACACCTACGAGGGCACTCATGACGTTCATGCGTTAATATTGGGACGCAGCCAAACCGGCATATCCGCCTTCTAAGGAGTTGTTGTGTCCCCCACAGACGTGTCTGCCATCGACGATGTTCGAATCGATGGCATCAATGACCTCGTTGCCCCCAACGAAATTATCAATCGCTACCCCGTTTCGGAGGCGACAACTTCGTTAATCAGATCGACGCGAGCCAAAATCGCAGCAATCATGCGTGGCGACGATGAACGTCTTCTCGTAGTCATAGGCCCCTGCTCCATCCACGATTCTGAGGCTGCACTCGAGTACGCGACGCGACTGATGCATGTCCGTGAGCAATACGCGGACAAACTCGAAATCGTCATGCGAACCTACTTTGAGAAGCCCAGAACGAGCTTGGGCTGGAAGGGATACATCAACGACCCTCACATTGATGGCAGCTTTGAGATTAACCAAGGCTTGGCGCTAGCCCGTGAGTTACTGCTGACCATTAATGATATGGGCATGCCCACGGCGGGTGAATTTCTGGACACCATCACGCCGCAATATGTGGCCGACCTGATGTCGTGGGGAGCCATTGGCGCCCGAACTACAGAGAGCCAAAATCATCGACAGCTGGCATCGGGTCTTTCCTGCCCAGTCGGATTTAAAAATGGAACCGAGGGCAATGTACAGATTGCTGTAGACGCCATTCGAGCGGCTGGCGCAAGCCATCATTTCCTATCCGTGACCAAGACTGGCTCAGCGGCGATTGTAAAAACGACCGGAAATACAGACTGCCACCTTATTTTGCGCGGCGGGCTGAAGCCCAACTACGACGCAGCAAGTGTCCGAGAAGCCGAGCTCCTATTGGAAAATGCAGGTTTAAATACAGGCCTCATGGTTGACTGTAGTCACGCCAATAGCCAGAAAGACCACGCGAAGCAAATTGGTGTGTGTCAAAGCATCGTAGATCAACGACGCGAGGCGCACTCACCCATTCGCGGCGTCATGATTGAGAGTCACCTCGTGGGCGGCAACCAAGCCATCGCGGCGCGCGATGAGCTTACCTATGGCAAAAGCATTACCGACGCCTGCCTCGGCTGGGCGGATAGTGAGATGCTGTTAAGTGCGCTCGCCGAGGGGTGATCGGACCACCACGTCCTCTGCCGCCCAAGCCAAGCTTCCCGTGTTTCCAGCGGACACGTACCGTGTAAAGACAGTACTATCGTGGCAAAACAGGCCTTTCAGCCATGACTAAGGAGCCGCCGTGTCCCTCACAGACGTGTCTGCTATCGACGACGTCCGAATCGAAAGTATCGATAGCCTTGTTGCGCCCGATACGGTTATCGCGCGCTTCCCCGTTTCGGAAACCGTAACCACGCTGATCAAGACAACTCGCACCAAAATCGCCAACATCATGCGTGGCGACGATGAGCGACTGCTTGTAGTAATTGGCCCCTGCTCTATTCACGATGCCAGTGCTGCTCGCGAATATGCGGCAAAACTCATGCGCTTGCGCGAGAAATACGCAGACAAGCTTGAGATCGTGATGCGAGCCTATTTCGAAAAGCCAAGGACGAGCTTGGGCTGGAAGGGTTACATCAATGATCCGTACCTTGATGGCAGTTTCAGGATCAACGAGGGCTTGGCATTAGCCCGCGAGCTGTTGCTCGAAATCAACAACATGGGATTGCCCACAGCCGGGGAGCTGTTAGACGCCGTTTCTCCCCAGTATATTGCTGATTTAATGTCATGGGGCGCCATCGGTGCTCGAACGACAGAGAGTCAAAACCACCGGCAATTCGCATCAGGCGTCTCATGCCCCATTGGCTTTAAAAATGGTACTGAAGGCAATGTCCAGATTGCCGTCGATGCCATTCGAGCAGCGGCGGCCAGCCACCACTTTCTTTCGGTGACAAAGACAGGTGCAGCGGCCATCGTGAAGACAACTGGAAATGCTGACTGCCATCTCATTTTGCGCGGTGGTCTTAAACCGAACTACGACACCGCAAGCGTCCGCGAGGCGGAGCTCCTTCTAGAAAACGCGGGCCTGAATACGGGTCTCATGGTCGACTGTAGTCATGCCAACAGTCAGAAGGACCACGCAAAACAGATTAGCGTGTGTCAGAGCATTGTCGATCAACGTCGCTCTGGAGACTCTCCCATCCGAGGAGTGATGATTGAAAGCCACCTAGTTGGAGGCAATCAGGCTATCGCGGCGCCTGAAATGCTTACCTATGGCCAAAGTATCACTGACGCCTGTTTGGGGTGGGCAGACAGTGAAATGCTTCTGAACAGATTGGCCAACGGCTGACAATTACCCAATTACGGGACCGGCAATTGCTCCTGTCTTTTTATACGAACTGCAAGTTGTGCAAACTCCAGCCTTGGACAAACTGATTCAAATAATGATTTGACGAGGAAGGTATCGGCAGATCGTTCCGCGGGTCTGCCTCAACCGTCAAAGCTGCCAACGCTGTCGTCAGGCAAAATCAGGAGCGACAATCGGACCATCGTTTTCGTCTGACTCGATAAGCTCGATGATGGGTTGATTAAAACCTCGCTTTAGTCCTGCCAACGAGCGTCGATTCTTACCCATCATGGGTGCCGCCGTCGCGAGCCCCAGCTCCTCCAACTCCTCTAATGCGGCGACCCCGTCCACTACCTCTAGCTCGAGTGCCCGCTCAGCGGTCAAACGCTCGCCTGTCAGCAAGCTCGCCCTAATTGCTTTTGGACTTAACTTGCTGCAGACCAATTCATTCATTCGCACGGTCAGAGTCATATTGAGATCGACCTCTGGCAAACAGAAAAAGCCTCGATCGGACCGCATCACGCTATAGTCGGAAGCGAGCACAATCATCGCGCCAAGACCGAACGCGTGCCCGGTCACGAGCGAGACGACTGGAAAAGGCGCGTCCAAGAGTCTTGCTAGCACCCGCATGCATAACTCGGTGAACTGCTTATCTTCGCTCGCCATTAGATACTCGAGATCAAGCCCTTGACTGAAGTTCTTTCCTTCACCCGAGAGGAGTAAAACTTCGCATTCGTCATCGGCGATCGCCGCAGAGATAGCATCATCAAATTGACCCAAGGTCACTGGATTGAAGCGGCCCTCGCCTTCGAACATATGTCGGTGAATAGTCGGCATCGTACGTCTCTTAAAATGACAATATGGTCGCAAATACTACAGGAGTTAAAGGGTAATGAGATAAACTTTGGGTCTAACTGAAGTTAAGCCCGGCTGGAATTCAAATGACGAAACTTGATCAACTCGCAGCGATGAGTACGGTAGTTGCTGACACTGGAGATATCGACGCTATCGCTCAACTCAAGCCTGTTGACGCGACGACGAACCCCTCGCTCCTGTTGAAAGCGGCGGGCCTGGAACGGTTTGCTGAAGATGTCAGTGCGTTGAAGGGCTCGCAAAACGCCGCCGATGAATTCGCTGTTCGCGTGGGTTCTCAAATTGTTCAGCTAGTGCCCGGTGTCATCAGTACAGAAGTCGATGCTCGACTGTCGTTTGATACTGACCAGACCATTGCTAAAGCCGAGAGCTTGATTGATCGATACGCCAAGGTTGGCGTTGATTCCAGCCGCGTTCTCATCAAAATTGCATCCACCTGGGAAGGCATTCGTGCCGCAGCTGAACTCGAGAAGCGAGGTATTCACTGTAACCTCACCCTGCTCTTTGGCTTTGAGCAAGCGCGAGCCTGCGCTGATGCGGGCGTTTTCCTGATTTCTCCGTTTGTGGGGCGTATCACGGACTGGTACAAGGCGAATACCGACATCAGCATCGACAGCCCTGAACAAGATCCGGGCGTGCAATCGGTACGGCGCATTTACACCCATTATAAAACGCATGGATACGAGACCGTCGTTATGGGCGCCAGCTTCCGCAATACCGGTCAAATCGAAGCACTGGCGGGGTGCGATCGCCTGACTATCGCACCTGACCTACTTAGTGAGCTGGGTCAAAGCGACGGTGATTTGCCTCGAGCCCTGGTGAACCCCAGCGAACGAGAAGCCGCCACAGACCCCATTGCAGAATCCGAGTTTCGGTTTGAGCACAACGAAAGTGCAATGGCGAGTGAAAAACTCGCAGACGGCATTCGCAGGTTTGTTGTTGATCAGCGCAAGCTCGAGGATGCCCTAGCCTAGTCAGTCGCGAGATTGAGATAGCGCTTTCTACACTGCTCCACTGAAGGACTCAAATGGAGCTACTCAGAAAAAATCCAAAAAAAAGCGCCGTAAGGCGCTTTTTTGTGAATCGTTGACTACCTGAAGGGGGACCAATAACTACTTGAAGTTAGCCGCCCGTTTTTCAAAGTAGGCGGCAACGGCCTCCAGTTGATTTGGCTTGTAGATGATTTCTGTTTGCTCCACCGATTCTGCGAGTAACAACTCGGCATCGGTCGCATCACCCATGCTATTCGAGATGCGCTTGGCCGCGCGAATCGCCTCCGGATTCTTGCCTGCTATCTCATGCGCTAGCGCCAATGCGCGACTGAGCGGGTCATCATTGACCTCGGTCGCAAAACCAAAGCCCTGAGCCTCGACACCCGAAAACATTTCGTTGGTGTAGACAAGCCGGCGAAGAATATCGTCGCGAACGTTCCCTCGCCACAACGGATAACCGGACATATCGGGCACGAGTCCCCATCGCATTTCCATGACCGCGCAACGGGTCTCTGGATGAATGATCTTAATATCCGAGCCGGCCATAAGCTGCATCCCGCCGCCCAGGCATACACCGTGGACTGCCGAGATCACGGGGACGGATAACTGTCGCCAGCCCCACCCCAAGTGCTGAACCCCATTGGCCTTACCATGCGTCCGGGGTACTAGGTCGGTAGGTGCATCATCACTGAGGCCGAAACTCCCAAGATCAAGACCTGCACAGAACGCCTTTCCCTCACCGCTCAAGACAATAACGCGTATGCTTGCGTCAGCTGCGAGCTCGGCGAGCGCTGATGTGATGCCCTCGAACATAGCAGGGTCAAGTGCATTCATTTTGTCGGGCCGATTCAAGCGGACGTGACATACGCCCCCGTCAGTAGACATCAATACTCGGTCGTTCATTTCAAAGTTCGCTCTTGTTGTCTTTGCTCCAGCATAGCGACCTCACCGCGACGCAGCAATCACGGGTCGGTGATCAGCTCGATCTGCGTCAGAAAAGACCTTAAAAGTGCCCGAAAATGGCACATAACAGCACGTAACAGACCATCAAAAGTCCATTGCATTGGCGTCCTCACGGCGTTACTGTTTTCGGCTACATCAACAATAACGAGGCAATCATGAACTCGATCGCAGAAATTAATCCGTCTATCGCCGAATCCGTCGAACAAGCCGAGGCCATCAGAACCTCGATGCAGATGAAGCTTGACGAGATGCGGCGCGCGTATCACAAGGCGCCCAATCCATCACTAGCGGAGCGCAAAGAGCATCTAAAACAGCTGAAGCGGATGATTGGGGATAACGTGGACGCAATATCACGCGCAATCTCACTCGACTACGGACATCGCTCAGAACACGAGACCATGTTCGCCGAATTCATTGGCACCGGCGGCAGCATTGACGACATCCTCAAAAACCTTAAGTCGTGGATGAAGCCTGAAAAGCGTCACATCGATGCGACCATGTTCCCGTTTGCAAGTAACACCGTTATTCCACAACCGCTGGGCGTGATGGGCCTGATTGTTCCTTGGAACTTCCCGGTCTTCCTTGCGGTTTCTCAAATTGCGACTGCCTTTGCCGCGGGTAACCGAGCGATGGTCAAGATGTCCGAGAACAGTCGGAACCTCACTCGATTACTACAAGAGCTATCACCGAAATACCTTCCAGAGGACAAGTTGTTCTTTATCGAAGAGACGGGTGGCGTGGGCATCGAATTCTCAAAGCTCGCGTTTGATCTCATTATTTTCACTGGCTCTGGCGCAACAGGCAAAAAGGTGATGGCGTCAGCTGCAGAGAACTTGACCCCGGTTATTTTAGAGCTTGGGGGTAAGTCGCCGGCCATCATTGATCCCAACTACGACCTAGCAAAAGCGGTTGAGCGAATCATGTTTGCAAAGCAGTTCAATGCTGGGCAAATCTGCGTGAATGTTGACTACGTGATGGTCCACAAATCGCAGCTAGATGCGTTCATCGAGCTCTGCGGCTACTGGTTGAAAGCCAATGTCCCAACGATCGATAGCGATGACTACACATCCATGATCGATCAGCGAGCTTACGACCGAATGATGGCGACGCTAGAGGACGCGAAAAGTTACGGCGCAAAGATCATCAATCCAACGGGTGAAGAACCCAACCCTGACACACGCAAAGTCCCGGTACAGTTGGTGATCGATACGTCTCCCGAGATGATTATCCGAAACCGTGAAACCTTTGGCCCTCTCTTGATGGTCATCACCTACGAGACTCCGGAAGAGGTGATTGAGCACGTGAACTCGGGCGACCGACCGCTCGCTATGTACCCCTTCACGAGGAACAAGAAGCTATCTGATCTTTATATCAACCACATTATGTCGGGCGGAGTATCGATTAACGATGCGCTACTGCACGTGTCTCAGCACGATCTGCCTTTCGGTGGTGTGGGTGGCAGTGGAATGGGCCATTATCATGGCAAAGAGGGCTTCAATTCCTGCTCGAAAATGCGTCCGGTATTCCATCAGGCTAACTTCACGATGAACAAGTACCTGGCTCCGCCCTACACTGGTTGGAAGGATAAAATTTACCGTACGCTGACCAAAAAGAGCTTGAAGTAAAGTTCACATGAACGATAAAGCAAAACACAAAAAAGGCCCCGCACGGGGCCTTTTTTTATTTCGCACACACAGCGTCTACCAAAACGCGGCGTAGATCAGAACAAGAATCAGCGTCACAGCAATAGCCGCTACGTTAAATCCCTGGGTCGTGCCAAATACGATATCGCTGAGCAACACCGGCTGTCCTGCCTCGGGCTCTCGCGTCAGCTTTGCAACCAGAACACCCAGAACAATGTTGGCGAGGAAAACGAGCCATATCCTTAAAACAAAGGGCATATCCGGCATCATCACCTTGAGGGCAAGACTCGCAATAACCGAGCCAATCAAAACTGCGTAGGCACTGGCCTCATTGGCTCGTTGGTAGAAGAAGCCTAGGAGGAAAATCGTCACCACACCAGGGGCGATGAAGCCGGTGTATTCCTGAATGGTTTGGAACGCGCTCTCCATACCGCCCAAAAACGGTCTGGCAAGTACAAGGGCGATCAACATAGCGGCGAAGGCGACTACCCGTCCAACCATCACATAATGCGACTCATCACGCTCACTCCCCGCGTATTGACGATAGATATCCATGGTGAAGATAGTGGCAATTGAGTTCATCATCGAAGCTAACGAGGACACAATAGCTGCTATCAACGCCGCAAAGACAAGACCCCGCAAGCCAGCCGGTGCCAGCTTCATCAACTCGCCATAGGTTCGGTCTGATTTGTCATTAAGAACCTCGGCGGCCAATGCGCCATCCTGTGCGAGCACAAGGGCCGCAATGCCCGGTACGACCACGATGACAGGGATTAACAGTTTCAAAAAAGCGGCGAATGCGAGGCCCTTCTGTGCCTCAGCGAGACTTTCCGCACCTAGGGCGCGTTGAATGATGTACTGGTTAAAGCCCCAATAGGAGAAATGCAGCACCCAAAGGCCGCCCAGAAGCGTCCAGATGCCAGGGAGATCGTTGTAGCTAGGGTGCGACTCATCAAGAATCATTGTGAAGTGGCCCGGGACCTCTTCACCGAGCCGAGCCAATCCTGACAAGGCGCCCTGGCCTGCCCCTACAGCATCGAGTGCAAGCCATGTGATGGCCAATCCGCCCAAAATGAGAATCACAACCTGAATTATGTCCGTCAGAGCGACGGCCTTCAGACCGCCGTAAAGCGAGTACAGCACCGCGAAAGCAGCAAGCGCCATCATGGCGGACATCACGCTCACACCTGTTAGGCTCTCGATTGCCAGACCGCCTAACCACAGCACAGCCGTTAGATTGACCGCGGTATAAAGAACAATCCAGTAGAAAGACATCAAGGACTTCACCCCTGTGCCATATCGGGTCTGTAGGAACTGCGGCATGGTGTAAATTTCGCGCTTTAGAAATATAGGCAAAAAGTACTTAGCAACCACCAGTAGCACGATAGCCGCCTGCCATTCATAGGCGGCGATCGCCAAACCGACCACATAACCCTGGCCCGACTGGCCAATAATCTGCTCTGCTGAAATATTGGCTGCTATCAGTGAGGCGCCAATTGCCCACCACGGCAAGGTCCTTCCAGCGAGAAAGTAGTCCTCGGTGGTTTTGGCTTGACCCGAGTCGCGAGACACCCATTGTGCCAAGCTAAACAATCCGACGGCGTAGAGGGCCACAATCACCATATCGATGGTTGCCATATCGATTTCCTTTTTATTGTTCTGCTCTTTTTAGTTCAAAAACGCTGTGTCGTTGACTAAATCTGCACACGATACGATCGAGCGAATCGCCGGCGTCGTAGTCAGTTTGATCTCCGAGATATCGAGCGTTATATCACCTTCAGTTGCGAGTACAAAAGCCGTGTTCACTTGAGAGAGTTGCAGGCCCTCGTTAGCAAAACAGGCCGTCGGTACGGATTTTTGAGTCCACTCACCGCGAGGTGCGTTAAGCAAGACCTTTGTGAATCGGACCGCTCCGGAGCACGGGTACTTACAATCCATTCTCAAATTCACGGGTGCTGTCGGCTTTTTTACTACTTTGAAATCAATAACAAGCGCACCACCCGCCTCATCCAAGTCAGTGAGGTCTGTGGGGTACTCAGACTGCATGTAGACCACCGATAGCCTCTTATCAGCGCCCGTGAAGGTCACACGACGAGCATCTTCTTGAACCACACGGTCAATGGCCTGAACGACCACGCTGCCAGTCGAGGATTGTGACTCACTGCCCGTAACCTCGACCGCCCAGTCACTGGGATCGCCAGTGAAAAGCTGCCAATTTCCTCTGGGACCACCCTTGAAGACCTCTTGATCCAAGCTGTTATCGGCACCGATCAATTGTTCGGATAACACCGACCAGGCCAACTCATCTTTCACCGACAATCCATAACCGATCGGGAAAACAAATTCGTCGACAGGTAAATCGCGATCGATCGCGTTTACGTCGAGTGCTGGCCACGGCATCGGTAGCTTGCCCACAAAATCAAACTGGAGGTTGCCTTGCGCGTCAGCCAGTAAGACATCAGCCACGCCTTGGCCTTCACTGCCGGGCAGCCAGGATACGACGAAAGCATCGCTATCATTCAATATGTCATTGACCCACATTGGGCGACCCGTCAAGAACACCGCCACAACAGGAATACCGCGTGCCTTGAGTGATTTTATTAAAGCCCTTTCACCGCGCTGGTCGTACCAGGCAACGGAATAGACGTCACCTTGCATTTCCGCATAGGGAGACTCGCCAAAAACGACGATCGCGACATCAGCATCCGCATTCGTATCTGAGGTCACCGACCCACCAGCAGCTTCAATCTGCGCAGTCAGCCCTGCCGCAATCGAGGTGCCACCAGGAAAGTCCTGATTGGTATTGCCCGTCCCCTGCCAACTCACCGTCCAGCCACCACTCTGCTGTCCAATATTGTCAGCGCCGGGACCGGTAATGATGAACTTCCCGGTGGGGGATGCTGGGAGAACACCCCCTTGATTTTTCAGCAACACCTGCGACTTTCTCACGGCTTCACGAGCGATGGCACGATGATCTGCGTGGCCGATTTGATCTGAAAAGTCATCTGCGAACTCGGAGGGAAGTCCACGGTTGAATAACCCAGCCCGCATTTTCATGACCAATATGCGCTCGACCGCCTCGTTGATTCGCGCCATCGAAATTTCACCGGTCGCAACCTGATCGAGCATGTTGTAATACAGGGGTTTCCAGTTGCCCGGTGCCATCACCATATCGACACCAGCATTGATCGCCTGAGCACAGTTATCGTTGGTGCAGCCAAGTACCTCACCAACACCGTTCCAGTCACTGACGACCATGCCTTCAAAACCCATGTCGTCACGGAGAAGATCTGTGAGGATGGCTTTGCTGCCGTGAATTTTCTCGCCATACCAACTGTTAAATGACGACATCACGCTCATCACGTCTCTATCGATAGCCTCTACGTAACCCTGTCCGTGGACGGCCACCAATTCTTCGAGCGGCATGCTGGTATCACCACGGTCATCACCGCGTAATGTACCGCCGTCCCCGATAAAGTGCTTCGCCGTTGAGGCAACGCCCTCATCCTGCATCGCCTCGACAATGGGAGCCACGAAACTGGCCGCAATATCTGGGTCGGAGCTAAACGACTCGTAGGTGCGCCCCCATCGTGCGTCTTTAGCAACCGCCACGGTTGGCGCAAAGATCCAATCAATCCCGGTTGCCTTGACCTCCCTTGCGGTCGCACCGATGATTTTGGCCACCAGGTCTGGATCACGGGTCGCCCCCAGCCCAATGTTGTGCGGGAATAGCGTCGCACCCATGACATTGTTGTGCCCGTGTACTGCGTCGGTTCCCCAAACAATCGGTATGCCTGCGTTCCCTTCAGAGGCGTCAACCGAAGCACTGTAATAGGCATCGGCAAGATCAATCCAATCCTGTGGGGTGGCGTACTTGTCTCCGCCCGGAAACCCTCCGCCACCGTTCAAAACGCTCCCCAGCCCGTATTTTTTTACATCGTCTGCGGTGAGTCCCCGAATCTCGCCCTGAATCATTTGCGCAACTTTCTGCTCAACCGATAGTTGCTCAACAATCGATGTCGCACAGGAAACCATGCCCGCCCGATCTGATGCCACCGACGCACAGGTCAGATCGACTTCGTTCCCCGCAGTTGGGCCTTGGCAGCCAGATAAGATGCCAACTGATATAAGTAAGCCCAGCAATGTGTAGTGTGATCGCACGTTTTTCCCCTGCACAGTTTTCTTCATGTTCTTTTTCATCTTACCTCCTTCGCGACGCTGCCCACCCAAAACAATTAGCAGCCAACCCCAAGGAGCCACCCTGACATCGTCGGCAAGCACGGGCCCCTGCGAGACGATGTGATGAAGGTTTGAAAATACTGCCTCGACCCTCCTCGATGCACGATGTTTGCGACGGTAAGGTCGCCAGAAGAGGTCAAATGGATGCGGTCGCGAATCACACTTGCTCTTGTTTTATAGGCCCTAAAATGTCGGCAGCTTACGCGTAACCGAGCCTCCGTTGTGCGCCACAATTGTATGCGGCGCGGGAGCTTCCCATTTACCGCACCGATATCCCGACTTGTCTCATGCCACCTGTCCTACCGCTGGCGCTCGTGGGATGTTAGCGTCTGCAAAATATTTCTAACCAATAACTAGTCGGGGTTACTCCAAACATGGATCGTCACTTGTTTGCTAAAAAACGCGTATCGCTCGCAGTGTCTGTTGCGCTGGGCGCGGTTGCTGCTGCACCAGTCGCTGCGCAGCAAAGCGAAAACGCTAATGATCAGGTAATGGAAGAAGTCGTAGTCACAGGTATCCGATCGAGCCTGAAGCGCGCGATGGACACCAAGCGAGACGCAACAGGTGTTGTGGACGCGATCACCGCTGAGGACATCGGTGACTTCCCCGATACGAACCTCGCAGAAGCACTGCAGCGAATTACCGGTGTTGCTATTGACCGGGACCGCGGTGAAGGGGCTCGTGTAACGGTTCGTGGCTTCGGCGCTGATTTTAACCTGGTGACACTGAATGGTCGTCAGATGCCAACCCACAGCGGTTTTGGTCGCTCGTTTGACTTCGGTGATATCGCTTCAGAGAGTGTATCGGGCGTTGAGGTCTACAAAACTGCTCAAGCAAGCGTTCCAACAGGCGGCATTGGTGCCACCATCAATGTTTTGACTGCAAAGCCCCTCGATAACCCCGGCCTGCGCACATCAATAAGCGCTAAGGGTGTGAAAGATCAGAGCTCCTTTACGGGCGACGAGTGGACGCCTGAAGTTGCATTCCTGGTTTCGCAGACCTTCATGGACGACACCGTTGGTATTTCGGTCACCGGTAGCTTCCAAGAGCGTCAATCAGGACAGGCATCCGCGTCGAACGGTAACTGGTTGGAGCGTGATGGCATCGGCGTCCCCGATAACGGACAGCAAATCAACGGGCCCTCTGAGGGCGATATTGTTGGCCTCCCCCAGCAGCAAACTTACTCGCTTGACGAGTGGGATCGGGAGCGAACAAACGCACAGGTAACGTTGCAGTGGAGTCCTATCGAAACACTGACAGCCACTCTTGATTACACGTATGCGGAACTCGATCTGCGTCATACGGGTAACAGCATGTCGGTCTGGTTTAGCCCGACAGGTCAGTCCGGCAACTGGATTAATGAAAGCGGCGTTGTAAGTCCCCTCGTGTACACCGAGACAAACAACCAGCCTGACCTTTCGATGGGCGCTTTTGTTGATGCATCGATCAACGAGCGTAAATCAACAGGCTTTAACCTGAAGTGGGACCCAACAGATCGATTGAGTCTTGAGCTCGATTACCATGATTCTGAGGCGACTCGCACGCCCAATAGTGCGTTCGGTAGTTCAGCTCAGGTCGCTATGTCTATCTTCGGTCGCACACTGACGTCTGTCGATTACCGAAATGAACTGCCAATTTTGACAGTGGATATGGCTGAGCCCATTTCACCAGATGATCTTCAAATCTCTGGCTCAGTCTTTGGCAATAGCTGGGCTGATATGGGCATCGAGCAGGTACAGTTCGATGGTAGTTTCCAGCTGACAGATACCTTAACGATCGACTTTGGAGCAGCTCAGACAGAAGTCGACAACTACACCGCAGGATCTAACGTTCAGCGAAATACCTGGGGTCAAAACCAGACGTCAGCGTTTGGTAGTGTTGCAGACCTTGTTGTTCCAGCCTCACTCGCCGGTGTCTACAGTGAATTGGCTGGCGGCGCCCAGGTAAACAACAATTTCTTCATGGCGAATATGGAAGATCTCGCGCGACGTGCGGAATTCCTACAGAGCCTGCCCGAGAGCGATCCAATGCATCTCGCGCAAGCCAGCGACGGTGGTGACTGCGGAACTGGTTTCTGTGCAAGTTCAACGCCGGATAGTGAGGACTTCTTCGAGGAAGACAGCGTAGCGGCTTACTTGCAGCTGAACTTTGCGGGTGAAATTATCAATCGTCCATTCAACGTGCGCGCTGGCGTGCGTTACGAAGAGACAGAGGTTGTTTCTAGCACAGCGGCACAAGCCTACGACCGAGTCGAATGGCGTTCAACCAACGAATTCGAAATCATTCGCGCTGAGGGAAGCGTTCCCTCTGCTCTGGCAGGTGAGTACGACTTCACCCTGCCCTCGATTGACTTCGACATGGAGCTGACGGATGACCTTGTACTTCGTGCATCTGCGAGCCAAACCATCGCTCGTGCTGGATATGGATCACTCGTGGGAACGCTGAACCTGCCAACCATTACCCGAGTTGACCAAGGTATTCCTGGCGAGGCGATTGCATCTGTGGGTAACCCAGGTCTGCTCCCCTACGAGTCTGATAACTTCGACTTCTCACTCGAGTACTACTACGGTGATGCGAGTTACATTTCTGCTGGCTACTTTGACAAAAAGGTCCGCAACTGGATTGCTGGTGGTGTTCTTGAGGATGTCATCCTCAATGATCAGCTAGCGAGCCCAGGTCTTGGTCCGTTGTATCAGGAAGCGGCGGCTGCACTTCAGGCACAGAACGGTGAGTACCCTGGCAACGCCGAGATCCGCGATTACATTTTCGCGAACTTTGCTGATCAGCCCGGCGTTGACGCCGCGAACCAGGTCATTACGGGTGTGGTTGGCCGAGACGACCCTGTTCCGTTTAACGTCAATACGCTTACAAACAGTGACCGTGAGGAAAGCATCGACGGATGGGAGCTGGCTTGGCAACACAACTTCTGGGATACCGGTGTTGGTTTCATCGCCAACATGACGCTGGCTGACGGCTCAGCGACCTATGTTAACGAGCAAACCGGAAGCCAGTTCGCACTCGCGGGCCTGTCTGATACGCGAAACTTTGTACTCTTCTACGATAAGTACGGTATTCAGGCTCGTGTCGCGTACAACTGGCGTGATGGCTACTACACTGGTGGCGACATCAAGCCTGGCTACCAGACAGAGTACGAGCAGTGGGACGGCAACATCACCTACGAAGTCTCTGATGGCTTAGTGGTTTACGTTGAAGGCATCAACATCACAAACGAAACGTTCCGTTCACACGGTCGTAGCGTTTACCAGACATATGGCGTAGGACAGATTGGTGCCCGCTATAACGTCGGTTTCCGTTACAACCTCTAATCTTGAAGGAATGCCACTCTTCGAAAACCGCCCTCTGGGCGGTTTTTTGTTTTTGTAGGAACAACAAAGTCTTACACTCGACATCGAATCCAAAATAGCCATTTCATATGAGCGAGCAAATGCAAAAAGTTGTTATTGTGGGAGGCGGGTCCGCCGGTTGGCTAACTGCCAACATCCTTGCTGCGCGTTTCCAGACGGGCAACAGTGGCATCGCTATCACCCTGGTCGAATCACCCAATGTACCGACAGTGGGTGTGGGTGAAGGCACATGGCCCTCTATGAGAACTACGCTCAAGAATATCGGTATAGACGAAGCAGACTTCATCAGGCAGTGCGACGCCTCAATGAAGCAGGGAACGTGGTTCAAGGACTGGCTCAACCTAGGCGACGAGCCCTATTACCACCCCTTCTCGCTGCCGGAGGGCTTTGACACGGTAAATCTCGCTGAGTATTGGCTGAACGGTGACGCCGGCAACCTTTCGTTCGCGCAAGCGGTAACACCTCAGTATGCGGTCTGCGAGCTTGGACGCGCACCAAAACAACTTGGCATCCCAGACTATGCCTACACCGTCAATTATGGATACCACCTCGATGCAGGCAAGTTTGCCGCGTTATTGACAGAGAATGCCGTGTCGAGGCTCGGTGTAACCCATATCGAAGCCGATGTCACCGAGGTACTCTGTGATGATCATGGTTACATCAGCGCGATAAAAACAGAGCAAGCAGGCGACATAGAGGGTGATCTGTTTATCGACTGCACCGGTTTTAAAAGCATGTTACTTGGTGGACACTATGGTGTTTCGCTGAAGTCCCAGCGCCAATATCTTTTCAACAACGCCGCCCTAGCCGTACAAGTGCCCTACGACAATGACGATGCGCCAATTGCCGCAACAACAAACTCCACGGCGCAGCGCAATGGGTGGGTTTGGGATATTGGACTCCAGCATCGGCGAGGCGTAGGGCATGTATTTTCAACCGACTATCAGTCGGCCGCCGAAACGGAAGCGGTTCTTGATCAATACCTAAAGTCTAACGGACGAGCCGCAGGACTGGACGGATTAACTCCCCGGCTACTCAGCTTTGAGCCAGGCTATCGTGAACGCTTCTGGGTCAAAAATTGCGTGGGAGTTGGCCTGTCAGCGGGCTTTATTGAGCCGCTCGAAGCCTCAGCGCTAGTTCTGATCGAACTCAGCGCGTCAGCGATAGCAGAGCAGTTACCAAGCGATAGAGCGACAATGGCGGTGGTAGCCAAGCGCTTCAACCGTGAGTTTTCCAGTCGCTGGGAGCAAATTATCGACTTCCTGAAGCTTCACTATGCGCTGTCTCAACGAACCGACACCCAGTATTGGCAAGACAACCGGGACGCTGAATCTATGCCTGAAACATTGGCGGAAAATCTCCTACTGTGGCGATCACGGGCGCCTTGGTATTATGACGACAGGCGAAGCGATGAAATGTTTCCGTCCGCAAGTTACCAATACGTTCTTTACGGTATGGGTTTCGAGTCAACGGTGACAGCCTTGCAGCTACGGAATAACCAACATCAGAGAGAAACAGCGCTACGCTTCTTTGCCGAAGCAAAAAAGAAAGCACAGCGATATAGCCAGCACCTTCCTCCTAATCGATTTTTAATGAATCAAGTGCAAGAAAAAAACTTCGCGGCGATTTAAGGTATAGACGTTGAGTAATATTCAAAAGTTAAACAATGTGCAGCACGCGCAAGTACGCATAAAACAAACGCCCTGCATCTCGGATGAGATCATGTTCTCTCCTGTTTACACCAGCGAGATGCGCGCATTGCAAAGCAACTTTCCGCTGATGTTTTACAAAAATCCGGAGGAGAATACGTTTCAGCCCATTGCCCTCTTCGGATTTGAGCAGGGAGAGAATCTCTTCATTGACGATGAGCAATGGCACAGCCAGTACATCCCCATGCTGGTTCAGCGGGGTCCCCTGATGATAGCCGTTGATGGCCAGACCGACACGGGAGAGCCTGCCCGTGTGGTGGCCATCGACATGGACCACCCCAACATTAGTGAAACTGAGGGGGAGCCACTTTTTCTGGAGTTTGGGGGAAACACGGAATATCTGGACCGCTTGGCCACGATGCTCGAAGGAATTCACGTAGGGCATACGACCACGCCCCAGTTTGCTGAGGCACTAGTGCAGCACAGCCTCATCACACCGATAACACTCAAAATCACCCTACGTAACGGACAGGATCACGCACTTGAGGGGTTTTATGCGGTGGATGATGAAAAACTGCAGGTGCTCAACGAGGAGGCAGTGACAGACTTACATCGCCGCGGTCATCTTCTACCCGCGTATATGATGGTTGCATCCCAATCACAGCTCAAGCGCCTGATCGACCTCAAAAATCAGAAGGTTATGGGTTAATGCGTTATGCCCGCCTGTAACAACGCGCCACTGATTACCGAAGTAGATCTACCGGCCGGATCGCCGCCCTCAGAGGCCTTACTCACTTCGGATAAGCCTTGGGTTGCGCGAGGTTATCTGAAGGAATGGCCCGTTGTTCAACACGCTGCCGAAAGTGCGGACAAAGCGCTTGAATATCTGGCTAGCTTCTATCAGGGCCGGCCCGTTAGTGCCTTTCTGGCAGAACCCGAGTCCAAGGGTCGCTTCTTCTACAACGAGGACGTCTCCGGTTTTAATTTCGTGCAGGTAAATACCCGCCTCGATCAGGTATTTAGCAAGCTACTGTCACTCAAGGACGAACCTCATCCCCCGTCGCTCTACGTAGGGTCAACACAGACCAGTGTCTGGTTACCTGGCTTTAACGAAGCACATCCACTGCCGATGGCCCTTCCAGCAGTCATGACTAGCCTGTGGATTGGCAACCAATCCAGAGTTGCCGCGCACTTTGACTTCCCTCGTAACATTGCGGGCTGTGTCATCGGGCAACGCAGATTCACCTTATTTCCACCTGATCAGGTCACCAACCTGTACGTTGGCCCGTGGGACCTTACACCCGCTGGGCAACCGATCAGCATGGTGGACTTCGAAAACCCTGACTACCAGCAATTTCCGCGGTTTGCCGAGGCCGAGCGCCATGCCGCTGTGACGACGCTAGAACCAGGCGATGTGATCTACATACCCAATATGTGGTGGCACCAGGTCGAATCTCTGTCACCAATCAATGGTTTGGTGAATTTCTGGTGGCAGGAGACGCCGGGAGTTTATGGCTCACCCACCGAGGCCTTAAAACATGCTTTTCTAAGTATCCGCTCTCTGCCACTTCATCAGCGCAACGCGCTAAAATCGCTGTTTGATCACTATGTATTTGCCGAAGACACACAACACCTCGAGCATCTGCCCGAGGCGAGCTGGGGTCGGCTAGATAAGGTCTCTGACTCACTAGCCCGGCAATTGCGGGCGGAACTGACAAATTCATTGAAACGGTAAGAGTGTAATGTCTGAACGGAAAGTAGAGCGCGTAGTCATTGCCGGCGGCGGCACCGCTGGCTGGATGGCGGCGGCTGCCCTATCGCGCCTCGTTGGCCGAAAGCTTTCCGTTACCCTGGTGGAGTCTGAAGAGATTGGTACTGTCGGGGTTGGTGAGGCGACCATACCCACCATACTGACGATCAATCGGCTGCTTCAAATACCCGAACCCGATTTCATCAAGCTGACCAGCGGCACCTTCAAGTTGGGTATTCGCTTTGAGAACTGGCGAACAGAGGGTGAAGACTACTTCCATTCATTTGGTGATACCGGGAAAGGCTCATGGGCGGCAGGGTTTCATCATTTCTGGCTGCGCGCAAAAGAACTGGGGCTCGCCGAACAATACGGGGAATACTGTCCCGAGCTGAAAGCTGCCGAGGCGGAGCGCTTTGCTATCACTAGTGAAAACAAGCTCAACTACGCCTATCACCTCGATGCGTCGAAATACGGCATGTACCTGCGGAAAATGGCGGAGGCCTCCGGCGTTACTCGCGTTGAAGGAAAAATCAGTCATGTCGACACCTCCCCCCACGATGGTTTTATTGAGGCACTGATGCTCGACAATGGTCACCGCATTGAGGGTGATCTCTTTATCGACTGCACGGGATTCAGAGCGTTACTGTCCGAGGGCGCGTTGAACACGGGCTTCGATAACTGGAGCCACTGGCTTCCCGCAAATCGGGCATGGGCAGTTCAGAGCGAACTGTCAGAGCACCCTAAGCCTTATACCAGAGCAATTGCCCATAAAGTGGGCTGGCAGTGGCGGATACCGTTGCAGCATCGTGCCGGCAATGGCCTCGTCTACTGTAATGACTTCATGGACGAAGAGACGGCCCGCGATCTGCTGCTCGACAACGTGCCGGAGAAAACTCTCATTGAGCCACGCCCGATACGCTTTACAACGGGCCAAAGAAAGCAGTACTGGAATAAAAACTGTATCGCCATTGGCTTGTCGAGTGGCTTCATCGAGCCTTTGGAGTCGACCAGCATCCATTTTATTCAAAATGGCATTATGTGGCTGTTACTCATGTTTCCTGATCTTTCCATAGAGGAGAGTACGGTGCGCGAGTACAACACGAAAATGCGATCTGAGGCCGAGCACATTAGAGACTTTATTGTTCTGCATTACGCGCTCAATGAGCGACACGGTGACCCCTTCTGGGATCATTGTCGCAACATGGAGTTGCCGGACTCACTTAAACATCGAATGGAGCTATTTGAACGTTCAGCCCGAGTCTTCAAGCCACAAGACGATGTCTTTGCAGAAAACTCCTGGGTGCAGGTCATGATGGGCCAAGGGCTCACGCCGCAGGGATACCACAACATCGCACAGGCGATGTCATCCGAGCAAATGACGGCATTCCTGAAAGGCATTCAGCACGAAGTTGCTCAAACCGTCGCTAAGCTGCCGCAGCATGGGGCGTTTGTGAATACGTTGATACAGCACGCGAAAGTCTGATCCCCTATATCGTCATTTTAACCTTTATCTCTGCTTGGCCTCTCTGCTGCTTTTTAGGATGCGCTGTCTCGCACCCATCGTTCACGGGCCTTATCTAAGACATTGAGTAAGACATTAAGCTAACGCACACCCCATGGCTTTGATGGCAGTTGATGGGCAAAAAAAAGCCGGGCGATTGCCCGGCTTCTCAGTCAGTCTGCGCTTTAGCGCGTCAGTAGGTAGTTCCACCAAACGCCGTCGCCTGCTTCAACAGTTACCGACATTGTGCCGTCTTCGTTGAGGTAAGCGTTGTAGGTGATGCTGGCGGGTACAGACGCCGCAGAGTCAATCTCAGCACCGTTAATCGCCTTTGGAAGGCCAATGTATGCACCTGCCCCGTTAAGCGTCAAAGTTTGTGCATCGCCGTCATAGACGAAGGTCGCGTTCGCAGAACCATCATGAGGTGCTGCTGGAGCGCCACAGCCTTCAGCTTCCACACCCTGCCATGGCTCAAGCCATGTCTCATCGCCCTGCACGTTATCGAACGAGCCGTTGTCACCGAACACGTAAGCGTCATCAAAGTAGCAAGCCCGCAAAGCAGTTACGCCCGCATCGTTACTCCACCATGAGACATCAAACTCGGCAGGACCCACACCTAGGGATCCATCGGAATCCGCCATGTACCAGGTACCAGCAATTGGTGACGGACCTGCAGGTTCCGCGATCTTGATGATCTTGTAGTTCCACCATACCCCGGCACCAGCTTCAATGGTGACGTACATAGAACCGTCTTCCTGTGGGTGCGCGTTGTAGGTAATGCTCGCTGGCACATCGGCAATGGAGCTAATTTCTGCACCATTGATTGCCTTAGGCAGTCCAACAAATGAACCCTCACCAGAGATCGTCAGCGTACCCGCGTCTTGATCATGGCTCCAAGAACCCGGCACTGAGCTGTCATGCGGTGCTACTGGCGCACCACACTCTTCGCCACCGCCTGACTGCCATGGCTCAAGCCAAGTCTCACCTTGGTACTCGATACGGAAGCTGCCATCTGGGTTGAAGATGTACTCGTCATCGTAGTAGCAGTCTCGCAGTGCAATCACACCGTCATCGCCGCTCCACCAAGAAACATCAAACTCAGCAGGACCTACACCCAATGAACCCGCTTCGGGCGCCATTACCCAGGTACCCTGGAATGGCGATGGGGGTGGTGGCTCAGCCGTCTTGATGAACTTGTAGTTCCACCAAACGCCCGCACCTGCCTCAACAGTGACCAGCATTGAGCCGTCTTCCTGCTCGTAAGCGTTGTAGACGATGCTTCCAGGCGCGTCACCGGGAGAGGCGATCTCAGCTCCGTTCACGGCCTTCGGCAAGCCCATGTATGAGCCTTGGCCGTTAATAGTTAACGTCTGAGCCGTCTCGTCGTACTCAAACGTAGCGTCGATTGATGCGTCGTGTGGCGCAACTGGAGCCCCACATCCATCAGTTTCCACGCCCTGCCATGTCTCCAACCACGTTTCATCACCCAAGACGTTGCGGAAAGAGCCGTCGCGGCCGAATACATACTCGTCGTCGTAGAAACACGCACGCAGCGCGATCACACCGTCATCACCGCTCCACCATGAGACGTCGAATTCCGCAGGACCTACGCCGAGTGAACCAGCCTCAGGCGCGAGCATCCATGTTCCGAGGATGCCAGTATCTTCAGCTTCTTCACCGGCGAGTCGCTCGAGTCGGATATTCGCCACTTTGAGTGACTTACCGCCCTGCTCCCCATTTGGTGAGAGCACCAGGAACGCTTTAACAGCACCCAGGTTCAAACGTCCACCCGGAGGGTTATTCTGTTCCGCATTGGTGGATAGCAGCAGATCCGAAATTGGGATCTCGAAACTCTTCCAGGTGCCGGGAGCATAGCCTGTCAGGTCCAGATCAATGGGACCTGTGCCCTGTGGATAATCGTTCTCTACCTTGTAGATAATGCCATCGGCGACAGTCTCAGCAGACAAGTTAATGTCGAACTTCAATGTACCGCCAGCAGAATCACTTAGATCGAGACCCTGGTCATCCTTGATAAACCATGCGCCGCCCACACCGTCGCCGAAGTTCACCTGTACGGCGTTGGGACCAATGGAGTCATCACCGGTTGGAACGACGGACCAAGTCACTTGATTTGACGTGTTGCCGTCACAGTAGTCCGAAGCAAACGCGTTCTCGGCCGAAACCGCACAAATACCTGGCGACCACGCGGATCCCGCTTCACCATTTTCGTCCAGTACTGTGATCACGAGATCATCAGTTGCGCGTGCCGGAGCAGAGATGCCGCAATCGCCGTTAGGCGTGCCACACACCAAGCGGATATTGTCCAACTGCACGTGTGCAGCCGCACTGGGCTCGATGACCACGAGATTCTGAACAGCACCTAGAGCAAGCGTTCGCTCACCACGATTAGCCAGAATCTGATTAATCGATGCACTGTAGGAGAACCACTCGTTCTTGGGCATCGCCGAGACGTCAAGCGTCACGCTGCCAAGCGCAGGGTACCCACTGTCCATCTTGATCGAGATTGTGCTGTTCGGTGCAGTCATTGAGCTGTCGATGTACATATCGAACTTCAGCTCACCGCCACCACGGTGACCGTACACGTCAATAATTTTGCCATCGGTCGCGTTGATCACGACGTTACCGCCGCCATCACTCATGACGTCGAGAACATTACCTCTGCCTTCAACCGCAACCTCGGAAACACTGATATCGATCGCGCCCTCGTTGTTCCAGCCAACAGCCGCCTGCAGGTCACGTGTCACGTCACCTGTGAGGAAAGTCCAGGTTAGAGGACCCACTGCATCTGTATAAATGTCTGTCGTAACGACTTCAGGGCTTTGTGCATCCGGCGACTCGATCGAGCGGTCTGCAAGGCTGTTACACCCTACGCCGTTTGCTGTGTCGTAGGAGCACTCGTAAACACGGATGTAATCGACAACCATTTCACCGGGAACAGCGGATGGATCCAGTTCAACGCCTGGACCAACACCACCCACAGCGAGGTTCACAATGAGGTGGAAATCACGATCAAACGGCGCAGAGGGATTACTCGCAAGCTGATAGCCGTCTGTATTGTCCTTGAAGTAGTAGCTGTAATAAACGTCTTTGCTAACGGTTCTCAGGTGCTCACCATCAACAAACCAACGGAGGTAGTCGCCGGACCATTCGAGCGAATATGTGTGCCAATCGCTGGCATCACTTACGTCGGCACCTTCACTCGTAATCTGGTTTAGGGGCCACTCGAAACCGTAGTGAGCCGCCATGAATACGCCCTGATTATCAGTGCCCGCATTCACCACTTCCATGATATCGATCTCACCACCGGCAGCCCATGTGCCATAGGTTGTATCCGTCGGCATCATCCATACCGCCGACCACATACCGTCACCAGGTGCAGCCTTGGCACGGATGTCAACACGGCCGTACTTGAAATCAAACTTGTTAACTGAACGCATGCGAGCTGAGGTATACGCGCTATTACCAGCATCTTCCTGGCGAGCTTCAATCACAAGCGCAGTCGTATCATCGACTTCCTGGATAGATGCATTATCAGCTTGGTAATACTGAAGTTCGTAGTTACCCCAACCTGGCAGCCCGTTATCGCTACCGTCTCCTAGTTGGAACGTCCAGTTACCAGAATCTACGGCGCTACCGTCGAATTCATCAGACCAAACCAAGCTCCACTCTTCCTCTTCCTCCAGGTAGAACGGCTCAGCGTCCGGAGCAGTTGCACTACCCCCGCCACAGGCGTTTAGAAGAGCTGCCGCAAGGCCGATGCCAACGAGACGGCCATGACGATACAAGCGATCAAACATGAGTAACCCCAATTAATTGAATATTTAGTTAGATTTAGCAGAGTGCTTTATCCCACATAGAAGAACAGCACTTAATACAAACGCGACGATAGGGACTTACAGCAAGACAAGTGGGAAAGCGCTTAAATACGCCCTATCCCATGAGGTCTTGGACAGCAGATCGGTAGTTTCGACTGACTTTCAGACTGACGTCATCGTCAAGGTGGAGAAGGCACTCGCCCTTGGGAATAGCATCTACCGAACGAACCTTGTTGAGATTAACAATGGTAGATCGGTGAATTCTTACAAACTCTGATGTGAGCTTCTTCTCGAGCTCCTTCATGGTGGACCGAAGGATGTAGGTTTCATTACCAGCGTGGACACACATGTAGTCCCCAGCGGCATCGATCCAATCAATTGTCTCGAGTTCAACTAAATGGGTATGCGGTCCGTCTTTGATAGGTAATCGCGTCGGTCGCTCTTGAATATCACCTGCAAGCAACTCACTACCACCTTCAAGGCCTGCAATGGCTGCTACCGCCGCTTCCTTTCCGCTCTGCAGCGCCACAGAGAGTAAACGGTCTCGCGCGCGCAGTACGGCTTCACGAACGCGCTCCGCCTCGAATGGTTTCAACAAATAGTCAACCGCGTTGGCTTCGAAAGCCCGAACTGCATATTCATCGTAAGCGGTGGCAAAAACCACGACGGGCATGACGTCACTTTGACAGCGCTTCACCACATCTAGGCCATTGAGGCCAGGCATCTGGATGTCCAAAAACATGAGATCGACCGCCTGCTTTTGAAGCTCGGCCAACGCCTCTCGCCCACTGCGGCAGCGCCCCACCAACTGCACATCCGGAACGGACGCCAATAGGGCCTCCATGTAATCGAGTGCCAACGGCTCGTCATCAACGATTAACACTCGCAGCGGTTCTGTCATTTTCGTTTACCTCTGGTAGGCAAGTGTAACGCAAGTTTCAATCCACCTAGTCGAGAAGTCGATGCGTTGAAGCTGAAGCCATCTCCGTACAAGTTTTCCAAACGCTCCGCCGTGCTACGCAGTCCGAACCCCGGTGTCTCGAACAAATCTGAAAGTTCCGGTTGTTTTTCATCTTCCCCTGAGCCGCTGTCTTCAACACTTAACACCAATTGCTGATCCGTTAGCTTTGCTGTAATGAGAATGTGCCCCCCCTCTTCGGCCCGGCCGATTGCGTGCTTGATTGCATTCTCCACTAGCGGCTGAAGAAGCAGACTGGGGACCTGCATTGGAAGCGCACGAGGATCGATCTCTTGCTCAACGATCAAGCGGTCAGAGAAACGCACCTGCTCGATCCTTAAGTAGAGATCGAGTGCTTCGATTTCATCCCGCAACGGAATTGTTATGTTTCTATCAGACTCGAGAGAGAATCTAAGAAAAGTCGACAACTCCGCAATCATGCTCTGTGCATCCTGACTGCGCTTAGTGCTCACCAGCGATGCGATGGAGTTAAGGGTGTTGAATAGAAAGTGTGGATTCAACTGATAACGGAGCAATTTCAACTGCGCTTCCCGCGCGGCCGACTCAGCCGAGACCAACTTAAACGCCTCTTTTCGTCGACCAGCCTCAAGTACCAGCAGCGTTTCCTTCTCTCCTTGTAGTAGCTGTGCAAACTTTACGAGGTGGTACAGCAAGACCCACGCGAGAAAAACGAAAAGTGACGCGAAAAACCAACCACCAAAATCACCCCACAAGCCTGTCTCGTCGGTCAATATCATGAGCAACTGCAGGCGGAAAGCCGTCCACACTGCAGCGCCAACAATTGTGAGTGCACTGGCTATGAGCACCCTGTTCCAGGGGCTCCATGACCATGAACGCTTAATGGCTGTCCTCAGAGGCGCGCAAAGGAGAAAGCCCCCAACGGACTGGATGAGATTGTGTGCAATGTAAGCGAATTCCAACTGATCATACGGGAGAGACAGACTCACCAGCGTTACGACCGAAAGACCAATCCAGCCTCCCGCATTCAGTAGCCAGAATAAACGATCCGAATCTGCCACCGTTCGTGAGAAGAACTGAGTGAATGATCCGGTTTGTTCCTGCGCTTGGTTCACAGTATGGCTACCTCGAGGGCTCTGCGCTGTGCCTAAACCTTAAGTCCACCGGTGTCGATATCGACAAACCGACCACCTGTGGATACAAGCTTTTCGAGTAACGGTGATACACGAATGGACTCATCATTAGCGGCTAGGTCTTTCATGACTTCGAGCACTTTCTCGGCACCCAGCAGATCGGCGTAATACATGACGCCACCCTTGTCCAAAGGCCAGCCATACCCATTGATCCACACAACATCAATGTCGCTGGGTCTCTGCGCTTTATTCTCTTCCAGAATAGCGAGCGCCTCATTGATCATCGGTATCACGCAGCGATCTATAATGGCTTCCGATGACAGGGTCGCATCACCGGCACCGGTGATTTCACGAATGATTCCTGCAGTGATTTCAGAGGGCACATTTTTTCGATTTTCGTCGTAGTCATAATAGCCAGCGCCGGTCTTCTGACCACGCCGATCAAGCTCACAGAGCGCATCGCGAATAGGGTTAGCGGTCTTCGCGCCTTTCTTCCAACCAATGTCTAGACCGGCTAGATCGGACATCTGGAAAGGTCCCATTTTAAATCCAAACTCGTTGAAAGCGGCATCAATATCCCAAGGCATGATGCCCTCGTAGATCAACGCGTTTGCCTGATATTGGCGCGCAAATAAGATTCGATTGCCTACGAACCCTGGACATACCCCGACCAAGGTCGCCACTTTACCGATGTGACGAGCGAGGTCCACCGAGGTCGCAACGACATCGTCGGCAGTCTTTTCGGCCCGCACAATCTCAAGAAGTCGCATGACGTTTGCCGGTGAAAAGAAGTGAAGACCAATAACATCCTCTGGTCGCGTGGTGACCGAGGCGATTTCGTCGATATTGAGCGCTGACGTATTGGTTGCAAGTATCGCGCCGGGCTTGGCGATTTTATCGAGTTGACTAAAGACGGACTTTTTAATGTCCATATCTTCGAATACCGCCTCAATAATGAGATCGCAATCAGCCAAAGCGGACAGGTCCAGTGAGGGGGTATAGCAGTTCATGCAGATCTCGACCTCTTCCTGCGGGAAGCGTCCGCGATCAGCGCTGCGCTGATAATTCTTGCGGATCGTTGTTAGCCCGCGATCCAGCGCCTCCTGCTTTGTCTCAACAATAGTCACTGGGAGACCGGCCGATGCGAAGTTCATTGAAATACCGCCGCCCATCGTCCCGGCACCAATGATGCCGACTCGCTCGATTTTGCGACGAGGAAGATCGTCCCCTATTCCCTCAACATTCCATGCTTCCTGAGCTGCTTGTTGTAGATAAGCAGCGACGCGAGCGTCTGAATCCGTCATCGAAATAACCTCTTATTGTTGGCTTGTTTTGTTAATTGCCTGTTCATGAGGGGTCGACACGTTACGTAAACCGATCGCATTGCGCCCCTTCTGGTGACGCATCATACCGTCACCAGCTTCTAATGCTAGCGGGGGGAAAGCCCCGGATCCATGTCGTGTTGCAGTCCACCCTCTGTAATCTCGACCCACGCGTGTTTGGTTGTCGTCCATCCGTGAACCTTTGGCCGCAAGTCCGAGGTCTGGTCTAGCAACCCAGTGAACACATAAGCGGTCGTCAGGGCACGTTCCACAACCACATAGGCTGGTGATCCACAATCACCGCAGAAGTATCGGCGTACCGTGCGACCACTCACCGTATTGCTATCAGCAAAGCACTTTGGGTCCCCACCGACACTCAAATTATCGAGCGCTACCGCGAGAAACGGCGCGTAGGCGCTGCCCGACTGCAACTGACAGTTTTTGCAGTGGCACACATCCAATTCGGCATTGTCGTCATTGATGGTTAGTTTTATTTGCCCACATAGGCACTGACCTGTGCGTTGCATACAGCCCCCTCTACCCTGCCGCACAGGCTAACGACTGATGGTCCAACAATCTACAGCGAACATGCGTCGCTTTTTGGGTCCGTTTAATCCCATTAGCATTGAGTTGCCAAGCGCTTGTAGGCACCGTTGCGCGATCCGCTTAGGGCTTAAAACTATGATTCCAACACGCTCGCTACTCAGCTTCACCCTATGTCTGTCACTTCTAACTGCCTGCGGTGGCGGTGGCGGTGGTTCCTCTGTACCGCCGACCGTAGTGACACCCGATACCACAGCACCAGTGATAACACTTAATGGTGAAGCTTCAGTGCAAATCAACGAGGGTGAGGCCTACGAGGAGCAAGGAGCGACCGCGCAAGACAACGTTGACGGCTCTGTCGATGTTGTCGTGAGCGGTGAAGTCGGTTCTGAACCAGGGGTTTACACCATTACCTACACGGCAACCGATGCCGCGGGCAATTCGAGTCAGATCACCCGCGAAGTCACGGTACTGGCGGTCGATACCACGCCACCTGTGATCACGCTGCTTGGCGAGGACTCAGTTGAGATTACGACCGAGCAAACATTCAATGACCCGGGTGCTACCGCAACAGATGATACTGACGGCACTGTCGACGTGGTTGTTAGCGGTGCCGTTGGATCCGAACCCGGTGTTTATACTTTGACTTACACGGCCACGGACGCGGCGGGAAACTCGAGTCAAGTGACTCGCACAGTCACCGTCGTAGCGACGCAGTTCGATTTGTTTAGTGCAAGTGCAACCGAAATTGTCGAAGCCATGACGCTTGCTCAGAAAGTGGGTCAAATGATTCAGCCAGAGATCGCCTATATCACGCCAGAAGAAATCACGGAGTACGGTATTGGCAGCGTGCTCAATGGCGGTGGTAGCCACCCGAATGGTAATCGCGCGGCCACACCCGAGGAGTGGCTCGCCTACGCCAGATCACTGCGAGCAGCCTCGCTTGAAACTTCACCCAGTAGCCTAGGTGTTCCCATCATCTGGGGAACTGATGCGGTTCATGGCCACAACAACGTACGCGGCGCCACGATTTTTCCGCACAACATCGGCTTGGGGGCTATTAACGATCCACAATTGATCCAGGAAATTGCAGTAGCAACAGCACGAGAAGTGGCCGCAACAGGCATTGACTGGACATTTGCGCCAACGCTTGCGCAAGCAAAAGACTACCGATGGGGTCGGACCTACGAGAGCTACTCAGATGATCCGGATCTTGTCGAAGCCTACGGCCGAGCCATGGTTGAAGGAATCGAAGGCGAAGGCCTCGCGGCCACAGCAAAGCATTTTATAGGTGATGGTGGCACCACTGCTGGCAGAGATCAGGGCAACACAGAGCTGAGCACTGCGGATCTCCTAGCTCAGCACGGATCGGGCTACACAGGCGCATTTGATGCCGCTGTGGATACGGTCATGGCCACCTTCAACAGCGTCAATGGTGTGAAAGTCCACGGATCTAAATCCTTGCTCACCGATGTTCTGCGGGAGCAATTGGGCTTCGACGGCATGGTCATCTCCGACTGGAACGGCGTCGGGCAGGTCCAGGGATGCTCGGATACCAGCTGCGCTCAAGCGATCAATGCCGGTATCGATATGGTGATGGTGCCAACGCAATGGCGTGCCTTCAGAAACAATCTCATCAATCAGGTTGAGACAAATCAGGTTTCAGAGGCCCGCATCGACGAAGCCGTGACACGCATCATCGAGCTCAAACAAAAACTGGGGCTTATCGATCGCAACTTTGATCCAGCCAGACAGCCCGTCGAGGTTGTCGGTAGCGCTGCCCACCGGGAAATTGCGAGGGAGGCGGTGCGGCGCTCACAGGTGCTCTTAAAAAATAACGGTCAGGTGTTACCGCTTCGTCCAAACCAACGCATTTTACTCGTCGGTAGTGCGGCAGACAGCGTGCCACTGCAAGCGGGTGGCTGGTCTGTGACTTGGCAGGGAACAGGGACGACAAATGCCGACTTTCCAGGAGCGACAACCATTCGGGATGCTTTCACAGATACCGTTGAAGCGGCGGGCGGCACTTTGGACTATTCGGCCACTGGCAGTTTCACGACCACACCCGATGCGGTCATCGTTGTTATCTCAGAACAGCCTTATGCCGAAGGAAACGGCGATCTCCAAAACCTTGACTGGAGTGCAAGTGGTGTCTTGAACCAAGTACAGGGCCTCAGAGACTCGGGCATCCCCGTTGTCACTCTATTGATGAGTGGTCGACCCATGTTTATTAATCCAGAACTAAACCTGTCTGATGCTTTGGTAGCGAGCTGGCTACCAGGCACTGAAGCCGCCGGTATCTCTGATGTGCTGTTTACTGATGCTCAGGGAAATGCAGCGCATGATATGACCGGTCGTCTCAGCTTCAGCTGGCCGGGTGGCGCCATCAACCCCGCAAATGCAGAAGCGCCCGTTTCCGCTGCCCTATTTGATCGTGGCTATGGTTTGAGTTACGCGGATATTCAGGACCTCCCTACGCTTACAGAAGACCCGAATAATACTGAGTCGGGCATTGTTGAGGGTTCTGGCTCGGGGGGTGGAACCGGAGGTGGCAATCCAAACGCGGATCCCTTCTGGGTCTTTGAGAATGGTGGCTTCACTTCAACCTATGACTTAGGTACGCGAGCCTTTGACTCCGCAATTAACTACGACCTGTGTATCAACGACGATGGCGACGCCTGTCCAAGCATCAGTTGGTCTTATCTGAGTGATGAGGAACGCGGACCCGTACTCGAAATAAGACATGAACCCGCAGCTGCCTATGCTGCACTGTTCACAGAGTCATCAACGGGTGTTGATCTGGGCGATTACGCGGGCGGTCATTTTGTTCTGGACTTGAAGCATATCGAGGGGCCCAATGATTACCGCGTGAAGCTAGATTGCTTCTATCCCTGCACGTCAGCGCACATCGACTTAACCGTGCAACCTGGAAATGACTGGCAAACCGTGAAAGTCCCTATGTCTGCCTTTACGTCAACGGGGCTAGTGATCTCTAACGTGAACACGGGCATTGTCATCTGGGCTCGGGACCACAATGGGACGCACTTTCGAATCGATAACGTGCGATTCGAAGCAGATTAAATCAGCGGAAAGGTCACCTGATCGGTGGGCTGTTATGCCAGCCCACCCATCAGCACGTATTTGATCTCGAGGTAGTCCTCAATTCCGTACTTGGAGCCCTCGCGACCAGAACCAGATTCTTTCACGCCACCAAAAGGTGCCATTTCGTTTGAAATGATCCCCTCGTTGACGCCCACAATACCGTAGTCCAACGCTTCGCTAACTCGCCATACGCGACCAATGTCACGAGTATAAAAATAACTCGCCAGCCCGAACTCCGTGTCGTTCGCCAGAGCAATCGCCTCTTCCTCCGTCTGGAATACAGTTACGGGCGCTACGGGACCAAATATCTCGTTCCGGAACACAGCCATGTCGGGCGTGACATGAGTGAGAATGGTCGGCTGATAGAAATTCCCACCCAGTTCACTTGGTGCCCCGCCGAGGGCAACCGTCGCACCGGCCTCCACAGTGGCTTTCACTAAGGCATCAACGTCATGAACGGCGCGATTATTGACCAATGGGCCCAAGTCGACACCGTCGGCAAGACCGTTACCGAGACTCAGTGCCGACGTCGCAGAAACCAGTTTTTCAACAAATGCGTCTGCAACAGACGCCTGCACCAAAATCCGATTGGAACAGACACAGGTCTGACCACTATTACGGTATTTAGAAATAAGCGCGCCCTGGACCGCCGAGTCGAGATCCGCATCCTCAAAGACAATGAACGGCGCGTTCCCGCCTAGCTCCATCGACGTTTTCTTCAAGGTCGGGACGCACTGAGCTTCAAGTAATTTCCCGACTTCTGTTGACCCAGTGAACGAGAGTTTCCGCACGATGGGATTTGAAGTCAGTTCACTTCCGATATCGCCAGAGCTACCTACAACGACGTTCAATACACCGTCGGGAATACCTGCTCGCTTGGCGAGCTCAGCTAAGGCTAGAGCCGATAAGGGCGTTTCACTTGCAGGCTTAATCACAATCGAGCATCCCGCTGCCAACGCAGGCGCTGCCTTGCGCGTAATCATGGCATTGGGGAAGTTCCAAGGGGTGATGGCAGCACAGACACCCACGGGCTGCTTGATGCACACAATCCGCTTATCTGGGCTGGGGCCAGGTATCACGTCACCATCGATGCGCTTCGCCTGCTCTGCAAACCACTCGATATAGGATGCGCCGTACGCCACCTCACCGCGGCTCTCAGCAATGACCTTGCCCTGTTCAAGGGTCATGATCCTCGCAAGATCTTCCTGATGGGCCATGATGATATTGAACCAGTCTCGGAGAATGTTAGCGCGAGCCTTGGCCGGCAAATTCCGCCAGCTCTCCATTGCCTTCTCTGCAGCCTCAATAGCCTGCGCAGTTTCAGCGGCTCCAACTTTAGCGACACTGGCCAGGACCTCACCAGTCGCTGGATTCGTTACATCAATAGTTGCTCCATCATTAGCATCAATCCAATGACCATTGATGAAAGCCTGTGTCTTTAAAAGACCTTGATCCGATAGTTGTTCCTTCAAAGGAATCTCCCCCATCAGCGTGCAAATCCCGCCGTTATTTTGTTAACCAACCAATTTCTTAAGTGTCTCAGAATCGAGATCTAAAGCCTCCAACACTTCAGCGGTATGTGTCCCTGGTGTCGGTACTGTGCCGGCCGCACCCGGCGTTGCACTGAGCTTCGGCGCGGGGCTTGGCTGTGCAATCCCGTCTCGGGTAAAAAAGGTCTCACGCGCGACGTTATGCGGATGCTCAAGCGCTTCCGAAAAATTAAGAACGGGTGCGAAACACACATCGGTTCCTTCGAATTGATCACACCATTCTTTACGGGTCTTAGCGGCGAAAATACTACGGAACTTTTCCTTGCCGGCCTGCCACTGCTCTTTGTCCCATTGATTGGCAAACATCGGGTCATCATTGAGATTCAAGCCATCGATAAGCAATGCATAAAATTGGGGTTCTAGCGCACACACAGTGATGTACTCGCCATCCGAGCACTGATACGTATCGTGCCAAGGGGAACCAAAGTCAGCCCACCCCGAACCGGGAACATCCGTCATTTGCCCGGAGTTATGCATCCCCCACAACAGCGTCGAAATATAAGCGGCGCCATCAGTAATCGCCGCGTCCACCACCTGACCTTCGCCCGTTTTTTGCGCGTGGATAATGGCGCTCAAAACACCGAATACCAGCATCATAGTGCCACCGCCTAGGTCACCGATAAGGGTCAATGGCGCTGTCGGTCTGTGCTCATGACTACCCCCCGCCCAAAGCGCGCCGGTGAGGGCAATGTAGTTTGGGTCATGCCCCGCCGCATGCGATAGCGGGCCGGTTTGACCCCAGCCTGTCATGCGGCCGTAGACTAGCTTTGGATTTCGCCCGCAACACACCTCAGGGCCGAGGCCGAGCCGCTCCATGACGCCAGGGCGAAACCCCTCAATCAACACGTCTGCTGTATCGATTAACTTAAGAAGTGCATCGACCGCATCAGGGTCCTTTAAATTCAATGCAACTGACTTTTTGCCGCGGTTAAAGATGGTGTATTTCGCAAAGGCTGCTGCCGCATCGGGATCGGCAACTGGGCGATCTATGACCGTTACCTCTGCCCCCATATCTGCCAACATCATTCCCGCACAGGGACCTGGTCCAATCCCTGCTATCTCGACCACTTTAACTCCGTCTAACGCACCCTTGCTCATCGCCTACCCCCTACTTGAGAAGGCAACGATGCTCGCACCAAGAGTGACCTGATGCAATCCGTAAACAGCTTATAGGGATGCGTTGAGAACTCGACCGCATCCCAAGGAAACAGTTCCAATTGCCACTCATAGGCTGACCATCACTTGGGACTAGCATTGCTATCACCACTTGGCCCTGGCGGTGACCCGCGTTATGTTGTGATGGTGACGAGGCAGTCACCATTTTTGATGTTCAGCTTGTCTATCTCGTCGACAAACAAAGCGACTCACAACAATAAAAGGAATCATCATGAGCTTTATCGTCAATCTCATTAGAACAAGTCTTTCGCTGGTATTGATCGTCGCTACTTCCGCGGTATCAGCGGATGAATGCGTTCCCTCGCCATGGGGCGCCGATGATCAAATTGGTGCTGCAAACCGAGTAACCCCTGAACGCACAGCGGCGGCTGCCAAACTCGTCAAAAAAGGAATAAGTCACCCGCTTGGTATCGTTATCGAACCGGGCATGCCAGCCTACCCACCTCGCTATACCCAACTCCAGGTTGTTCAACCAAACCAGCAGTTCAACGCGGACTTGGGTGTGGGCTGGGAAGCCAGCTCAAACGATGACGTCTTGCAGATGTGGCTAGGTACGGGGCCGCAGCTCGACGGCTTGGGGCACATGGGTGAAGCTGGAGAGTTCTACAACTGCAACCAAGGCAAAGATTTTTCAATTATCACCGGCCTTACGAAGCTAGACATTAGCGGCATTCCGCCCATGGTCGGGCGCGGTGTCATGATCGATATCGCCAAGCAAATGGGTGTTGATTCGCTTCAAGCCGGACAACCCATCACGTCAGACGACATCAAAGCTGCCATGAAGTCTCAGGGAGTCACCGTTGGTGAAGGTGATGTTGTCCTACTGCACACTGGCTACACCGATGCGACACTCAAACAAAACCCCTCCCTGTGGGCGGGAAGTATCCCGGGCATTACCAACGAAGCCTCAGTCTTTTTAGCTGGACTCAAACCCATGGCCGTCGGTGCTGACACCTGGGGTCTGGGCGCAGTACCACCGCGTGCGGGTGACAAAATCTTCTACGACCACGTCGTTCTCTTGAAACAGCACGGCATTTACATTCTCGAGACAATGAATACGGGACGGTTAGCCGATGAAGGCGTTCACGAGTTCATGTTTGTTCTCGGCCAGGCGCGTTTGAAAGGGGCAGTTCAAATGATCATTAACCCCGTGGCAATGTGGTAGCACTCTTCAATAACCCACAAAAAAGGGCAGCCTAGGCTGCCCTTTTTATTTGCTAGCTACCTATTAATCAGACAGTAAGTCTCGACCGATAATTAGCTTCATCACTTCACTGGTGCCACCGTAGATACGCTGAATTCGTGCATCCGCGTAGGCGCGTGTCACCGGGTATTCCCACATGTAACCGTAACCACCGTGTAGCTGAACACACTGGTCAGTGACCTTCCCCTGCAATTCCGTGGCCAGTAATTTTGCTTTAGACGCATCAACCGTCGTCAATTCCTTCTCGAGCAGTAGCTCGGCGCATCGGTCAATGAAGACGCGCATAGAGGTCACCTCAGCCTGCAACTGCGCTAGCGTGAACTGTGTGTTCTGAAATTCAGCAATGCTCTTACCGAAGGCTTTGCGCTCCTTCACGTAGTTTACCGTCTGCTCTATGACCGCCTCGCAGCTTGCCATGGCCGATACGGCAATACTCAGACGCTCTTGGGGAAGTTCTCGCATGAGGTAGATGAAACCCATGCCCTCTTCGCCCAGCAAATTCTCTTTAGGCACTTTGACATCATTGAAAAAGAGTTCCGACGTGTCCTGCGCCTTCTGACCCAACTTATCGAGATTGCGACCGCGTTCAAAACCCGGCATGCCGTCTTCAACAATGAGAATACTAAACGCCTTAGCGCCTGCTGACGGATCCGGATTGGTTCGGCACACAACCAGCACGATATCGGCTTGTTGACCACAGGTGATGAAGGTCTTTGATCCATTCAGAAGGTAGTGATCGCCTTTATCAACCGCTGATGTCTTAATGCCTTGCAAGTCGGAACCTGTGCCGGGTTCCGTCATTGCAATAGCGACAATGCAATCTCCGGAGACACAGCGGGGCAGAAATTTTTCCTTCTGCGCCTCATTGGCAACGTTGGTTAGGTAGGGTGTTGTCACGTCATTGTGTAGCGAAAACCCGATACCCGTTAGGCCTAAACGGGATACCTCTTCCGCAATCACCATGTTGTAACGGAAGTCCGCACCGACACCGCCGTACTCCTCGGAAACACCCGGGCACAACATGCCCTGCTCTCCCGCCTTGTACCAAAAGTTGCGGTCAATCTGCCCTTCTTTTTCCCATTCCGCGTGCTGCTCGTAGGCTTCATCCATTAAGAACTTTCGCACTGCATCACGGAATACATCGTGGTCAGAATCAAAAATATGACGTGCAATCATTTGGTTACCTGCTTTGTTTTGTGTGTGCTTATTTTTTTGTTTTTACTACGATGCCAACGATGCAGTATTCATCGTGAGCCCCCAGAGACTGGCGAGATTTTAGCGACTGCATACTAAAGAGACCACTTTTTTATACGCCTTCCTAGGACCTCTCTGATGCTTAGGCCCATTGCTCGTGCGTAACGCAGGGCTTTGGTCTAGCTCAAGTGCCTGGCGTTCAGTCTGCTTCGGTCAGTGAGCGGTGCCGAATCGCAAAAATGGGCATGCAAACGAGATACAGCAGACTCATTACAGTGAGCGTCTCCCAGGGGTAAATCAGCAGGCTTGCCATGTGCATGATCATCATGGGAACGACAATAAACATGTAAGCCGAGGGGATTTTGAACGACTTGAGTGAGACCGTTGGCACCTGCGATACAGCAAGGAAACCACAAAAAATAAGGTAGGCCGATATCAAGCCTGGTGACTGCGTCACGAAACTGAAATCAAGCAGGTAAAGATAAACTGGCATGAGAGTTAGTAAGGCGAGTGTCGGTGCCGGCACCCCTTCAAACGTTTTGGCTGGATCGGAGCCCTCGTTGGCATTGAACCGTGCCAACCGGTACGCGCAGCAGGCGGCGACAACCATGATCGCAACCCATGTGAAGTCAACTCGGGTCGAATCACTGAACAACGCCAAATGCAGTATCAGACCGGGTGCGATGCCGAAATTGAAAAAGTCAGCCAACGTATCCAATTCCTTACCGATGCGCGAAGTCGAGTTAAGCGCACGCGCAAGACGGCCATCAAGGCCATCAAGAATCATGGCGACCACGAGTGCAATTACCGCCATGTCAATTCGACCATCCAGTGCAAAGCGCACCGACGTCAGACCCACGCAAACTGCGCCCAACGTCATAAAGTTGGGGAGCAACGCCAATGGCCGCACGCGGCCCTTGGCTTGGGTCAGATCACGATCAAGTGGTTCGGTCACTTGGCAACCCCAAGGCGAGCCTGCGGTTGGTCCAAGTGTGCTAAAACGGTTTCACCCGCCACGGTTTTCTGACCGAGACAAACGGCTGGGCCCACACCTTTTGGAAGGTAAATATCGAGTCGGCTGCCAAAGCGAATCAGTCCAAAGCGATCGCCGGCGCTCAGTTTTGCGCCTTCTTCGACAAAACAGACGATGCGTCGAGCAACGAGCCCCGCAATCTGTGTGATTCCGATAGCGAGACCATCATCTCTAGAAATCGTGATGGAGTTGCGCTCGTTGTGCTCCGAGGCCTTATCGAGAGAAGCGTTTAAAAACTTCCCGTGGTGATACGTCACGTTAGTTACGGTGCCATCAATACACGCTCGGTTTACATGGCAATTAAAGACATTCATAAACACTGACACACGGGTCAGTGGTTCGTCACCCAACCCCATCTCAGTGGGCGGTGTCACTTCTTGAATGAGTGATACCACACCATCCGCAGGCGAAATGATGAAATTCTCGCCCTGGGGTACGACTCGCTCGGGATCTCGGAAGAAGTAATAACACCAGACCGTGATACCCAGTCCCACCCAAAACAAGGGCTCCCAGATCTGCCCCAAAACAAGAGCAAACACGGCAAAAATTGCCACAAATTTCCGCCCTTCTGGGTGCATTGGCAGAATGACTGCATCCATCATGTTCATCGGTTCGTGTACCTTTCTAGTCGCTTAATGCGCTATTCGTTCAACGCGCAATTTGTTCCACGCGTTCTGCGTATTTCGGAGCGTTTCCAGATGGCTCAGTCCTGGTTTGCTCGCTTACTGTTTATCAACTGGCCTATGGCTGAGTTATTTGTCGTTCCGCGCGCTCGGCTAGCTTTTTCTGCTTCTTAACGCCCCAACTCAAAATCGCCGGTGCTGAAGTATAAGAGGAAACATCACGGTGTCGAGTTTAACCGATCGCAAACATGCCGAAACGGTAGGATCACGGTTTTATCCGCCTTACGGTTAGCCTTTTTAATTAGTCAATGCTTCCCGTTTCGACGCTCGGCATCCTTTATTGACACTATTTATGCCATAACCTATGGTCGAAATTCACTCGAGCAACCGTTGACACTCGCTATGACTGACCCAGCCTACACACTTTCTCTCGATATCGATGATTTCCGACAGTCTCGCGTGGAACTGCAGCCCGAACCAAACGATGGCCTAGTCGACGGCGAGATCCGTGTCCGAGTCGATAAGATTGCATTGACAGCGAATTCCATCAGCTATGGCTTCGCGGGCAAGTCAGGATTAATCCGGTATCTCGATATTTATCCCGCCAGTGAGGGCTATGCAAACTTGCCGTGCTGGGGTTATGGAGACATCGTTCAGTCGAACCATCCAGATATCATCGTCGGTGACCGGATCTACGGATTCCTACCCATCGCCTCTCATATAACGATGATCCCCGGCGACGTCAGTCACGGTGGTTTTTCTGATACCCGTGAATGTCGGGCTGTTGTGCCACCGTTTTATAACGAATACGCCTTCACCAAAGCCGAGCCTGGCTATGCTGTGGAGTTTGAAGAGGCCATCATGCTCTTCAGGCCCTTATTTGGTACGTCATTCCTGATGCAAAGCTACTGCGAGGATCATGACTTTTACGGCGCAAAGCGCATTGTCGTTACGTCTGCCTCAGCAAAAACAGCTATGGGTTTCGGGTATCTCATGCGGAAGCATTTCTCGGGAACAATCGAAACGATTGGCCTTACCTCATCTAAGAACAAAGCATTTGTGGAAGGCTTGGACTGTTACGACACGGTTCTCACCTACGATGAAGTACCCCTAATACCCGTGGGGGCCGATACACTCATTTTTGATGTCGCTGGTAACGCCGATGTTGTCGCTGCACTTCATACACGGCTGGGCAATACGATCCCGTACTCGGGCGCCGTGGGAAAAACACACTGGAACGCAGGTGCCTTCGGAGCGAACCGCGATCTACCCGGCGCAAAACCCGTATTCTGGTCAGCACCCGATCAAATTGCCGTATTGCGTGAGCGCATCGGGTCAGGCGCGATGATGCGCCAAATGGGGGCTGCCATGATTGACTTCATGATGGCCGCAAGTGGCTGGATTCAATTGTCGGAGTCGCATGGACCCGAGGCCATGACGGAAAAAATCCGCGACATGCTTGACGGTGAGGTGGGTGCCGAGGAAGGCATCATCCTTCGGCCCTAAGCGCCTGACACCCGAGGAGCCTCAAAAGCTAGGAGATAGTCACGTTATGTTCCGCTTGCTCAAATACGTTCTCGGCGGCTCTTTTCTTATTGTTGCAGGTCTGTTCTGGCTCGCCTACTTGTCGCCACGCCCACCACTGACGATCGACCCCGCCACATTGGCGGGTGATGGCTCACAGATCAATTACTGTGAACTTCCGATATTAGATGGCAGTGGTTTGACTGCGAGCGACATTCCCAAAGGCAATACCCCAGACTGTGGCTATGCACAGTTCCCACTCCCCGTGCTGAGGGACTGCACGGAGCCATTGTCAGAGGGTGCAGATGATATTCGTGGTCTGTGGCGAGCTATAGCGGGCGCCAGAACCGGCCATATCGAGCGCGTGGAGCAGTGTGGCGAGCGCGTCGTCGTCACGGCTGCTGGCCTTATTCATGACTATGGACCAAACAGTACGGGTGGGCTAAATACGAACGACACAGAAGGCAACGTACTGTTTACCGCCGGTGGCAAAGACTTTTGCATGCGGACCTCCGCCTCGATGATTTGGGAAGAGAAAATTTTAAATTTTTATGTGTTCGGCTGGGGACCGAAGGTGGTCAGGCGCTACCGTGACGGTGAGTTCCTCATCTGGGAATATGCGGACGGAAGCGTCAATAAAATGGAGCGCTTGTGCAAGTTACCCGAGACACACATTGTCCCCAGGCCTCGAGGCCCCCGTTACAAGCTGTTTTAGGCTAACCTGCCCTACCCAGCAAGCGCCTGACGCACCAGTGGTAACTGGTCGTTACCAAAGTACAGCTGTTCATCGTTGACAATCATGGTGGGTGAGCCATACGCACCCCTAGCGATGGCCTCTTCTGTGTTGGCTCGCAGCCGATCCTTGATTGCAGGCTCAACCGCCCTACTTAACAGCGCTTCGCCATCGAGACCGATGTTCCTAGCCACATCGGCCATTACAAGAGGGTCATCAATGTTCCGACCGTCAGCAAAATACGCATCAAACGCGGCTTGCGTGAAAGCCTTGAGGACCTCCTGATCGTGCTCAAGTGCGCAGCACATGCGCATGGGTAACACGGACTTCACTGGATGATATTCTGTCGGGAAATCCAACGGTAAGTTCGCGAGACGCGCCCACTCGTGAAGCCAAGTGAAGTTATGGATGACTTTGGGATCCGTTGGGTTAGCGCGCGCCGCGTAAACACTCTGATTGACCGCGTTGAACACACCACCCACCAGAAAGGGACGCCATGTCACAGTGGCCTGCGTCTCCGCAATGACTTCTTGAACATTGTTGAATGCAAGGTAGGTCCAAGGGGAAGAAAGATCGTAGAAGAAAGTCAGTTGCGCCACGTAATCATCCTTAAAAATTAATGCAGGCGTGAAACCACTCAATGCTCGTCGCTGCGTCCAATTGATGCAAGCCCTGAGACCAGTTCATCCGCTCGTCAAAAGTGCTACATTCTGTAAGCGGACGGCACATCAGCGATAACAACAAGAAATGAGGCATTCATGTTAAAAGTCCACGGCGTTCACGGCTCTCCATTTGTCAGAAAAGTATTGATCACCCTTGAGCTCAAAGGCCTTGAGTATGAAATGGTCACGCAAATGCCCTTTACCGGTGACGAGGATTATAAAAAGCTCAATCCGTTGGGAAAGATTCCGACGCTCGTGGACGGCGATCTGACGCTTGGTGATTCCAAAGTGATCTGCCGCTACCTTGAGTCCGCCTATCCGGATATTCCTTTTTACCCAACTGATCTAGCGGATAAGGCAATGGCCGATTGGTACGATGATTTCGCATCCGGACCCGTGGCCGAGCTTGCGGCGGGAATCTTTTTTCAGCGTTTTATGCGCCCGCGTGCTTTCAAGCAAGACCCCGACGAGGCACTGATCGCCACAATTATAGATAAGAAACTACCGCCTCTTCTGAGCTATATCGAGGGACAGTTACCCGGTGAGGGTTATCTGTTTGGTACGTTCTCTATCGCCGACTTGACGTTGGTAACGCCCTTCGTGAACGCGAGCTATGCAGGCTATGAGGTGTGCAGCGACACGTACCCCAAGTTCGCTGCCCTCATTAAGGCCGTGCGGGGTGAGCCTGCCGTAGCCACTATTTTGGCTAAAGAAGCAAAAGCCCTGGGCTTCGGGTAACCCCAAACTCGGGTGGTAAAGCCGCTCTGGTCATGAGTTCCGTTCAGTCAGGTCTCTCATCAATGCTGCCCTATACCCGCTAGCTCGCGCTATGAAGGCGGCGAATTTCCCTGGCGACTAACCATAGCCGGTCTTGGCCCCAGATTTCTAAGTGGGTTTGTCCCTGGGCATCAATCAGTCGATAGCTAGGAACGCCCCATAAGCCACCCTCGTACATTGAGAGTCGATTAGTTTCGAGTAGAGCCTCCCACTCTGTCTCTCCCAGGTGTTGCTTTGCCTCGCTCCAACTCAGACCTGCCGACTCGACAACTCGCTTGAGACCGCGATTGTTATTGGTGTTAACACCCAGCGCGAATGCATGCTTTAAGAAGCCAGACAAGAGCGCATTCCCCTTTCCTTGACTAACGGCCCAGGGATACAGCGAGTAGCAGCGCCTCACCGGGTTACCGATGGGGTCATACATGTTGCCGTAGGCAACGCCACGCCTGCGGGCCTCTCGGGCGGTATCGGAGAAGATGTACATACCCTTTTCACGGGTCGCAGGCACACCGCGCATCACCATCGGTAGAACCGGGCGCATCGACAGCGTGACGCCCGCCTTTTCTGCAAGCTCGATGGTTTCATCAAACACAATCGAGGTGTACGGGCTGCGTAACGACGGAAAAAACTCGAGTGTTAAATCGGATGCATTGTGCACGCCATCGACCGATACATCGGGACATTGCGTTATGTAAGGCTGATCTGACTGGCGGTCTGCACCAAGTTCGGCCAAGCGAGCCTCGAGGTAGTGAAGCCTATCGACCCCCCAATACCACTCACCTTCATAGTGGAACATAGCACCGGAATAGTGTTTCAGCTGTGCGCGCAAGGCCGTGGCTGCATTCAATCGCGCCTCGGTATCCTCGGGAGTGGCACAACCATGCTCATCAGCCAGTGTGGCGAGTGCCGCCTCATCACTAGACCACAGCGCATCGCCCACCGTTGCCATGAGCCTTGGAAGATCCGCTTGAGGCGCATTTGCTAACAATGCATTTGCCTGACTTACAACCTCTGGGCTCGGAAGGTTACTGCCTCTTGGAAATTTCAGCCCGTACTCATCGGCGATGAGCGCCGAATCGTATTGCGATAGCTTCAGCAGCAACGCAGCGTCTGGCGCATTCTTACCCTCAGGGCCACGAACGATGTGGCATCGCAATTCGATGTCATAGCGCCCGGCAAACGCTTCCAGTACCTGACTCGCGAGGTGGCTGTAACCGTCTTCCACTTGATGAAAGTAATCAACGACATGGGGACGACCCTCTTTCTTTCTCGCCTTTTCCGCTTTAAGCCGGCGTTTTATCAGCTTTTTTTCGCTGTTTAGGTAACTGGCAAGATTTGAGGTCAGACGACGCGCCAATGGCGATGGGTCCATGGTTGCCGCTCCGCCTTGATCCTTAAATTGCTGTGACATGACCCCCCCGGAATTGTGTTGTTATTGGTTTGCGCATGGATACAGAAGGTGTAGGAATCGTTCCAAAAAAGATATGGCACATAATGTGCCAAATCAAGCTCCTTTCAGCCTACCCCTCGATAACTCCCGTGATCAGTAAAGACTTAGCTTTAGGGGCTAAGCAGTCGTGTCAGGGCTTTTAGAATCACGGTTTGTGCAGCGCTACATGACAGGCCTTGAATATCGCGCAGGCGATGCCACATCTCGAACGACAAATACGCGTCGGCCAACTCTCTTTCGTCCGAAGGAAGCTGGCTTATCTCTGGCAGCCATCGCTCCTTATTGGCTCTGGAGATCTGTTGGTAGCGCTCATAATTTGCCTTCAAAACCCGAGAACTCCAGCGCAGAGACTTTGTCGCGAGTAACAGTGAGCGATGCTCTTCAAATGCCTTGGCATAGGTCGCCAATATTGAATCTAGGCGCTCAGGCAGTTCCCCCTCTCGGTCTCCCTCGTGAAGAAAGCTCTCCCAAAAAGACCCAACCGTATGCTCGTCTACCGCGGCAAAGAACTGGTCCATATCCTCGAATTGCCGAAAGAATGAGCGGATACCGACGCCGGCGCGGGCAGAGATCTGCTTAGCCGTGGGCGCAAAGTTACCCTCCTCGATTAGTTCGAGGGCAGCGTCAATCATGGATTTTCGGCTTCTCTCACTCCGGAGACGACGACCGTCATTAAACTGAGTTACGGATGTCATGCCTTGCAATGTCTCAACCATTTATTCGACGTTTCCTTTTACCACAACCGCGCCGGGACCCGCTCACAGACAGGTTCGATTTGCAGATAAGACCAGATATCAACCTGGCTATGAATAAAGAGCGTGCCGGCCGTTTGATGCAAATGCGATGAGCTTGAGGTTAGCGGTCTTCGCTGTCTCTATGGCCATAGAGGTCGGTGCCGAGACCGCTGCCAACACGCCAATGCCTGCCGTTGCGGCTTTTGCCACCATCTCATAGCTCGCACGACTACTGACCAGTACGAACCCGTCAGCTGGTTCCGAACTATGCCAGCCAATGAGCTTGTCGAGCGCATTGTGCCGCCCCACATCTTCTCTCAGTGTCACGATATTGCCGTCCATATCGCACCAGACGGCCGCATGTGCACCTGATGTGGATTGAGACACCACTTGTCTACGTCGCATACCGCTAAGTGCGTTATCGAGTGCGGCCTGACTGGGCAGATTGGCAGCCTGGAGTGGCAGTATGTCTCTCGTCATGTGCTCGATCGACTCAATACCGCAGAGACCACATCCACTTGGTCCGGCCATGGATCGGCGCCTGGACTTCAACCGGTGCGCCGTTTCGTTAGAGACCGTGGCATTCACGGCGACGCCAACGTCACCAAACTCTTGGTCAATGTCAAAAATCGCTCGCGCACTGTCGACGATGCCCTCGCCAATGGCGAATCCACGAATAAAGTCTTCCAAGTCACAAGGGGTGGCCATCATTACCGCATACGAAATACCGTTGAATGACATTGCAACGGGAACTTCGGCGACAACCGCGTCAAAGTTTTCGACGGAAGTACCGTCCTCTTGCAGTCGGCGACTCACCGATACCACCGAGGGATCGGCCTCGCTCACATCACTGTGCGCCTGTTCAGCCAACGACAGAGTCCTTCGCCAAACGCTGCTGTTTCACATCAAAGCTCTTTTGACGCTCTTGCCAGCCAGACGGCTGAGTAACACGGGTCACCTGGACGGCTGTCACCTTGTACTCTGGACAGTTCGTTGCCCAATCCGAGCTATCGGTAGTGATAACGTTTGCACCGGAGACAGGATGGTGGAAGGTCGTATAAACAACACCGGGGCGAACGCGCTGCGACAGTCTGGCGTGAAGAACCGTATCACCCATACGACTAGAAATACCGACCCAGTCGCCTTCGGAAATACCGCGCTCCTGCGCGTCTTCCGGATGAATTTCCAGAACATCTTCCTCATGCCAAGCGGAATTCTCGGTACGACGGGTCTGCGCGCCCACGTTGTACTGACTGAGTATGCGTCCCGTTGTCATGATGAGTGGAAAACGACGCGAACATCGCTCATCCGTTGGTACGTACTCCGTGACAATAAATTGTCCCAAACCACGGGTGAACGACTCCTCGTGCATGGTCGGTGTTCCCTCGGATTCCTCGTCCCAGCAAGGCCATTGAATACTGCCCAAACGCTCAATTTTCTCGTAAGTGACACCTGCAAACGTAGGCGTCAGCGCGGATATCTCGCGCATGATCTGTTCGGGACTCTCGTAGTCCCAATCACAGCCAAGCGCTTGAGCCAGACCCAGTGTCGACTGCCAATCGGCTTTTCCGGCAAGAGGCTCCATCGCCTTTCTCACGCGCGAAATACGTCTCTCCGCGTTGGTGAAGGTCCCGTCCTTCTCCAAGAATGATGATCCTGGCAGGAACACATGTGCGAACTTCGCGGTCTCGTTAAGGAAGATGTCCTGAACAATCAGGCATTCCATCGACTCAAGTGCGGCTTCGACATGCTGTGTATTGGGGTCTGACTGCGCAATGTCCTCGCCTTGGCAGTACAAGCCTTTAAAGGCTCCAGACAAGGCTTCTTCGAACATGTTAGGAATGCGGTGCCCGGGTTCAGGATCCAATGTCACACCCCAAGCGGCTTCGAAACTGCCACGAACAGTGTCATCGCTCACTGGTCGATAGCCCGGCAGTTCGTGCGGGAATGAGCCCATATCGCAGGAACCTTGAACATTGTTCTGCCCGCGAAGTGGGTTCACACCAACACCTCGTCGGCCAATATTCCCAGTCAACATCGCCAGGTTAGCGATCGCCATGACCGTTGTTGAACCCTGACTGTGTTCGGTAACGCCCAAACCGTAGTAAATCGCGGCATTTCCGCCCGTGGCATAAAGACGGGCCGCCACACGCACATCATCCGCATGTACCCCGGTATGGGCCTCCATGGCCTCTGGCGAGTTCTCAGGTTGTTGAATGAATGTCAGCCAGTTGCTAAACGCCACCTTGTCACAACGCGAATCCACAAAGCGTTTATCCATTAGCCCCTCATCCACGATGGTGTGGGCCATAGCATTCAACAGAGCCACGTTCGCGCCGGGACGAACCGGTAGGTGGAGATCAGATCGGACGTGCGGCGCACCGACGATTTCAATCCGGCGAGGATCGATAACAATAAGGTGAGCACCCTCTCGCAGTCGTTTCTTCAGGCGCGACCCAAATACCGGATGCGCTTCTGTGGGGTTGGCTCCCATCACGACAATCACGTCAGCATCGGCAACGGACGCAAAGTCCTGCGTTCCTGCCGACTCACCCAAGGTCTGCTTCAGACCATAACCGGTTGGGGAGTGGCATACTCGAGCGCAAGTATCGACGTTGTTGTTACCAAATCCGGTCCTCACCATTTTCTGGACCAGCCACACTTCCTCATTTGTGCAGCGTGAAGACGAAATAGCGCCAATGCTCTTGGTGCCGTATTTTTCTTGAATAGAACGCAACCGATTGGCAGCAAATGTCAGTGCTTCGTCCCAGCTAACGCGCTTCCAAGGGTCATCGATCGAATCGCGAATCATCGGCTCGGTCATGCGATCTTTATGGGTCGCATAACCAAAGGCAAAACGACCTTTGACGCAGGCATGGCCCTCGTTCGCTTTACCATCTTTCCACGGCGTCATACGAATCACTTCTTGGCCTCGCATTTCAGCCTTGAAGCCACAGCCGACACCACAATAAGCACAGGTTGTTGTCACCGAGTGCTCAGGTATTCCGCGCTCGATGATGCTGTTTTCTGTCAACGTAGCCGTAGGACAGGCGGCGACACAGGCACCGCAACTGACACAGTCTGACTCCAAAAAGTTCGTCTCAGGCCCTACGCTAACGCGAGAATCAAAGCCGCGTCCCGAAATGGTCAGCGCAAATGTTCCCTGAGTCTCCTCACAGGCGCGGACACAACGCGAGCAAACAATGCATTTGGACGAATCGAAAGTGAAATACGGACTACTCTCGTCTTTCTCAAGCTGGGTGTGATTTTCACCCGCGAACCCATAACGCACATCGCGTAAGCCCACCTCTCCTGCCGTCGACTGTAGCTCACAGTCGCCATTCGTAGGACAAGTGAGGCAATCCAGTGGATGATCGCTGATGTAGAGCTCCATCACACCGCGGCGAATTTTCGCCAACTGATCGCTCTGAGTCGTGACGTTCATGCCCGCCTCAACGGGCGTGGTGCATGACGAGGGATAACCGCGTCGACCTTCAATTTCGACCAAGCAGACCCGGCAGGATCCGAAGGACTCAAGCGTATCGGTGGCACAGAGCTTGGGGACCTTAATGCCAGCCTCAAAGGCAGCACGCATGACTGAGGTGCCCGCAGGAACTGAAACATCGCGCCCATCGATAGATAAGGTCACAAGCTCAGTGGACTTTGAAACGGGTGTGCCAAAGTCAGCTTGTGGCTGGTAAAACTCGACCATACTGTTCACACGGCCACCTCATACTGGTTGTCTGTTACCCCAAAGTCCTCAGGAAAGTTATCCATAGCGCTCTTAACTGGCAAAGGCGTCAAACCACCCATGGCGCAGAGCGATGCTTGCTCCATCGTCTCGCAAAGGTCACGCAATAAAATCAAGTCATTCGATGACGCCGTACTATCGACCACCCGGTCCAGTACTTCCCTACCGCGGACCGCGCCGATACGGCAGGGCGTGCACTTGCCGCAGGACTCTTTTGCACAAAAATCCATCGCAAAGTGAGCCTGTTTAGCCATATCTACGGTGTCGTCAAAAACAACAATACCACCGTGTCCCAGCATTCCGCCAAGCTCGGCCAGAGCCTCATAGGTCAGGGGCACGTCCAGCTGATCGCTAGATAGGTACGCGCCGAGCGGGCCGCCAACTTGTACCGCACGGACTGGACGTCCTGAACGAGTGCCACCGCCCCATTTGTTAATGACTTTGTTGAGCGAAACGCCAAAGGGGACCTCAATCAAACCGCCATTTTTGATATTGCCAGCGAGCTGCAAAGGCATGGTTCCCTTTGAGCGATCAACACCGTGCCGCGCGTACTCAGCGCCGCCATCGGCCAATATCGAACTAACAGACGCCAGAGTCAGGACATTGTTCACCACCGTCGGCTTACCAAACAGGCCTTTAATGGCAGGCAACGGTGGTTTTGCTCTCACAACCCCACGTTTTCCCTCGAGGCTATTGAGCAACGCCGTCTCCTCACCGCAAATGTAGGAACCGGCACCCATTCGGACCTCTAACTCGAAGCGCTGCCCGCTACCGCAGAGATCTGCTCCCAAATAGCCCTCCGCCATTGCAACATCGATGGCTCGCTCCAGCATTTTCTGTGCGCGGGGGTATTCAGATCGTAGATAAATAAAGCCCTTGGTGGCTCCGACCGCCAAACCTGAGATGGTCATACCCTCAATCAGCTGATAGGGGTCTGCTTCCATCAGCAATCGATCAGCGAAGGTACCTGAGTCGCCCTCATCGGCATTACAAACAATGTATTTTTGCTCGCCATGGGCATCGAGAACTGTCTGCCACTTAATGCCCGTTGGAAATGCGGCACCACCTCTTCCTCGCAGGCCCGACACTTTAATCTCTTCAACAATGGCTTGCGGCGACAGTGTCAGCGCGCGTTCAAGTCCGCGGTATCCGCCAAGCGCGCAATAGTTAGCGAGATCAGTGGGATCACCCTCACCACAGCGCTTGAACGTAATGCGGGTCTGGCTTTCCAACCAGGGAATAGTGTTCACCGGGCCCAAGTAATTTGAGTGCCGCTCGTACTCACCTTCGGTAATCGAAGTAACGAGTGAAGGAACGGCATCCACAGAGACAGGACCAAACGCTAATCGCCCTTGCGCACCCACTTCGATCTCGATCAGGGGCTCCAAACCGAACGCGCCGCGCGATCCACTTCTCACCAGTGTGTAACTTAACTCTGCATTGAGCGCCGCCTGAACGAAGGCTGTCGCGACGCGCTCAGCACCGACGGAGACCGCTGTCGTATCTTGCGGGATATAAACCGTGATCGTCATGACTGCACCGCCTCAGCCACTAGCTGACGCAGGCTTGAGAGCTCAACGCGTCCATACACCTCGTCATTAATGCGAACCGAGGGACCGCAGGCACAATTACCCAGACAATACACTCGCTCGAGGCGGTAGTTATCAGCCGGGTGCGTTTCATCAAACTCAACACCCAAAACATCGGCGACGCCAGCCTCCAATTCGCGTGATCCAGATGCCTGACAGGCTTCGGCACAGCAAATCTGAATACTCTGCCGGGCAGATGGTGACGTTCTAAAATCGTGATAAAAACTGACTACGCCATGAACTTCCGCCGTCGAGAGTGAAAACGCGGTGGCGATACTTTCTAAGTGCTCATTGGGGATGTAACCCAACTCTGCCTGAATTTCATGCAGACACGGCAGCAGACCGCCTTGCGATGCGGCGTGCTTAGCTGCGCTTTGCGCCACTATTTTTCCTGTCGTTTTCTCGAAAGAGGCCGTCATCGCTTAGACCGGTAATGAGTACTGACTCAGCACCGATTCTTCCCCCTGTTTTTTGCCGACTCACAACCGCGGCTTTTATTCATTATTGACGGGATGGTATCAACCCTAAACCCCCGCTACCACAACGTTTTTATGGTAGTTCTCCCTGAAATGTAGAGTTCCTGAGAGCTGCTATCTGGACCACTCTCTACACCATCTTGAGACAGCATTTCACTGAAGTTCACTCGACGCCGACTTTAGTTAAAAAGCTGCACTACAAAATTGCGCTGAGAAGCCCTACTAAAATAGTGCACCCTGCTCGGGCTCACGGATTGATTCATCCAGTGGGTGAGCAAGCGTCGGATCGTCCACCTTAGCATTGTTAACGGCGGAACTGACCCGGTGAAAATCGACAGTTATATCTGTCATGCAGTCTCGCGCAGGTGCTCCGTTTAACCATTGATCAG
>CAJWQE010000008.1 GCA_913045375.1 uncultured Halieaceae bacterium | reverse complement strand
TGAAGGCCACGATGAGGAGTAAATCGCCATAGCCCTCATCCATCCGCCAAAGAAGACCGATAATTGCCACCATTTGAAGTGTCGTTTTGAACTTGGCGACAACCGTCACCGCAACCGACTGGCTGTCTCCGCGCCTCGCCATCCACTCTCGCAAAGCACTGACCAATATCTCTCGGCCGATAATGACAATGGCACTCAGCGTCACCCATAGAGAATCATAGTGATCGACGAGGAGCACCAATGCGGTCGCGACGATTAGCTTATCAGCGACCGGATCCAGAAAGGCGCCAAACTCACTCTCTTGATCCAAGGTTCGAGCTACCCAGCCATCGAGCCAATCAGTGATGGCCGCGACAACGAAGATAATCGCCGAAGTGATGCCCGCATAGGGTCCAGCCAAGTAGAAAGCACCTACCATCAGCGGGATACACAAAACTCGCAGGAGGGTCAGTATGTTCGGGAGATTCCAGCTCACAGGTTTTCCAAAATCATTGCTCTACGGTGTGTAGATGGTCGTAGATAGTTTGCGCAAGGGTGGCACTGATGCCGTCGACTTTGCAAATTTCTTCGACGGACGCGTTTTCGACGCCCCGAATACTGCCAAAGTGGCGCAACAGATCGCGTCTTCGCTTCGCACCAACGCCTCCAATTCCCTCAAGAGTTGACTGTTTTCGGGCTTTACCGCGCCTGCCTCGGTGCCCGCTGATCGCAAAGCGGTGGGCCTCATCGCGTATCTGCTGGATTAGGTGCAGTGCCGGGTTATCACCCCGCAACTGACTCTCAGCTCCCGTATCACCGTCGATCAGCGTTTCAAAACCGGCTTTTCGGGTTGTACCTTTGGCAACGCCCACCACTTTTACCGTGGTGAGCTCGAACTGCTCCAAGACCTGCTGCGCCTGCGATACTTGTCCCTTGCCGCCGTCGATGAACAACACGTCCGGTAAGGTGCCCTCGCCTTTGGATAACCGACGATACCGACGCTCCAGCGCCTGTTGCATAGCCGCGTAATCATCGCCACCTGTGATGCCGTCGATATTAAACTTACGGTAGTCCGCTTTTCGCGCGCCATTACTGTCAAACACTACACAGGAGGCAACAGTGGCCTCACCTGAGCTGTGACTGATATCAAAGCACTCCATGCGTGACGGAGTCATATCGAGGTCCAGCTCGCGTCTCAGAGCCTCTAGGCGCCCTGCCATGGTCTGTTTCCCACTGAGGAAAGATTCAAGATTGCTCTCGGCTGTCTGTTTTGCGAGCTGAAGCCAGCGCGCTCGCGCATCGCGCACCTGCGTTTTGATAACAACTTTTCGCTTTCCTTGCTCCATGAGCGTGTCACAGAGTAGTTGCGCGTCGTTTGGCTTGTGACTGACCACAATTTCCTGCGGAATGGTTTGACGACCTGAGAGGTAAAACTGAGGAATAAAGGCATCTAATACGGATATTTCATCCTCTTCTAACTGCGTCGCCGGGTAGTAGGTGCGCGATCCCAGGACTCGGCCCTCCCGAACGAAAAGCACTTGAATACAGGCCTGCCCGTGAGCCTGTTTAACCGCCAGAAGATCAAGCTCACCCCGTGAGCCCTCAATTCCCTGCGCAGATTGCACATCCTGTAGTCGCTGAAGCTGATCTCGGTACTCAGCCGCCTTCTCAAACTCCAATTTTTCAGCCGCTGCCTCCATGTCATCGGCGATACGCTTCATTACCTTTTGAGACTTACCGCCAAGAAACAACGCCGAGTTCTCAACCTGCTTTTGATAATCCTCGTCACTGACTAAACCCACACAGGGCCCGGAACAACGGCCAATTTGATACTGAAGACAAGGGCGTGACCGATTCCGAAAGTAAGACTCTTCACACTGCCGCACTTTGAACACCTTTTGCATCAAATGCAGGGTAGATCGAACAGCGCCAGCGCTGGGATACGGACCAAAATACTCGCCCTTTCGTCGCTTTGGACCGCGGTGAAACGCAAGTTTGGGCCACTTGTCTTCGGACGACAGGTAAATATAGGGATAAGACTTATCGTCCTTGAGGAGAATGTTGTAAGGCGGGTGATTCTCCTTGATCAAATTGTGTTCCAAGAGAAGTGCATCGCGCTCTGTGGTCGTCACGGTCACTTGGATGTCTCGGATGCGTGACACCAAGGCCATCGTCTTACCCGACAGGCCACTGGCGCGAAAGTAACTTGTTACACGGTTCTTGAGGTTCTTTGCTTTTCCTACGTACAGCAGCCCACCCGCAGCGTCGTACATCTGATACACACCCGGCCGTGTGGTCAGTTGCTTTAAAAAAGACTCAGCATCGAATTTGGTCGCTGTCATGCCCGTTGATCGCTTCCCACCAACTCAGGTTCCCGATCCAGCGAAACGCTATATTTTTCAGATACTGAATAAGTAATTTTATTCGTAAATTCAATCACTTCAGACGCATACCTTGCAGACTTATTAATTACGACCAATGCATGTTTTTCGGATACTGACACGCCACACTCCTCTACTCCGCGCCAACCTAACTGGTCAATCATCCATGCTGCACTCAGTTTAACGGTGTTGGCGTCGACGGGGTATTGAGGCATATCCGGATACTCGGCCTTCATATGCTCAGCCGTCACACAGTCAACAATCGGATTTTTAAAGAAGCTACCAACATTCGCCTCAACCCCCGGATCAGGAAGTTTCGACTGCCGGATGGCAACGACCGCCGCTAACACATCGGATGGCGTCGCAGCATCAACAGGAACTACCTCTCGCAACGCTGGGTAGGACGTATTGACAACAGGACGCTTCGACAACCGCAAGTCAACTGCCGTAATGATCAAGTGTTTCCCCTCAGGGGTCTTAAACAAGCTGTCTCTGTAGCTAAAACAGCATTGGGCCGCCGTTAGACCGCGAAGATGACCGTTACGCGAATCAACAACATGAACAAACTCGATCATCTGAGCAATCTCAACACCGTAAGCACCAATATTCTGGACGGGTGCGGCGCCTACACTGCCTGGTATAAGCGCGAGATTCTCAAGCCCGAAGTAACCTTCAGCATTTGCCCAAAGCACTGTCTCATGCCACTCCTCGCCCGCCTGAAGACGAACAACAACGTCATCCGCTGACTCTTCGAGTAGTTCGCGCCCCTTTAAGCCCATGTGAATGGTCATGCCCGGTAAATAACGGTTCAGGATGAGATTGCTACCACCACCTAGCACATTGATGTTCGCCGAGCGAAGTCGTGCTTCGCTCAAGGCCTCCTGTAACTCCACGCTCGTCGAAACGAGCGCATAGCGCTCTGCAATACACTCAAGTTTCAGTGTATTCAGGCTACCAAGCTGAAAGTTGGCCTCAACCTCAAGCATTAGGGGGCCATCAAGCGTCTTACAGCATCGAGGTCTTTCTGCGTATCCACGCCGGCGGGTACGGGTTCTATTGCGTCGGCTATGCGGATCTCATGACCGCAGTGCAACGCTCGCAGTTGCTCCAACGATTCGAGTTGCTCAAGCGGTGCCACAGGCTGAGATGTGAAATCGGCTAAAAAGCTAACGCGGTAGGCATACAAACCGACGTGACGCCGTGCCTCAGAGGGGACAAACGCCTCATCGGCACCTCTGACGTGAGGAATGGGTGACCGCGAGAAGTAATGGGCCCTACCTGATGCATCAGCTACCACTTTGACAACCGAAGCATCCTGGAAGGCGTCGGCTGTGTCGATCGGCTCGCAAAGCGTTGCAATTGAGGCTTCCGGATGGCCATTCAGCAAATCTGCTACCTGCTCGAGGTTAGCTACAGGCATTAGCGGCTCATCGCCCTGCAGATTGACCACAATGGCACTTGAATCCCAGTCTTTCAGACGAGCAACTTCAGCAAGGCGATCTGTCCCCGAGGGGTGATCAGGATCCGTCATTGCTACGTCCGCACCGTGGAGCATCATGGCTTCCTGGATACGTACATCATCGGTCGCAACGGTCACGGACACCGCTTTTGACTGCATTGCCTGTCGCCACACCCAATACACCAAGGGCTTTCCATTGATATCGGCAAGGGCTTTCGCTGGGAGCCGCGTCGAGCCATATCGTGCTGGAATGACAATGTGGTACATGCTGGTTTACCCGGTTATCGGCAACTATTTACGAGCAACACGGTCGAGCAGTTGCTCCAACGAAGACATCAGCGCCTCTGGCAACTGAGCTTCAACATCTATGACCCACACATTGTCGCACGCTTGCTTGTCCATTTTCACCGCGTCTTTCGCTGTGACAACGATGTGCTCAGGATCATGTAATGCCTGAATCTCGCTCAAAGGCAGTAGCGCGTGATCAGCGACAGCTACTTCCGTGAACTCAAAACCAATGTGGCGCAACATGGTAAAAAACTGAGCAGGCTGCCCTAGCCCCGTGGCGGCGACCAGAGACGCACCCGCAAATAGCGCTCTAGCCTCGTCAATGGTGAGCGTTTGTTGGGTTTTTACCGATATAAAACGTTTGGGCGCGTAAGTCAGCGCTCGAGACTCAACGCTTCCATTACGCTCCAACACAAAATCAACCGAAGAAAGGCGCTCTCTGGGTTCTCTAAGCGGTCCTACTGGCAGCAACCAGCCATTACCCAACCCTCGATCGGCATCGATAACTGCCACTTCAAAATCCCGCGGGAGATCATAGTGCTGCAAACCATCATCCGACAAAATGACATGCACGCCAAATTCACGAATGAGGCTTTTTGCCGCCTTTTTACGTGATTTACCGACAATTACCTGCGTTTTAGGAGCGGATCGCTTAATGAGCAAAGGCTCATCCCCCACTTCGTCATGGGCATGCTCCTCACTGACCAAGAGTGAACTGTCATCGGTCGTCCTGCCATAGCCACGACTCACAACACCCACTCTAAATCCTCTTCCCGACAGGTAACGCGCCAATGCAATCAGCGTGGGCGTTTTACCCGTCCCTCCTGCCGTCAATCCACCAATGACCACCACTGGCGCGCCTAACGCGGCAAACCCGCTCTGTGGACGAAAACGGCGCCGCAGGAAAGTCACCAACATCACAATCGGGATCAAAGGCAGAAAGATAAACGTCCACATGGCGCCGTGATACCAAGCGTTGTTAAACGCCCTCTCCAGCCCCTCTCGGCGAGATATCATGCGTCGTTAAATCCTTGCTGGTGCAACGACCGGTAGATTGGCTCTTGTTCCAGCAGGCTCGAGTGACTACCTGCGGCCACCACGCGCCCTTCATCCATCACAAGAACCGTGTCAGCGCTCTCGATCGTGGACAGACGGTGCGCAACTACAAAAGTTGTCCGACCCGCCCGTGAGGCATCCAGCGCCGTCTGTATAAGGGATTCTGATTCGTTGTCGAGCGCTGATGTTGCCTCATCCAAAATTAGGACTGGTGCCGCTTTCAACAAGGCGCGAGCAATCGCTACACGTTGCTGCTGACCACCGGATAAACCAACACCTTGCTCACCAATGAGCGTGTCGTAATCAGACTCGAGCTCTGACACAAACCCGTCGGCTTGCGCTTGTTTGGCCGCATCGATTACAGCCTCCCGAGAGCTATCAGACATGCTGCCCAGGGCGATATTTCCTGCGACGGTATCACTGAATAAATTGATGGCTTGAGGAACAAATGCGAGGTGTTCGCGGTAATTAGCCAGTTCAATGCCTTGTATATCCTGACCATCGAGGGTGATCTGCCCCCCAGTTGGGATATAAAATCGCGCCAGCAGCTTTACAAGCGTGCTCTTCCCACTACCGGATCGGCCTACAACGGCAACCGTTTGCCCTGCCTCAACCGCAAAGCTGACATCAGAAATGGCGTCGCTCTGCGCCCCGGGATAACGAAACGCAATATTGTGGAACTCCACACGACCGTTGACCTCACCCAAGGTACTGCCACCTGTGTTTTGCTCAAGCTCGGTGTCGAGTTGCTCAAAGATATCCTCGGCAGCAGCAAGGCCTCGCTGGATAATGCTCTGAATATTGCTCAGCGTCCTAATTGGCTTACCTAGCTGGGCCGCAGCGGTGATGAAGGCCACCAATGAGCCTGCACTAAACTCCTTTAGCACCGCAGGATCGAGGGCAAACCAAAACAGTGCGCCGAGTGCTAGCGCTAGTAGCGTCTGAATGATGGGTGTTGAAATTGCCTGTACGAAGGCGAGTTTTAAGCTTTGCTGTTTATTAAACAGGCTGACCGACTCAAAGCGTTCACTAATCTGCTCTGTAGCTCCGTAGATACGTACATCATCCAGCCCAGCCAAACTCTCTGCGGTAACCTCGGTTACGGAGCCCATAGAGTCCTGAATGCGCTTACTGTAGCGACGGAAATGCTTGCCAACGACGTGTACGACCACCCCTATGGCTGGTGCGACGATGAAAAATACGGCCGTGAGCTCCCAGTTCAGATACAGCATGTAGGACACGAGGGCGATAATGGTGAGTCCCTCACGCAGCATCGTCTTCAGTGCGTCTGATGCGGCACCGCTCACCTGCTCTACGTTGAAGGTGACCTTCGAGAGAAGCTCACCTGTGGAGTATTTATCAATGTGGGCTTTTGGCGCCCTGACAAGAACATCAAACAGCTGTGTGCGCAGCACGTGCACGACGGAGCGCGCCACTTTGTTCATGAAATAGCTGCCGGCAAAGAAGCCCAGTGCACGTCCCAGCGATAGGACAACTGCCGCGACAGGAACCGCGATACGCGCATAGTCAGTCGGGGTTTTGTCTCCCGGAGGCCAAATCCATTGTGAGGCCTGCGACACGAAACCGAGCCCCGCCATTGGCTGACCGCCCAGCGAATCGAGCAAGAACTGTGTCAGATCAGCTAACAGGACGTTTCCAAGGCTATAGACAACGTATCCCAGGAAACTGAGAAATAAGGACCATTTGTACGCGAAGGCGTAAGTGAGGAGCCGACCATACAACTTGGAATCTGAGACTGTCTTAACTGACTGATCTGCCAAACTATTCACCGGCTGCGGGTCGTTGCGTACTGATTGACAGGCGCTTGAACCCTAATTGACTCACTGTATCCATCGACATGACTACCATAGCATGCCGCGTATCACCGTCTGCGACGATAGATACTGGTATATCGCGTCTACTACCGGTTTTTTCAATGATAATTGCACGTAAATTTTCCGCGTCTGCGGGAAACGGTGTGCCGTTCAAGAACATGGAGCCATCGGCGGTGATGATGATATCTAAGCCTTTATCGGGCTCTACTGTCTCGCCCTCTGCCTCAGGCAGATTTACCACCAGCTCGCTTAGATCAGTAAAACTCGTCGATACCATGAAGAAAATTAGAAGCAGGAATACCACATCGATAAGCGGTGTGAGATTCACCGCCTACGTGTCCCGTCGCTGACGCTTAAATTTCACGCGGTGTAATCCTGACCGGCCCCATTGTGAATCGCATCAACTAACTTGATCGCCTCGCGCTCCAGATCGACCACAATCGTGTCAATTAGACCTGTGTAATAGCGGTGCATCACCAATGCAGGAATGGCCACAATGAGTCCTGCAGCCGTTGTCAAAAGCGCCTCTGAAATGCCGCCAGCGAGTGCATTCGCATTCCCTGTCCCCACAGTCGTAATTTGGGTGAAAACGTCGATCATGCCGACAACAGTACCCAGTAAGCCCAGCAACGGTGCAATCGCGGCGACCGTGCCGAGGGAGTTAAGATACTTCTCTAAATCATGAACTACGTGGCTTGCCGCCTCTGAAATGCTCTCTTTCATGACGTCGCGGCCTTGCCCACGGTTGGCAATGCCCGCGGCTAAGATTGCCCCCAGTGGCGAATTACTCCGCAACTGAGCGAGTTTCTGCGCATTCAGCTCGCCTTGCTTCAAGTCGCGCCAAACAGTAGCCAGAAGGTGCGGTGGTGCTACTTTGGAGCGGTCGAGCGCGATGTATCGCTCAATACTGATACTTAACGCGACCACTGAGCACGCAACGATCAGCGGCATAACCCATCCGCCGGCGACGAGAAGATCGATCATAGTGTTTTCCCCAGACTGCTGTCTTGAGTATACCCACCTCAGCAGTTCAAGGAAGAATCAGTTTAGGGGTGGTCCACTCGCCCAATATGGGGTCAATGAAGTCCGCGTAGGAGTCACTGACGAAAGGGAATTCGCTGAGAATTCGAAACCGATACCTGCCCGGATACCTGTGTCCCAAAGTGTGACACCTCTTCGCCTAAATCGGTCACTCACAGCAGGGTGCGGATGCCCAAATTGATGGCCAAATTCTGTGGTAAAGACCACATGAACCGGCGCGACTTGATCAATAAAGTGAGCACCGCTCGATGTGTTAGATCCATGATGCGCTGCGATAAGCAGCGCTAGGGGTGCTGCAAGTTGCCTGAACGCGAGTAAATCGAGCTCAACGGACCGTGAGACGTCTCCCGGAAGCAGAATATTGGACTGAAAGATGGTTAGGCTGATAACGCACGAGTCGTCGTTTGAACTATCCAATCGGTGTCCCGTCCCAGCTAAAAACTGGATATGAATGTCATGTCCCAACGAAATTTCTTTCCCTGGCACACAGGCGTTTCCTCCAAATCCGTAATGCCTCTGAACGTCGAAATATTTGCCTATTTCCGTGAGCCCACCCGCATGATCCGTATCACCATGACTTACGATCAGTAGGTCGATTGCTGAAATACCATTTTGCCTAAGCCAGCGGACGAAACCACGCTCGATGACTGGTCGCCCAGTAAAGCTCGTTCCACCGGTGTCATAGAGCATCACAGCGTTACTGCTCTTGATAAGAACCGCCGTCCCCTGCCCCACGTCCGTTACTTGCAGATGAACTCTGCTGATATCGGGGCTTCCTGAAGAGAAGAGAAAAAAAAGCAGCAGGTCAGACATACTCGGACCGCTCCACGGCACTCAAAAGTCAACCAAGCTACGAGTCCGATAATGAAAATCCCTGGATGTAACCATGCGGCTTTTAACATCCCGTTGCCAGTTAGTGAGACGACATAATCCATACCGTTAAGCAGAACCTCTATGCACAGGCCACTCGCGCTTAAAAAGTGACTCCCCAACTCCAGACCAAAACCCATCAGAGTGATACCGATAAGTCCTAGCGGAAGCGCAATGAGCGTTAGCAAGGGAACGAGAAAAATGTTCGCAAACAAACCAGCCCAGGTGATTTGAGAGAAAAACAACAGAGTGAGAACGGATGAAACGGCCACGATCAATACATGCAGGGTTACCCAACTGCTTAGTCTTGAGGAAATGGGTCGTGAAACGAAGGCCACTATGGCACCGGTGAGAATAAGGCTCAGCCAAAAGCCGGGAGTCAATGCAGAAAACGGGTTGGTTGCCAGTAATATGGTGCCTGTTGCCACGACGATACTGAGGGGATCAATCGACCACAGCGTGATTCGACCAAATAGGGCTATCGAGATCATCAAAAGTGCTCGTTCAGCAGGTAGAGATGCGCCCGTCAGGACGACGTAAACGTAGCTGACGCTGCAAACGCCGACAGCTGCGAACAGTCGCATTGGGAATGCTGGAGAGACAGACAATAATCGCGAAATGCCCGAGGTCAGCAAGTGAATCCAAAACGCAACCAAACTGAGGTGCAACCCGCTCACAACAAAGGCGTGCGTCATCCCGAAGGATCGAAGCGTCTGCCAATCCGCTTCTTGGAGTGAGTCCTGCCTACCCAAGACTAAGGCATGGAGATGCCTTACCACTCTTTCAGAGGCTGCAGTCGCAGAAATGAAGCCGGCGAGAGAAGCACGCAGAGAGAACATTAAAGCTCCCTCTCCACGTTGAACCTGATCGATTGACTCTATCTGTAACTGAGCGTCGATTCCCTCGCTCCAATTTCGAACGTTTCTGGGCAATGAACCCTCGGTCCATCGATATTCAGGGCGCCTTGCGCGCGCTTTACCGGTCACTAAGTCACCGGGCAACATGAGTTTCTGATCCCCCGATTCGACAGCGATCGCAGACGCCGTATTCAAAGAATGGCACTCATCTCCTGCGTCAGCCTTGAGTAATCGGAAAGTCAACAAAGACAAAGCGTCACCAGACTTACCCATCAGACTGACGGGGAAGTCAGTGACCTCAGCTATAAATTCAAAGGGTTCATTAAAGCAGTGAGAATTGCTAGCGACTTCGACAAAGTTGAGGAAATGGCACGCGCCAACTAACAACCCAAGAGTTACTCCGACAAACGTCGTAAAGCTCTTGGTGAAAAGCAACGCACAGACGCCAACGACTATCGATGAAACCCAGAAATAGGTCGTTGAAAATACTAATGTCGAAAGCAAGCCTGAGGAAAAACACAACAAAAACTTGTTTTCTTGGACGAAATCATAAAATTTCACTCGCTCGAGCGTGGCGGACTTAAGCCATCCCCTCCATACTTGTGGTGTATATCGAAGACTGTGAACAGTCCTAGTAAGTTGGAAGAACAGCAGGCCCTTACGAGCTGAAATAAGCGGATAAAGGTCTGTATAAAAATAATTTAGCGGTAACTATGCCCAAGCGGTCACTCAGAAAATTTCTACCCACGCCAGCACGCCTCAGGGATGTAAAGGGGTTGGGTATGTTTAGAGATCTGTTCGATCGACACGAACTTTGGCATATCAGTCGAACCTCTATCGCACGTGCTACGGCGATTGGTCTTTTTTGCTCGATGGTGCCGCTTCCAGGTCAGATGATCGTTGCGGTTTTTGTAGCGATTAGAGTTGGTGCCAACGTGCCGTTGGCGTTTTCACTCATTTTCATCACGAACCCGCTGACGATGCCGGTGATTTACCTTGCGGCCTATCTCCTGGGTAGCGCTTTGCTTAATGCACCTGTCATTGATGCCAGCGCTGTTGACTGGCTTGATCCCACAAGCCCAGAGCTACTGAGCATTTGGCCCTCCTTCCTAGTGGGCTGTTTTGTTATGGGGGTCCTCGTTGCGTTTTTCGGCTATTTCATCGCCGACGGTCTGTGGCGATTACGGATAGCACAGCGAATCTCGGAGAGAGCACGTCGGCGTCGTGAAAGAAAAGCGCAGAAAAAAAGCGAGAGAAACGGTAACCTCCGCTAACGCGATTCTCGCAATCCTTCGGTAATGGGCAATCTCGCGGCTGCAAACGCGGGCAGTGAGCAAGACACGATCGAAAGCACCAAAGCCACTCCCGGGACCAGCAGGAAGTCTTCCAATCGAATATCGACTGGGACATAGGCCAGCGGATACACGGCAGTATCCAGCAACGGACTGCCCGTCCCCAACTCAATGAACTGCACGAGCGACGGCGTTACTAACGCCAGCAACAAGCCCAATCCAGCACCCAAGACCGCTCCACCGACACCAATCATCGTGCCCTGAATGACAAATATCTGAGCGATATCGCTCGAGGTTAAGCCTATGGCTCTAAGCATGGACGATGGCGCACGTCGATCGGAAACTACGAGCACAAGCGAGGTGACTACGTTAAACATGGCAATGATCAAGAGAGAGGCCAACATTAGCGCAACGATCTGTCGTGACAACTGAATGGCCTGATACAGATTGCCCTGCGCTGCCGTCCAATCGGTCACCCAAAAGGCGGGCGGGAGCGTCTGGCGCAGATAGCGCGCTAACTGAGGAGCCTCAAGAGGGTCAATGAGATTCACTGCGAGTGCACTGCCCTGAGACGACTCATCAATCTCAACAGACCCTTGGCCCGTCATTGAAAAGACATGGTCTATTTCCGTATCTGATTCGAGCAGAGAGACGATCTGCAGTGTTCCAGGCCGAAGGGTGTTCTGATAACCACCTGAAGAGAACAACGTGGATACGCTGTCCCCAACCGTGAGTCCTAGTGTGGCTGCCAGGTGAGCGCCGATCACAAGCTCTCGGGAACCTAGTGAATCCACTTCCGGTCGCAAATGCTCCTTGTAGGGCTCAAGTGCGCCGTTTTCAGCAATGGTTAAGCGAGTGACATGCGCGTTGCCCTGAGCAACCAACAGAGCATCGATGTCCGTAAAGCGGTTCTGTCGAGTTACGCTCTCCAATTGCGCCAAATCGGCCTGTACTTGGGCCCAATCATCCTCGGAGGCAAAACCACGTATAGTGACGTGCGGCACTAAATTCAGTATCCGAACGCGCATCTCGCGTTCAAAACCATTCATAACCGATAGCGCAGCCAAGAGTAGTGATATCGCAATGACCATGCCGAAAACGGACAGTCGCGATAGAAACGCTGATAAGCCGTGTCCGGGATCGTATGCCTGACGCAGCGCGATATCCCAGTGAAGACGCCGCATCAGTCAGACACGCTCGATTAACTGGCCGTTAGACAGCTCATACTGTCGATCCGTGCTTTCAGCGATCACAGGATCGTGAGTGACAATCACAAAACCGGTGTCCTTGAAGACAACATCATGCATCAATCGCATAACGGACTCAGCAGTCTTGGGATCTAAATTACCCGTCGGTTCGTCCATCAGCAGGCACAGGGGCCGATTGATTAGCGCCCTACCAATGGCGACACGCTGCTTTTCGCCACCCGAGAGACGACTTGGTCGGTGATGTAGCCGCTCCGACAGACCTAGCGCAACAAGGAGCTCCTCTGCCATCACAAGCGCATCTTTAGCGGATTTTCCGGCAATTTGAGCGGGCATCGCTACGGCCTCCAGCGCCGAAAATTCAGGCATTAAGTGGTGGAACTGAAAAACGAAACCAAGGTTCTTGTTTCTCCAATTGCACAAGGCTTTCTCGTCGAGGCTCGCAAGGTCCTTGTCGCCAAGAAGCACTTTTCCTGACGTCGCTCTATCCAATCCACCCAGTACGTTTAAAAGCGTGGACTTACCTGCTCCCGAGGCGCCAACGATGGCAACACGATCACCCGCATTGAGCTCAAAATTGAGATCATTGAGTACTGAGACGCTGCCAACAGCTGAGTCGTATCGTTTTGAAATCCCTACAGCCGATAAAATACTCATGCAGCCTCCAAGCCATCCAGCGCCAGCACAGGTGAGATCTTACTTGCACGATGCGCGGGATACACCGCTGCAATGAGACTAAGAACCAGAGAACCCATGAGGATGTAGGCAACGTCACGCCACTGCAAATCGGTAGGCAGTCCACCAATGTAATAGACATCTGGGTCAAACAGCGTCCACCCAAATACGGTATCCAATACCCGCATGAATGCTTCAAGATTAGTTGTCACAATGAGCCCCAGCATCAGACCTACAGCTATCCCGAGCAGAGCCAGGTATAAGCCATGCAGCATAAACACCGCCCGAATGTTTGCAGGCGTTAAGCCCAGCACCCGCAGAGAGGCAATATCCGAGCGCTTCTCGGCCACTGACATTGTGAGCGAAGAAATAACACTGAACGCTGCAACGGCTATCAGGGCTGACAAAAGAACACTCACCATGAGCTTTTCCATTCGAATGGCAGCGAACAGCGATTGATAGGTCTCGGCCCAGGTTACCGGAGTCAAAGCACCGTCACTCTTTAAACGAATGAGTTGAGCAAGTTCGCGCGCACGATAGGGGTCCGACAGCTGCAATCGAATACCGTCTGCGTCCGCTGCTCTACTCAGCTTTCGAGCTGTTTCCAAAGATGTCAGTGCCAGTGTCGCGTCGGGGCTGGCTCCAACGGCGACCACAGCCGCTACTGTGAGTTTCCGATAGCGTGGTAATAAACCCAGCGGTGTTATGGCGACCTGAGGAAGCACCGCGTCAATGGTGTCGCCCACGCCAACGCCAAGATTACGCGCGAGGACCTCTCCAAGCGCTACATGAAAGCGCTCAGATGCCACATCACCAAGATCACCCTCCAGAACCGTCATAGAGAAGAGCTCCGGGTTCATTGCACCGACGCCGGTCAGCTCAGCTCCAGAGGACGAGAAGTCGCCGCGTAGCATCAGCTGACGACGGATGTAGGGTGTATGATTGAAGGTGAGCCCGTTCAGCTCTGTTGTCTCGATGACGTTAGAGGCAGCGGCGACATTACTCACTTCAAGATGCGGAACCGCCTTCAAGAGTCGGCCAGTAAGTTCACCTGCGAGACCGTTCATTACGGACAGAACAACGATGAGACTCGAGACCCCCAGTGCCATACCGAGCGCGGCAAAAATCGACACGCCGCGGGTAAAAGCACGTTGTTCTCTACTGAAACTCAGTCGCCTCGCGATTGTGAGTTCCAAGCGGGAGGACATTAGCGTTCAGTGGGATCGAATTCGATAGCTCCGGGTTTTGAGCTATCAGAGCGTGTTTCGGTTTCACAGCGCTGTGGATCACCACCACAAATCTCGCAGGACTGATCAATGCCCAGAGCTCCAATTCCGCCGCAGGACCCCTTTATAGGGTCGCGACCTGCCATCACGCCAACAGACATCGCGGCGACAATGAGCGCAAACGCTAAAAATGTTAGTACGAAGATCACTCTGCCTCTCCCCCTACTTTGGGCTCCATTAGCCACTGAGTCATAGCGTCGTTGTGTGAGCTTACCAGCTGGTCGTCCTCACGCGAAATGAGAAAGACTGCCAGCTCGTAGACGTCCGCCAACCTCAACGCTTCCTCAGTACCCACAACCATGAGGGCCGTGGCCCATGCATCCGCAATCATGGTCGACGGGTGCACCACGGTTGCCGACACAAGATCATGCTCTATCGGGTAGCCAGTTCGTGGATCGATCAAATGAGAGAAGCGCCGTCCCCCATCCTCAAAAAAGTTTCGATAATCACCGGAGGTGGCCACACCAATGTCTTTTACTTCAATAGCAGTGAAAATCTGTCCGCGACTGCCGGGTGTGGGACGCTCTACGGCTAAACGCCAGGCATCGCCACGAGGACTCGTACCACGAACCTGAATCTCTCCACCAACTTCCAACATGAAGTGCTCCAACCCCAACTCATCCAGCGAGTCCGCGGCAATATCAACAGCATATCCCTTAGCAATTGACGAAAAATCCAGTGTGGCCTTGCTGTCACGCTTCACGAAGCCGCGCGTCGATAGATCCCACGCGAACTCATCTAAGCCAACAAAGGGCTCGACGGCAGCAATTTCCTCGTCAGTAGGACGTTTAGTGACGCCCTCTGGACCAAACCCCCAAAGATTGATCAAGGGAGAAACCGACGGGTCGTAAGCACCATCTGTCGCATAGTAGATATCGAGCGCCGTATTGAAGACCAATGCGAAGTCCCAATCGACCTCCATGACCTCCATGGCCGGAAGCCGATTCAGCTCGCTCAGCGTCGAAGATGGGAGGTAGTGGTTCATACTGTCATCAACCACCGAGAAGGACTCTAAAAGCGCCTCCTTGACCTTTTCTTCCGTTACCGACTCATCCACTCCATGGTAGATCAGGCTCCACTGGGTCCCGAATATAGGCCCAGAGAGCTGTACGCCCTCAGGCGCCTTTTGACAGCCGCTCAGCCATAGCAAAAAGGCCAGCACGATGGCTGGCCTTCGAAGCAGTGACGACAAGTGATTAACCGCCAAAGTCATCGAGGAAAATATTCTCGCGCTCTACGCCCAGGTCCAAAAGCATATCAATGCACGCCTTGTTCATCATGGGTGGTCCACACATGTAGTACTCGCAATCCTCGGGTGCCGGGTGGTCCTTCAAGTACTGTTCAAACAGCACGTTGTGGATAAATCCAGTGAGGCCGTCCCAATCATCTTCGGGCTGAGGGTCAGATAACGCCACATGCCAGTCGAAGTTGTCATTTTCAGCGGCAAGTGTGTCGTAGTCCTCGACGTAGAACATCTCGCGAAGCGAACGTGCGCCATACCAAAAGCTGATTTTGCGGTCTGTCTTGATTCGACGGAGTTGATCGAAGAGATGCGAGCGCATCGGTGCCATTCCCGCACCACCACCGATGAACACCATCTCTGCGTCGGTTTCCTTCGCGAAAAACTCTCCGAACGGACCGTAAACGTTAACCTTATCGCCAGGCTTCAGATTGAATACCCAACTCGACATGATGCCGGGGGGCAGTCCTTCCGTGCGAGGCGGTGGCGTCGCAACACGAATGTTGAACTTAACGACACCCTTCTCTTCTGGGTAGTTCGCCATTGAATAGGCTCGGATCGTTGTGTCCGGGCAAGAAGATTCGAGCTTGAAGAAGCCAAAATGCTCCCAGTCGCCTCGGTACTCTTCGCCGATATCGAAGTCTGAGAACTTCACCGCGTGCGGTGGGCACTCGAGCTGTACGTAGCCACCAGCGCGGAAGTCACAAGTCTCACCTTCGGGTAGCTTCAGGACCAACTCCTTGATGAACGTAGCAACGTTATCGTTGGACTCTACGGTGCACTCCCACTGTTTAACACCAAACACCTCTTCCGGAATCTCAATCTTGAGATCCTGCTTAACAGGTGTCTGACAGGAGAGTCTCCAGCCCTCGTTCGCCTCACGACGTGTGAAATGGCTCTCCTCCGTGGGAAGTAAAGAGCCGCCACCTTCAGAGACCACGCACTTGCACTGTGCGCAGGTACCGCCACCGCCACAAGCACTTGCCAGAAACAGATCGGCGTCGGCCAACGTCTGAAGCAGCTTACCGCCGGCCGGCACCTGAATCGTCTTTTCCCCGTTAATTTCGATGTTGATATTACCGCTCGCAACGAGCTTGCTACGCGCCGCCAGAATCACCATTACCAAGGCAACAACCACGGCAGTAAACATCGCCACGCCAAAGAAAATAGTTGTATACACAGATCTCTCCTAGAGCTTATGTAGCCAATTAAATATCGATACCACCGAAGGACATGAAGCCGAGCGACATCAGCCCCACAGTGATAAAGGTTATGCCAAGTCCCTGCAACCCATCGGGAATATCGCTGTACTTCAACTTCTCACGAATGCCTGCAAGCGCAACAATCGCTAGTGCCCAGCCAACGCCGGCACCAAACCCGAATACCGCGCTCTCGCCAAAATCGAGGCTTCGCTCAACCATCAGTAGTGACGCTCCCAAGATTGCGCAGTTCACTGTGATGAGGGGCAGGAAAACGCCGAGCGCCGAATACAACGCAGGCACATAACGATCGAGGAACATCTCGAGAATCTGAACCATAGCTGCGATAACGCCAATGTATGACAGCAAGCCCAAGAAGCTCAGGTCGAGATCGGGATAGCCCGCCCACGCCAAAGCGCCATCCGCCAACAGATTTTGATAAATCAGGTTGTTTACGGGGACGGTAATGGTGAGCACCACCACCACAGCGATACCCAAGCCAAATGCGGCAGAGATTTTCTTCGAAACGGCGAGGAAGGTACACATACCCAAGAACCAAGCCAAGGCCATGTTCTCAATGAAGACCGCCCGCACAAAGAGGCTTAAATAGTGTTCCATTACGCACCCTCCTCTGCAGCTGTGTGCTTCGCAATCTTGAACTCAGGCTCTTCGACTTGCTCTGTTTGCACAGCTCGAATAGCCCAGATGAGGAAGCCGATAAGGAAGAACGCACTCGGTGGGAGTAATAATAAGCCATTGGGGTTGTACCAACCGCCTTCTGTGACGACAGGAAGGATCTCGATGCCCATCAAAGAGCCAGCACCGAACAGTTCACGAACTACGCCGACAACAATAAGCACAAAGGAATAACCTAGCCCGTTGCCCAAACCATCTAAGAAGCTTGGTACCGGCGGGTTCTTCATGGCAAAAGCCTCGGCACGACCCATCACAATGCAATTCGTGATGATCAAGCCCACGAATACGCTCAGCTGTTTTGAGATGTCGTATGCGACCGCCTTGAGTATCTGGTCAACCACTATCACCAGCGACGCAATAATGGTCATTTGAACGATGATACGAATGCTCGATGGAATGTAGCTCCGAATACAGGAAATGAAGAACGATGAGAACGCTGTCACGGCTGTGAGCGCAACCGACATGACGAGGCTTACCTGGAGCGATGATGTCACCGCCAGAGCAGAGCAAATGCCAAGGATCTGCAGCGCAATCGGGTTGTTCTGAATAACAGGGGAAAATAAGGTCTCGCGAACACTCATTACGCATTACCTCCACGCAGGTTGCCGAGAAGCGGCGCAAAGCCGTCTTCACCGAGCCAGTATTGAACAAGGTTGCTGACGCCTTTGGTCGTCAACGTTGCGCCGGACAAACCATCGACCTGCCATTGCGCGTCTGCAGACGCAGGGTTAACGGTTCCTTTCAGCACGGTAATAGCAACGTCACCATCTTTGTAAGCAAGCTTGCCGGACCATTTTGCTTTCCAGCTCGGATTATCGACCTCGCCGCCTAGCCCGGGTGTCTCTCCGTGCTCATAAAAGCCAAGCCCTACGATTGTGTTGGCGTCAGACTCAAGCGCAACAAAACCGTATAAGGTCGACCACAGGCCGTAACCGTGAATCGGTAAAATGATTCGATCAAGACCACCGTTACCGTCGTTCACGAGGTAAACCACGGCTCGATTCTCGCGACGAATAATCTTCGCTGGATCCTCATCGCCACTTAACGCACGAGACTGTGAAGGATCTTTCGATGACTTGCGCTGATCAAAGGTCGCAGGATCAACGTCGTCGACAAACAAGCCTGTATCCAGATCAACTACACGAGCCTCGATTGTTTCAAATTGCTCTTCTACACTTCGCTCGGGGTCGTACAAACCACCCGCCATTAGAATATTGCGCTTTAGATCCCGCGCCTTGTTCGCTTCCTGTTGCGGCTTCAAGGCAACCGCCGCTGTGGAAACGACGACCGAGCAGACAATACAGAGTCCAAGCGCGACCGTGAGTACGCGAGACAGCGTCTCGTTATTAGCTGACACGAGCGAGTCTCCTTTTAATGTTGGCTTGCACCGCGAAGTTATCAAACAGCGGAGCAAATAGATTCGCGAACAGGATGGCGAGCATCATGCCCTCAGGGAATGCGGGGTTAACAACACGGATCAACACACACATGACGCCAATCAGGGCACCATAGGCCCATCGCCCGCTGTTGGTCATGGCGGCGGATACAGGGTCAGTGGCCATGAAGAACGCACCGAATGCGAAGCTTCCAATGACCATGTGCCAATACCACGGCATGGCAAACATGGGGTTGCTGTCTGAGCCAATTGCATTGAGTAGTAGTGAGAACGCAATCATGCCGGCGAAGCAGCCAGCGACGACGCGCCATGACGCAATGCCCATAATAAGCAGGACACCGCCACCGATCATGATGGCCAGCGTAGACGTCTCGCCAATAGACCCTGGCATGGCGCCTACGAAGGCATCCCACCAGGTGTAAGCAGTGGTCAAGCCAGCCATACCATCGGTTGCTACAACGCTAAGCGCTGTCGCACCGGAATAACCGTCGACTGCCGTCCACACAGTGTCACCCGACAACTGCGCTGGATAAGCGAAGTAAAGGAAAGCACGGCCTGTCAACGCTGGGTTGAGGAAGTTTTTACCCGTACCGCCAAAAACCTCTTTTGCAACAACAATACCGAACGAAATACCCATCGCCGCCTGCCAGAGTGGCAGGTCGGGTGGCAATGTCAGCGTGAAGAGAATGGACGTAACGAAGAAGCCCTCATTGATCTCGTGGCCACGCTTCATCGCGAACAAGACTTCCCAGAAACCACCGACAATAAACGTGATGGCATATAGCGGAAGGAAATGGACCGCACCGTAAAGGAAATTGTCCCACAAGCTATTTGGGTCAAAACCGCCCAGGCTCGCGACAATCGCCCCGCGCCAACCTTCAAGCGAATAACCACCGGCAGCAATCACTTCATTTGCCTGGTAGCCGATGTTGTACATCCCATAGAACATGGCTGGGAAAGTGCAGAACCACACCGTGATCATGATGCGTTTGAGGTCAATACCATCGCGAACGTGCGCGGAGGACTTGGTCACGCTTGAGGGGCTGTAAAAAATCGTGTCGACGGCTTCGTACAGCGCATACCACGATTCGTACTTACCGCCCGGCTTAAAATGGGGTTCGAGATTATCTAAGGTACTGCGTAATCCCACGACTTATCCCTCCTTCTCAATGCGTGCCAAATTGTCACGCAACACCGGCCCGTACTCATATTTGCCAGGACATACATAAGTACAAAGCGCTAAATCTTCTTCATCTAATTCGAGACAACCCAAGGCCTGAGCCGTCTCTGTGTCGCCAACCAACAGTGCTCGCAGCAACTGTGTGGGCAAAATATCCAACGGCATGACGCGCTCGTAGGCACCCACTGGCACCATCGCGCGCTCTGAGCCGTTTGTTGTAGTCGTCATTTCGAGTGGCTTTCGACCAAATAAACTACTGAGGTAGATGCCCATCGCCGAATGCTTTTTGGTGCCCGGAGCGAGCCAACCCATGAAGACCCTGTCTCGGCCTTCTGCGAGGACAGCCACTTGGTTATGAAACCGACCGAGGTAGGCAGAGTGCGATTGGACCCGTCGACCACCGAGAACTGAGCCACTGATGAGTCGATTTTCTCCGGCTGCCTGGTTACCAGCGACGAGCGCCTCGATATCGACCCCACGGCGGGTGCGAACAATCTGTGGTGCCTCTGCTGCAGGTCCTGAGACAGAAACCACGCGACCGCTGTAGACCTCACCGTCGAGGAAAAGCCGTCCGATCGCAATCACATCCTGATAATCCACTGTCCACGCGAGCTTGTTGAGGGAAGCTCCCTGGAGGAAATGAACATGCGTTCCCGCTAGTCCCGCGGGGTGAGGTCCGTCAAAGGCGGCGCTTTGCACTTGAGCGTGTGACGCGACAGGTGCATTGCTTCCCGGTGCGACACAAACGTAGACCGTGCAGTCGACCATATTTGCCAGGAGCGCCTGGCCCAACTCAAACGCCTCGCGTTGCTCGGCAATCACAATTTCGGGATTTACCGCATGAGGACGAGTGTCAATCGCTGTAATAAAAAGACCGCTTGGGCTGGTTGCGGGATCAGCCACCTTGTTGAAGGGCCTAACCCGAATCGCTGTCCACTCACCTGAGTCAATCAAGCGATCTTTAATGTCGTCAGCGCTGAGCGCTGCTGCATCTGCAGCACTTGAACCGCCCCAGTTGCGTGCCTCAACGCCATCATCAACTTCGATGACCAAAGACTGAAACACACGGCGTGCACCACGATTGATCGCAGTGACGCGACCTGACGCGGGTGCTGTGTATACAACGCCTTCACATTTCTTATCGGTAAAAATGGCTTGGCCTTTGGCAACCGTATCGCCCTCGGCAACCGCCATTGTGGGTTTCATGCCAACGTAGTCCGCTCCTACGAGCGCTACATGGCGAGGTGAGAATTCTCGAGCAATCGTTTGCTCAGGAGCTCCTGCCAGTGGAATATCCAATCCGCGGCGAATTTTAATCATGCCTGTCCCTATCTACGTTCGCAAAACGCGCGCACGCGCTTGTGCTAGCTGTCGTGTAGTAAGCTTGCACCGAAGTCGCTCAGACTATGTCTGATGTGAGCGTGGCCACTCCCCCCAGTGAAGTGAACTACAGGTTTGCCGGCGGCTGATTTTCAACGCATTTATCTAACGATCCGGCGCCGCGAATTCTAGCGAAGCTGACGCCGAGTTACCACATTTCTCTGCAAATCAGAGACCACCGGTATCTGTAGGGGGATAGGTGAGATATTTTATCCCTGCCATCTTCTCCAAAACCCGATAAACCTGGCAGCTGTAGCCGTATTCGTTGTCGTACCAGAGGTACAAAACAGCGTGCCGACCGTTCACGATGGTGGCCTGCGCATCAAACACGCAGGCTGCGCGTGAACCCACGAAATCGGTCGATACCACCTCAGGTGAGTTTGAAAAATCGATTTGCTTTCTATAGGGACTATGAAGCGCGACCTGACGCATGAATTCGTTCAGCTCGTCCTTCGACGTCTCTCGCCCTAACGTCACATTCAGAATCGCCATAGACACGTTTGGTGTGGGGACACGAATAGCATTCCCCGTTAACTTGCCCGTTAACTCCGGCAACACTTTCGCCACAGCCTTTGCTGCGCCCGTTTCCGTCAATACCAGATTGAGCGGCGCACTTCGGCCTCTGCGATCTGCCTTGTGATAGTTATCGATAAGATTCTGGTCATTGGTAAACGCGTGAACCGTCTCAACGTGGCCAGATTCAATACCAAAGGTGTCCTGAATAACCTTTAAAGGCGGCACGATCGCGTTAGTGGTACATGAAGCCGCCGACAGGACGGTGTCATCCTCAGCGATCTCGCTGTGGTTAATTCCCGCCACAATATTCTTGATATCGCCCTTGCCCGGCGCAGTCAGTATGACCTTGCTGACCCCTTTTGCCTTCAGGTGCCGCGACAATCCGTCGCGGTCCCGCCAGACGCCCGTGTTATCGACCACGAGGCAGTTGCTAATGCCGTGGGCCTCGTAATCCACATCTTCAGGTGCATTTGCGTAAATGACCTTAATCTCGTTGCCGTTTGCCACAAACGACTGACGTTCCTCATCAACGCGAATCGTGCCTTGAAACACGCCATGAACGGAGTCTCTTCGCAGAAGGCTCGCGCGCTTCAATAAGTCATCGGGAGCGCTGCCCTTTCGAACCACAATGGCCCGCAGCCGCAGATTGTCGCCACCGTCTGTCTTAGCTACCAAAATACGCGCCATAAGGCGTCCAATACGACCGAATCCAAAGAGAACCACATCAACCGGCCCCTCGGGGCGATGTGTTGAGTCGACCAGATGCGACAGTCGATCGGCAACAAAATCGTCTAGCGATAAATCTTCACCTTGATGCTTATCAAAGTATTCGACCGACAAACGTCCTATATCGATATGTGAGGGCCCCAAATTGAGCTTAGCCATCGCCTCGATAACACGGATGGTTTCGAACTCTGACAACTCGTTATCTTCCACCTGCCGAACCCAGCGGTGGGTTTTCATAATGTCCAGAACGCTAAGGTTAACTAGCGAATTTCCGTAGATGTAACACTTAACGTTCTTTTCACGCGCCAGTGTACCGACGATCGGAATCATGGATTCAGCAAGCGCTTCGCGCTCTTTCCAATCCACGAAATAATCGTCAGGACGCTGGCGCTTTCTCTGTGGCGCCATGCTTGTTTCCTGCTTGCAGACTCTCTTTGGAGTCTCGGTATGTGAGTGTTCGCGGATTATCGCTCCGAGAGCAGGTGAACAGCAACCGTTCAGCCCTAGCATGCGACTGTTGTGACAAGTAGAATCGCGCCCCTCTCAGGGAGAGCTAATGACTTCATTCTTCGACATCACATCGACACTGCCCTGGCCGAATGCGATAGGTAAGCGAACTGCGGTCGGTCCACTCGTGGGTGCCGCCGAGTCAGAGGCCATCAGCGAACTGGCAAAAACAACGCCGCTAATTCTCGTTATCACGGCAACAACTGCTGCAGCGCACAACCTAGCTTCTGAACTTCCCTTCTTTCTCAGCGATGATCGGGAAATTCTACTGGTGCCCGACTGGGAAACGTTGCCGTACGACAACTTCTCTCCGCACGAAGACATTGTCTCTGATCGACTGAAAGCCCTGTCCCGACTCCCGACCCTGAAATCCGGCGTTGTCATTGTCTCGGTCACTACGCTTATGCACCGCTTGGCACCGAGACACTTCATTGATGCCGGTGTTCTGAGCCTAAAAACAGGAGAAACACTAGACGCCGCGCAATTCGTGAGAAATTTGACGAGAAACGGCTATCGAAGTGTCGACACCGTTTACGAACATGGAGAGTTCGCAACCCGTGGCTCACTCTTGGATGTCTTTCCAATGGGTAGCGACGAGCCACTCCGAATTGATTTATTTGATGGCGAGATTGAGTCGCTTCGCAGTTTTGATCCAGAAACCCAGCGCACCGCACAGCGGCTCGACCGAATCGACCTACTGCCCGCTAGAGAATTCCCGCTGCACACCGACGCTATCGAGCGTTTCAAAATCGATTGGTATCGCAGTTTTGACGGAGACCCCGAGCGATGCAGTGTCTTCAATGAAGTCAGTCAGGGAAGGGCACCACAAGGCGCCGAATATTATTTACCGCTGTTCTTCGATGAATGTCACTCGATGTTCGACTACCTCCCGGTCGATACACCCGTGGTTATGGTGGGTAACAACTTCAGCTCAGCCAACCGCTTTTGGGATGAGGTGAATCGTCGCTTTGAAGAATACGGTGTCGATCCGAGGCGGCCCTTGGTAGAGCCTCACAGAGGTTTTATTCCGGTAGAAGAACTCTATGCATCAATTGGAAAGCATTGCGTGCTGGAGTTCCGTGACTCGACTGAGGCCCCACTCCACTTCACGCTGGACGCCTACACGCCTGAGCCTTTCTCCTCCGAGGACGACTTCCGCAACGTATCGGGCGTGGGAAAGCTTACAGTTCTTCTGAAAGCTCACGAATCATCCGTATTACTAAGCGTTGAGAGTGCCGGCAGACGAGAGATCATCCTCGAGTCTCTCGCGAAAGAAGGATTGCAAGCAGAGCCCGTTGAAAGCTGGGAGAGATTCCAAGCCAGCGGCGCGCCTCTCGGCATCACCGTCACTGACATAACACGGCCTCTCTTTACTTCGCCTAAAGCACCAGCACTTGTCTCCGAGGATCAGCTATTCGGTCAGCGGGTGGCACAAAAACGTCGGCGCAAGGCAACAGAAGAAACCGATACGCAAGCCATCATTCGGGACCTGACCGAACTCCGAGCAGGACTACCCGTCGTGCACCTTGAGCACGGTGTCGGGCGCTACATAGGTCTCGAAAAGCTGACCATCGAGGGCCATGACGCTGAATTCCTACTTCTGGAGTACGCCAACAACGATAAGTTGTACGTACCCGTTGGCTCGCTACATCTCATCAGCCGCTATGCGGGTGGTGACCAAGATACGGCACCCCTTCACCGGTTGGGTACCGAGCAATGGTCCAAGGCACGCAAAAAAGCCTCAGAACGTGCCTCTGATGTCGCCGCACAGCTGCTCGAAGTGTACGCCAAGCGCGAGGCCAGAAAAGGCTACGCCCATAGCTTAGATGAGCAGGCGTGGGAGCTGTTCTGCTCGAGCTTTACGTTTGAGGAAACCCCGGATCAAGCGGCTGCTATTGAGGCGGTCCGCCAGGATATGTGTGCTGAGAAGGTGATGGATCGGCTTGTCTGCGGTGATGTTGGTTTCGGCAAGACAGAGGTTGCCATGCGGGCTGCCTTCATTGCGGCTCAGAACCAGAAACAGGTTGCCGTCCTTGTCCCCACCACCCTGCTTGCTCAGCAGCACTACAATAATTTCAATGATCGTTTCGCAGACTGGCCTATTACCGTTGAGGTAGTGTCACGCTTTAAAACCGCGAAAGATATCGCGGCTGTGAGCAAGCGATTACAAGCCGGTGAGATTGATATTCTGGTTGGCACACACAAGCTTTTGCAGACCGATTTCGGCTTCAAGGATCTAGGCTTGCTCATTATCGATGAGGAGCACCGGTTCGGGGTCAAACAAAAGGAAGCAATCAAGGCGTTGCGCGCCGAAGTCGACATTCTGACGATGACAGCGACACCCATACCTCGAACGCTCAATATGGCCCTGGGAGGCTTACGAGACCTATCGGTCATTGCGACACCGCCTGCCAAACGTTTGTCGATCAAAACATTTATCCGCGAGCACAATGTCGGCCTAGTGAAAGAGGCCATCTTGCGAGAGACCCTGCGCGGTGGGCAGGTGTATTACCTGCACAACGAGGTCAAAACGATTGAAGAAACAGCCCGAAAGCTATCGGAACTGGTCCCCGAGCTTTCGTTTGGCATTGCGCACGGTCAGCTAAGGGAGCAAGAGCTAGAGCGAGTAATGACTGACTTTTATCATCAGCGTCACAACGTTCTCGTATGCTCGACCATCATCGAGACAGGAATCGATGTACCCAATGCAAACACAATCATCATCGATAGAGCTGATAAATTCGGTCTGGCACAACTTCATCAATTGCGTGGCCGCGTCGGCCGGTCACACCACCAAGCCTATGCTTACTTGCTCACCCCTCCCCGCTCGGTGCTGACATCGGACGCGGAAAAGCGACTAGAGGCCATCGAGTCAGCCGGCGCCTTGGGTGCCGGGTTCATGCTCGCGTCACATGACCTTGAGATCCGAGGTGCTGGTGAACTGCTAGGTGATGAACAGTCCGGACAGATTGAGCAGGTAGGATTTTCACTCTATCTAGAGATGCTTAATCGAGCGGTAGAATCACTCCGCAAGGGAGAAATTCCCGACATTGATGCGCCTCTGGAAACCGGGACTGAGATCAAGATGCATCTACCTGCACTGATCCCTGACGACTATCTTCCCAATATTTCGACGCGCCTCGTGCTTTACAAGCGAATCGCACAAGCGCAGGACAAAGAAGCCTTAAATGACATTCAAGTCGAGATGATCGATCGTTTCGGTCTTTTGCCAGATGCAACCAAACAACTGTTTATCCAAGCCGAAGTTCGGCTCCGGGCTCAGGCACTAGGGATATCGGAAGTTGACGTGGGCGTTGCAGGTGGTAGCGTCAAGTTTGAATCGACGACTCCTGTACCGGTGAATGCACTCATTGGTCTGCTCCAGAGCAATCCGAAAGAGTTTAAGTTAGCAGGCTCTGACACATTACGGTTTATTCGAGAGCTAGAATCAGGTGAAGCACGTCGTAACTATATTGATACGCTCATGACACAGTGGGAAGAGGCATGCAAAAGCAGCTGACCAAACAGGCATTGATATCGCTACTGGCATCATTGCTTGCTACAGCCGCGATCAGCCAGGAGCGAGGCGAGGCACTTGCCACGGTGCCCGAGTACAGCGATGAGCCCTCAGGCTGGGTCCGCATCGAGGTTGCCATCTTCGCAGACTCAAACCCAGCAACACTGAACGCCGAGACTTGGGAACACGCCCCCGCACTCCGCTACCCCGAGAGCAGACGCTGGCTTACCCGATACGATGAGATCAAGGCCCTCATGGATGAGTGGGGTGAATCAGCTGTCACGGTGAACGCCGATGGCTCTATCGACGTGGTACCAGAACCCGTCATCGAGCCGGTGATCGAGGCTGCACAGGAGAATAGCGATCCTCTGATCGATGGCAAACTAGAGGGGGAATCCCTGAAAGCAACCATGGGGTATGCGCCCCTCGAAGTTAGCGATGATGCGGGTATTACCGTGGACTCAATATTGGGTATTGATGAACCTGAGACGCTTGCTGGTGCTGACACCAGCCCCTCGGCCCAAATAGATGGGTCTGACCTAGCTCAACTTGTTGAGCCATTGCCAGAGAATGCACTCGAGCCAGGTAACAATACGGATGTCACTCCGAACGGCGCCTCGGTAGCTCCAATAGCCGGTGGAACGCAGGTGTCCATGGAGGAATTACTGACCGAGGTGGACACAAACTCAAACGCCGACAGCGCGCTTGCTGAGGAAATCGTATCGGACGACGCGACGGTAGCAGTCGGTACGGAAGGTCTCGATGATAACGTCGATACCGCGGCGATTGATGCCGTCGATATCTTCAACACAGGCGACCTGACAGATGCCAGCGCTCAGTTTGGCAGTATGACCGGCGGCTTCCCTGATAACAGCAGTATTCCTGGCTCCGATATCAACTGGCTAGACGGTTACGCAATTGATGAGGAGAAAGCTGAAGACATCGATACGATCGCGCCCGAGGAGGTGCCACCTGCCCTACCGACACCGTATCAAGCACTAGCGGTGGAGATGCTCAAGCAAGGTCTAAACAAACTCCAACAGCAGGCTGATAGAGCGCCCATCACTGCTGTGGCCTGGCTTCAAGCCCCCGGTGACGACGGCACTCCCATTGTTTTGGATGCCTGGCAGGAAGCAAGTGACTTCCCGGTCGTTCAAGGCACTTTGACATTCGCGCGTGATGACGAGGCATCCGTAACGGTCGATCTTTGGTTAAACACGAGTGGAGACTACTTACCGCCACGATTTGAGGCGATAGATACCCCCTCTGCACCCAAGCGAGTGGTAGTAATAGAGACACCTCCCATGGAACAAGAAGCAGCGCCGGAGGCTGAAGTACCCGAATTTATTGACTTACGAACAGGTCTGAATACCGATGGATTTGCGTCCAAGGTGGATGAGTCCGACACCACCAGTGAGTCTGCAGAGCAAAAATCCAGCCCCTACCGACATGCGATCGCCGTCTCGGAGCAACGAGACATCCGAGAGGGCTATGTCCGGTACATTGACCATCCAACGTTGCAGGTTGTCGCAACATGGCGCGAATTGTCATTCAAGGAAGTCTACGAACTCGGAGAATCACAGCGTATTAGACGCGACATCGATAGCCTGACTCGCACCCTAACCGCTGCACCAAAAACCACGGGATCAAAACCAGAGGGTCCGCGACCTCAGGCTGCCCCTGAGTCTGCGGATACTAGTGCTCCGTAGGTTCTGCCGGCGCGTGATGGATCGTGTGGGTGGGGAATGCGATCTCGGCACCATTGCGTTCAACGATCTCTAAGATCTGCAGAAGCACATTTTCCTTAATCGCGTGGTACTCGACCCAGTTCGTCGTTTTGGTAAAAGCATAGACAAAGAAATCCAGCGAGGAAGGACCCATGTGATTGAAATTCACAATCATTGTGCGGTCCTGCGCAATATCTTCATGCTCTTTCAGCATGGCTTGAACATCACTGACAATTTTCGCCACTCGGCCGACATCTTCGTAACGCACACCAATGGTTTCGTAGATTCTTCGGTTTGTCATTCGCGACGGGTTCTCGAGCGAAACACTGGAGAAGGTGGAGTTGGGAACGTATAAGGGACGCTGATCGAACGTCCGAATTCGCGTTACGCGTAAACCAATGTCCTCAACAGTTCCTTCGATACTGCGATCGGGCGATCGAATCCAGTCCCCAACGGCAAACGGCCGATCAAGATAGATGCTAAGACCGCCCAAGAAGTTAGCCAGCATGTCTTTTGCGGCAAAGCCGACGGCAATCCCGCCAATACCACCAAAGGCAAGAAGCCCCGACACTGAAACACCCAAGGACTGCAAAACCATAAGGGCTGAGAGAACCCACACCGTAATTCTGGCGAGGCGAGCCACCGCGCTGATAGTCGCCCGATCATCCGAATCTCGAGGCCCTCGGTGCTCAGAGAGCAACTCTTTCTCAATGCCTGTTGAAACGCGGTGCAGGAGCCATCCGACAAGCAAAATCAACAAGGTATCCGCAAACTGAAGTAAACCTGCGCGTATCCCCTCAGCCTCCTCAAACAAGCTTAAAGACCCGTAAACGATACAGACCCACATCGCCCATTCTGCCGGCGGGGAGATCGAATAGTAGACAACGTCGTCCCAGCGCGTGGATGTCGTGTCAGCAAAGACCCCCAGACGCTGCACGGACCGACGGATGATGAAATGACCTAACAAGCCCAGTGCAAAAAGGGAGATAAGCGCAGCAGCAACAACCGGGATGCCAGTCACTTCGCTCAATGGAGTTACAAGATTCAGAAAGAAATCCATGAGAGATCCAAACCACTATGAAGTTGCATAAGCTAACCATCCACTTCGAATCGGCCAATACTGTACATTTACACATGCTGGAGATATAGTCAGTAAAACTCATAGGGATTGAGCCGTGATAAAGCTAACTGCTAGACAACAACAGGTGATGGACGTCATCAAATCGAGTATCGAAGCAACGGGTATGCCGCCCACTCGCGCGGACATCGCACGAGAGCTGGGCTTTAAATCGGCCAACGCCGCTGAAGAGCACCTTAAAGCACTGGCTAAAAAAGGCGTCATCGAGCTTGTTGCAGGGGCATCCCGAGGCATTCGACTTACAGAGCAACTGGGCTTACCGATCATTGGTCGCGTTGCTGCAGGTGCACCGCTACTCGCACAGGAACACATTGAAGATTATTGTGACCTAAGCGCAAGCTTCTTTGCGCCGCCCGCCCATTACCTACTTCAAGTCTGTGGCGATAGCATGATTAACGTTGGCATCTTCGACGGCGATCTACTGGCAGTTCACAGCACAACGGAGGTGAAGGAAGGTCAGATTGCTGTCGTCAGGATTGAAGATGAAGTGACAGTGAAACGCTGGAAACGAGTGAGCGCGACGCGCGTCGACCTAGTTGCAGAGAACGACGACTTCGCGCCAATCGAGGTTGATCTAAGCGAGCAAAACGTTTTTGTTGAAGGTATTAGCGTCGGTGTCATTCGACGCTGATACGATAAGACAAGTTAGTGAAGCGTGCGCTGTTCGGCTTTCTCGGCGCTTTCGCTACTTTCCATCTCAATACCAGACATCTCAGCCATCTTAGCCGCGGCCTGGATTCCTGCCTGAATCATCACCTTTGCAACTTCGAGGTTATTTTCCATGAGGTAAGCACTCGCCTCTTCAGAAAACTGGATGCTCACTAAAGGCTCTGAATCGTCGTCTGCACGCTGCAAAACAACCTCTCCATCTCCCAGATCAACAATTTCCAAAAGCGATGTAGACATGTTCCAACCTCACAATATGTCGTGTTGTTAACCTGACAGTAACACTATAGATCGGGTTTTACCACAATCCGTAAAATCCGATTACGACTCATCTATCGCATCGGCAACGCGAGCCATTAGGGACTCGAGTTCCGCAAAACAATGACGCGCGGTATCAAAATCAAACACATTGCTGGACACCGCAATAAAACCACTCGCGGCTTTTGGAGCAAGGCCGGGAGGAATCTCTCGTTGAAGATCGGCTAACCAGCCTGATTGTTCGAGCATAGCCATCTCAGTCACTTCGGGTGATTGTGCAATCCCGTTTGCCAGTGGAGGTACGTCAGCCGCTCGATGGGGTGGCGTCGTAGGTGTCGACGTGACACGGTTACATGCGAGTAGCTGCCAGCCATAGGCATCGAGTAAATGCAGACGCACAGCTGGGCCAAACGACGCCGTCAGAACCGATAAAGGCTTACCCTCTTCTGCAATGGCGCTATGCCAGCTCTCCAGGACGACCGAAGCCATGTACATGCAGTGATTTGCAAACGACTGCGCCTGACTCACGCGACACTAGCTCCGTTTGGCTTTTGATTTAGCCTTCGCCTTCGCTTTTTTCTTCTTTGGCGTTGGTTTACCCGACCCTTCAGCAACCCACTTCCCACTGTCAAAGAACGCCTTCCAGCCCGTCGCCTTACCGTCGACCTCAGTCATCACGTATTGCTCTTTGGTCTTTCGACTGAATCGAACTTGTGTCCGATTAGCCGCATCGTCAGTCACAGGCGCGTCGAGAATGAAATGATATTTCGGGTCAAGCTCAGCTTGATGCGGTATCAACTCATCCACGTAGGGAGCACGTGTCTCACGATGTTTGGGGAATTGACTAGCGGCGAGGAACAAGCCAGCGGCACCATCTCGCAGAATGTAATGATCCTCAACCTTAGCGCACTGAAGCTCGGGCATCGGAACAGGATCCATTTTCGGTGGTGCCGCCTCACCGTTGCGAAGCAATTTACGGGTATTCGAACAAGCATCATTCGTGCAACCGAAATATTTGCCAAACCGCCCGGTCTTAAGCTGCATCTCCGCGGTGCACTTATCGCACTCGAGTGTTGGGCCGTCGTATCCCTTAATTTTGAATTGGCCCGCCTCGACCATGTACCCATCGCAATCTGGGTTGTTACCGCAGACATGTAGCTTTTGGGTCTCATCAATCAGATAGCTATCCATGGCAGCATTGCACTTAGGGCAACGCTCTTTCGTTAAAAGCAGCCTCGACTCGGCTTCATCGTCTGCATCCGCCGATACGACTTCGTCCCCGGGAATAAGGTTGACCGTGCTCTTACAACGCTCCTTGGGCGGTAGATTGTAGCCAGAGCAGCCGAGAAACACCCCTGTGCTAGCTGTGCGAACCTGCATAGAGCGGCCGCAGGAGCCACAGGCAATCCCGGTAGGTGTCGGCTCATTCGCCTGCATACCGCTAGCACCCGGCTGCTCCGCGAGATCAAGTTTCGACCGGAAATCGTCATAAAACGCATCGAGAACTTCACGCCAGTCCTTACGACCCTCGGCCACGTCATCAAGATTCTCTTCCATGGATGCCGTGAACCCATAATCGAGCAGATCCTCGAAACTCTCTTGGAGTCGTTGAGTCACGATATCGCCCATCTTCTCAGCGTAGAAGCGGCGATTTTCAAGTTTCACGTAACCCCTATCCTGAATGGTCGAAATAATCGCCGCATACGTAGACGGGCGTCCAATACCTCGCTTCTCCAACTCTCGAACCAGACTCGCCTCGCCGTAACGTGCAGGCGGCTTAGTGAAGTGCTGTGTTGGCAAGAGGTCATTCAACGACAAGCGATCGTTCATTTGGTAGTCAGGAAGAATGGCATCGTCACCCTTCTTGGCCATTGGCGTCTGCACCCGTGTGTAGCCATCGAACTCAACCACACGGCCCCGTGCCGTCATGTCATACCCTGCGGCACTGACAGTCACGGTCGTGCTCAAGTATCGGGCTGGCGTCATTTGACATGCCACGAACTGACGCCAAATAAGCTCGTAGAGCCTCTGAGCGTCTCTCTCAGCATCTTTCAGAGATTCTGAGCGTAGTTCAACGTTAGACGGACGAATCGCCTCGTGAGCTTCTTGAGCGCCCTCTCGAGCCCCGTAACGAATGGGCGATTCTGGTAGATAAGCTTTACTGAAGTTCGCCTCGATGAAAGCTCTACACGCTTCAACGGACTCGCCACTGAGGTTCGTAGAATCCGTTCGCATATAAGTAATGTGGCCCGCTTCATACAGACGCTGCGCTAGGGTCATCGTCTTCTTAACGCTGAACCCAAGACGCGTGCTCGCTGCCTGCTGGAGTGTGGACGTTATGAACGGAGCCGGTGGCTTGGAACTCGTCTTCCTCGCCTCGAGATTGGAAACCGAATACTCAGCACCAGAAAGCCGCTCAACCGCCTCTGCGGCCTGCTGCTCGGTTTTAGGATCAAACGAACTTCCTTCATATTTTGTGACTTCAAAACGAACAGGGTTCTGCCCATCCATCGATAAGTCAGCATGAAGGTCCCAGTACTCTTCGGGTACAAAAGCACGTATTTCTCGTTCACGCTCGACGATGAGACGCACAGCCACAGATTGAACCCGTCCTGCCGAGAGACCACGTGCAATCTTGGCCCACAGCAGCGGCGAGACCTCAAAGCCTACAACCCTGTCTAGAAAGCGACGCGCCTGTTGCGCTTGCACCCTATTGGTATCTAGCTGCGTTGGGGCCGCAAAAGACTCCTGAATCGCTCGCTTGGTAATCTCGTTGAAGACCACTCGCTGATAACGAGATTCATCACCACCTATAATTTCTTTCAAGTGCCACGCGATGGCCTCGCCCTCGCGATCCAGATCTGTCGCCAGATAAATGGCATCGGCTGACTTGGCTAACTTCTTGAGCTCATCGACTACCTTTTCCTTGCCTGGCAACACCTCGTAACGGGCAGCCCAGCCATTTTTCGGATCAACGCCCATACGTCGCACGAGCTGCTCGCGCTTCTTTTTCGCTTGGTAACGGACTTTTTCGTCAGGCGCCATTTTGCGCGTAATCGCTGCTTGGGCGGCGCGTTCTTTGGGATCGGAAGCAGGCGCGCTACCGGCAGTAGGCAAGTCTCGCACGTGCCCAACACTGGATTTCACAATGAAATCCGAGCCTAAGTATTTATTGATCGTCTTTGCCTTCGCAGGAGACTCGACAATGACTAGTGACTTACCCATGAACGCTACATCTACTCAATTTTGTATCCGCGACGCGCCGTTCGAGACAGCGCAGACGGCGGAGTGTACGGGACAGTGATGGGCCAAGGTCAAGCGATAAATGTGAACAGGTGCGAACGGAAGCTATTCAAAACCTCGGAAGTTGAGAAACGACCTCAATGCACTAGCCACACAATCAACCGCCTCGGTATCTCCTTTTTCGTCCCAATAGAGCGTCACTGTAAATTCGGATAACTCGGCGATGTGAGCACCGTCAGGCAGGGTCGGCATGAGGTCGGAGAGATCTTTTTCTAGCGGCACGGAGACCCATTTTGAATCGCTGTTTACAGCAATTACGCTCTCTGTAAATAAAGGCTCGGGGGTTGCGCGCCGTAATCGATATGCAACCAGATTACTGTCACGGCGCACCCGAAAACGCGCTGGTACATCCGGCGGAGTCTCCAACTTCACCAGTAATCCGGACTGCATTGCGTGATCTCGAATCCTCGCCTCATACCGCTGTGCCTCTGTGGGAAGCGCTGACACTAGCGGTGCTGCGGCCACAGCGATAATGACAAGAATCCAAATAATCGACACAGAGTCCACCACTAGTTCATCGGAAGCCGTAAAGGTATGCTCATCGCATGATAAGTCAACGTTGGAATTGATATGGCCTACAAACGCCTTCTTGTCGCAATCGACCTTGGCGCCTCATCAGACAAAATCGCTGTAAAAGCGGCGACGATGGCCCGCAACCAGCAAGCTGAAATTCACATTTTGCATATCGTTGAACCACTGTCGCTGACTTACGGTGCCGACCTTCACCTCGATACGTCAGCACTGCAAGAGGACATCAACGAGCAAGCCGAAGTTCACTTATCCGACCTCGCGGAAAATCTGAACATCCCGAAACAACACTGTCATCTCGCAAGTGGTCGACCGGAAAAAGAGATTCCTGACGTGGCAAGGGAGATAGGCGCCGACCTAATTGTCTTAGGTAGTCATGGTCGATGGGGTTTGGAACTTCTACTGGGCACAACGACTGATGGCGTTGTCAGCGCTGCAGACTGCGACGTGCTGGCGGTTCGGGTAGATAGAGAGAAGTAAGTGAATCATGCGGTAAAACGCTCCACATCGAGGGCATCGAAGGGCCAGCCGAGCTCCGAACCATCACTTCGCTTGAGCACTGGAATACGAACCCCGTACAGTCGCACTAGTTCGACATCTGATGTGATATCAACCACCTCAAAGGGAACACCCACGTAATCGACAATGTCCTCCGCCTGCTCACATAAATGGCATCCGGGACTACTGAACAGTGTTAGTGACATGGCTGTTGATCCTATAACCTAGCGGGTTCTGGCCTTTCATAGCCTACTGAATTTGACCACCGATGGATTTATCAAAAACGCTCACAATTTATGGAAGAAAGCCTGTCTTGGAAGCCCTCCAGGACAATCGCTTGTCTCCTTCGCGTCTTCATCTCGCTGACAGCAACAAACCCGGCGGAATTGTAGGTCAGATCGAAGAGCTAGCAAAAACTCGGGCGGTTGACATTCAGGTTCACGCACGTCAGGCGCTGTCGCGCATATCCAAGAATGGAAAGCAGGATCAGGGCGTGGCGCTCGACCTCTTTTGCCCAGAATTCGATTCGTTGGATAACTTCATTGACGCTGAGGTGCACTCGAGCAACGAGTTCAAGGCTGTTCTGCTAGACGGAATTACGAACCCGCAAAACGTGGGGATGATCATTCGGTCTTGTTGTGCTGCGGGTATCAACGCCATTTTTTATCCAAAACGCTCGGTCGCCGCCCTTGGACCGCTTGTCATCAAAGGTTCCGCAGGAACACTATTCAATGCACCGATCATCCAGTGCGAGGATGCCCGATTGACTGCTCAATCACTGCAAGCGTGTGGGTTCGATATCGCGGTTTTAGATAGCCATGCAGAAACATCTTTGTTTGACTTCAAACCAGCAAAACCCACAGTTTATGTCCTGGGCGGTGAAACGGACGGAGTGGATAACGCAATAAAAAACGCAGCGAGTGTTTCGCTGCGTATTCCTATGACGAATAACGTTGAATCACTCAACGTCGCTGTCACTGCGGCGCTAGTCGCGTTTTATGCACACTAGCGATCAACCAGTCTACTGATCGCCCGCTGCTGCGAGCTCGGGTGCATCAGCCGTTCCATTCTCAACAGCGAGCCACGCTTGGCGGAGTACGTATAGCCTGATGGCTTCAATCTCATCATCATCGATGATGTCAGAAAACCCTACCATCCCGTTCGCTGTTAGCGCGCCATCACGAACCACGGCCGCCCACGAATCCTCGCTTGCGGAAATTGCCGACCATCTCAGATCAGGAATAACGCCCGAGCTGATGGCGTAAGCACCGTGGCAAAATTGACAATTCTCGGCAAACCGCTGCATACCCACTTGCCAAGTTTCAGCGTCGCCTGCAAGCGGCGCCTTCGGTGACTCTACGACTAAATAGTCAAGTGGAGACGGCAGCTCGGCATTACCGCCTAGCTTGAACGTCACAATACGACCTGGCTCTGGCGTCACCGGCTTCTCGAGTGCAGCGCCATAAATCATCATCGAAACATTTCCCCAGCCCGACAGTACCGATACGTATTGCTCGCCATCGAGTTCGTAGGTCATGGGCGCAGCCGCGGCATCACCAACAAGGCGTTGAGCCCAAACTCGCTCACCCGTGGCTGCGTCATAGGCTACGAACTCACCACGCTTATTACCCTGAAAGACGAGGCCACCATCGGTACTCAGCGTTCCCCCATTAAAGGCCTGTGGGAAAGGAACCATCCACGCAGGCTCTCCTGCAACCGGGTCCCACGCAACAAGGCTGCCGCCGTCGAGCGTCTGCGTATAGGCGATGGTGCCTTTAGGATACTCATAGGCCCACGCCGAAGCCGCATCGTAGCCTGTATTCCAGATGCTCTTTGCGCTCCGCGATGCCTCGTTATCGGCATAAACATAGGGCAAGGGCAAATTGGTGGGAATGTAAACCAGACCCGTGTCGGGGTTAAACGACATGGGGTGCCAGTTGTGAGCTCCCGTAGGCCCGGGGATTACTACCATGTTATCGAGAGCAATCGCCTCGTCTGTGATAATGGGCCGTCCATTCTCGTCAACTTCTCCGGTAGTCCAGTTCTGCTCAGAAAACGGGGTAGCAGACAACAATTCGCCGTCAGCTGCATCGAGAACATAGAAAAAGCCGTTTTTTGGCGCCTGCATTACAACGCGGCGCGCTGCACCGTCAGGGCCCAACGGCAAGTCCGCCAGGAGCATTTGCTGGGTCGCCGTGTAATCCCATTGATCGCGAGGCGTTGTTTGATAGTGCCATCGGTACTCGCCTGTATCAGCGTCGAGCGCCAGAATTGATGACAGGAATAAGTTGTCGTAGGCGCCGCTGAAATCGCCCTCAGGATCACGAATTGACGCATTCCAGGGCGACCCATTACCGACACCAACGAGCACTTGATCATTCACAGTGTCGTAAACAATGGAATCCCAGACAGTGCCACCGCCACCGTCTGTGGTCCACGCACCGGTGTCACCCCAGCTGTCGTTCGCTAACTCTGCGAAGATTGCATCCGATGCTGCACCGTCAGGCTCCTTGTTCGGGTTCGGTACCGTGTAGAACCGCCACTCTTGTGCACCGGTATCGACGTTGTAGGCAGTCACATAGCCACGAACACCTAGTTCAGCGCCAGAATTCCCAATAATGACTTTGTTCTTAAACACGCGCGGCGCACCCGTGATGGTGTAGGGCTTTGACTGATCAACGGTGACGTTGCTCCAAAGGACCTCGCCGGTAGATGCATCCAGCGCCTCTAAACGTCCGTCAAACACACCAACGAAAACCTTTCCGTTGTGCACCGCTACTCCCCGATTCACAACGTCACAGCATCCCTTAACAGCGTCCTCGCCCGACACCTTGGGATCATAAGTCCAGAGCTCTTCGCCTGTGCGCGCGTCAACCGCATAAACAACAGACCAGGATCCGGTCACGTACATGACTCCGTCCACCACGATAGGTGTAGCCTCGGCGCCGCGTGGCTTATCCATGGTGTAAACCCAGTCCACACCCAGATTTTGAACAGTATCGCCATTGATCGAGGCGAGTGACGAGTGTCGCGTCTCATCGTATGAGCCGCCGTAGGTCAGCCACATCTCGGGCTCTTCCGCAGCGTTCATGATGCGCTGTGTATCCACTGACGCAACAGCACTTGACGCTGCTGCCTGCATCTCTACAGGGGTATCAGAATCTCCGCAGGCCGACACGAGAGCCGCCGCTACCAGACTTGCCATAACTTTGTTGTAAGACATTTCAGATCCTCAGAGCTTTATTTGTTATGCCTCTGAGTCTAGCCAATGTCTGGCGTATGTGGAACCACCCTTATTTGGCGAGGAAACCCATCGCATCCTCTAAACCGCCTAGGGTTAAGGGATACATTTTCTCTTCCATGAGCTGATTGGTAATGGAGATGGACTGAGTGTATTGCCACTCGTCCTCAGGCACTGGATTCAGCCAGACACACTTCTCATAGGTTGAGCGCAGACGCTCCAACCAAACAGCACCTGGCTCCTCGTTCCAGTGCTCCACGCTGCCGCCCGGTTGAACTATTTCATAGGGCGACATGGAGGCGTCTCCGACGATCACCACTTTGTAGTCGTGGCCGAACTTATGCATCACATCATGCAGCGGTGTTCGCTGATTGTGACGACGGATGTTGTTTTCCCAGACGTTGTCGTAGAGAAAGTTATGGAAGTAGAAGTGCTTCAGGTGCTTGAACTCGCTTCTAGCCGCAGAGAACAACTCTTCGCATACCTTTACATGGGGATCCATGGATCCACCTACGTCAAGGAATAGGAGGACCTTCACCGCGTTGTGCCGCTCTGGGACCATCTTGATATCGAGAAGGCCTGCATTTTTCGCTGTGGAGCTGATCGTATCATCGAGGTCGAGCTCGTCTGCCGAGCCGGTGCGTGCAAACTTTCTCAGTCGACGAAGCGCGACCTTAATGTTCCGAGTGCCAATTTCGACACTGTCATCGAGGTTTTTAAAGTCTCTGCGATCCCATACCTTGACCGCCTTCTTGTTTTTGCCTTGTCCGCCTACGCGAATACCTTCAGGATGAAAACCGTCGTTGCCGAACGGCGATGTACCGCCAGTACCAACCCACTTATTGCCGCCTTCGTGACGCTTCTCTTGCTCCTCTAGACGCTTTTTGAACTCGTCGATCAGCTTCTCGAGTCCACCTAGCGACTCGATTTTCGCTTTGTCCTCTTCCGAGAGCTGTTTCACGAACTCGGAGCGTAACCAGTCGTCCGGGATCAGCGCTTCAATAACATCATCCACGCCTTCAAGATCACGAAAATGCAGGCCAAACGCCCGATCAAAACGATCGTAGTACTTCTCATCTTTCACCATCACGGCGCGAGATAAATTGTAGAAGTCGTCAATACTTCCAAAGACGAGCTGCTTGTTCATCGCAGCGAGCAAATCCAAAAGCTCACGGGGCGTTACCGGTACGCCACCGTCCTTTAGTCCCTGAAAAAAATTGACGAGCATCGCTGAGCTCCTTACTGACTGCTTTCTCTACGATGCATGAAGGCGAGACGCTCGAGCAATTGAACATCTTGCTCGTTCTTGACCAACGCGCCGTACAAAGGCGGAATTGCCTTGCTCTGATCACGATTCTTCAATACTTCGTCTGGAATATCGTCTGCCATCAACAACTTCAGCCAATCAATTAGCTCAGACGTTGAGGGCTTTTTCTTTAAACCTGGGATCGCTCGAAGCTCAAAGAAAACTTCAAGCGCCTCTTGCACCAAGTCTTGCTTGATGGACGGATAGTGCACATCAATGATCTGGCGCATAGTGTCCCGATCGGGGAAGTTAATGAAGTGGAAGAAGCAACGGCGCAAGAAGGCGTCGGGAAGCTCTTTCTCATTGTTGGAAGTGATAATAATCACTGGTCGATGCTTGGCCTTGATGGTCTCGCCTGTCTCGTAGACGAAGAACTCCATTTTATCGAGCTCGACAAGTAGATCATTAGGGAATTCGATGTCCGCCTTGTCGACTTCGTCAATGAGCAATACCACCTGCTCATCAGCATCAAATGCCTCCCAGAGCTTTCCCTGCTTGATGTAGTTGGAGATGTCGTGGACCCCTTCATCACCCAGCTGTGAATCACGTAGCCGCGATACAGCATCGTACTCATACAAGCCCTGCTGGGCTTTTGTCGTCGACTTGATGTGCCACTGAATCAGCTTCATCCCCAAGCCTGATGCAACTTCTTCAGCCAGCATGGTCTTGCCAGTACCGGGCTCGCCCTTAATGAGCAAAGGACGCTGTAGCGCGACCGCCGCGTCCACGGCCATTCTGAGGTCGTCAGTCGCTACATAATTATCAGTGCCGGTGAATTTCATAAAACAGCTCCCTAAAATCGAGACGTGAGACTAACGGACAATCCGCAGGTTTACGAGTCGTTTTACTCATTCTGACGATTTGCAGATCTACTGCTGGCTCGGACGCGACGTGGACAGTCGTACGGTGATGATGCCAGCTATGACCCCCACCAAGGCGCCTAAGGACAGCATCAAAAAAGCCCCTAGCGCCGCTTCCAAACCACCAGCGAACAACAGATTAAACACACCCGTGATCAGCGCGGGTGCGAGCGTATTGGCGTCAGCGGCCGCATAGGAGGGGGCGAGCAGCAGACCAGCAACGAGACCCGTGGCAGCACCAGACCACATTGGCGATAGACGGCGAAAAACCATCACGTAGAGTAGTCGACAACCGACGCCGGCGGCCAACCAGTAAATAAAAAGTGCAAATAGGTAACTAGTAGTCGTCATCATGACGCGTGCGCTCCCCCGGCGGCATTTGCAAATAATAACCCGCATTAGCGAGGCCCTCGAGCACTTCCGCACCCGTGCACCTTGCCAGTTGCCGTTCCGGCGTAATGTCCAGCGTAATCACTTCTCGAAGCTCGCCCAACAATCGAAGCAGATCGGCAGGTAAATCCTCGGCTTCCGCCTCTGCCGGTATGTAGAGATAGGTATCCGGCTTACGCTTTCCTGCCAGCACCCGGATACTAATTGCAGCGCTCATACAGTGACCTCGTCGTCTTGCGCAAAATGATTCCAGAATCTTGGTACATAAACCCACAAACTGATGGCTCGGGCAATGACAAACACCACCATCGCCCACCACAAGCCTGCAAGCGCATAGGTTTCTGTCAGCGCCCAAACCGCTAGCAAAAATACCAAGAGCGACACAAACGACGCGTTACGCATCTCTTTTGTCCGTGACGTACCAATGAATACGCCGTCCAACTGGAATGCTGGAAATGACGCAATGACATAAACAGCGCAAATGTGCAGCAACGCCAGTGAGGCCATAACGACTTCGTCAAGATCAGTCAGTACGGCTACGAGCATCTCTCCGAAAAATAGTATTGCCGCAGCAAGTATCACTGCAGCAACCGCAGCTAATACCGTTGTTCGATGTAAGGCGAGCTTGAATGCCTGAACATTTCCGGCGCCGTAACTGCGACCCACCTGAGATTCAGCGACATAAGCAAATCCATCGAGAAAGAAGGCGGTAAAAGCCATGATCTGAAGCACGATATGCGTGGCGGCAAGCGATACAACGCCGAATTTAGCGGCCTCGTTGGTAAAATAGGAGAACGCAAAGACAAGCAGGAGCGTTCTGATCATGATGTCTCCATTGGCCGTTAACAAGCGCCACATCTGCGTCATTTCACGCACGCGTTCCATTGGCCAGAACGTGTGCCAAGCCATACCAACCTCGTGTTTCGCGGCGAGAAATCGTTGCAATCGGTAAAACCCGACCAGACAGGTGATGATCTCGGAAAAAACAGTGCCAAGAGCAATGCCATAAGCACCGAGCCCCAAAACCCCAGCGGCGAGAATATCCAGCACCATATTCAGACCATTGAGAAAAAGCTGAAGCTTCAGTAACTCTTTTGCCTCTCCGAGCCCTATCCAGACACCCATGATAACGAAGACGAGCAACGTCGCGGGGGCACCCCAAATTCGCGTGTAAAAATAGGTTTGTGCGACGCTCTCAACAGCTGCATCGCCCGACAGCAAGCTGAAACTAAGTGCTCCGATCGGCCACTGAATGACCAGTAATAGCACCCCAATAAACAGCGCAATAATGCAGGATCGACCCAGAATAGCTCGGACCTCTGTGGGATCGGACGAACCGTCAGCTTGCGCGATGAAGCCAGTTGTTCCCATTCTGAGAAACCCGAAACTCCAATAAACAAAGGAGAAAATAAGGGACCCAAGCGCAATTGCTCCCAACTCAACGACGGAACCCGTATTACCGATAACCGCTGTATCAACAATGCCAAGCAGCGGCACCGACGCATTGGCCAAAATGAAGGGCCATGCCATTGCAGTTAAAGATGCGTAACTCAGGCTGTCAGTGTGACTGCGCATTCATGCCTTAGGGTCAGCAGATGGGCCCACTAGTGACGCCAATAGCGCTACCAGGTGCTGAGTTATGACCGCATCTCTCCAACCCATGAGATCTTCCGGTACTTCCTGAGACGCCAAGGTAGCTTGAATTAGGCGCTCAACGTCCTTACCCGCAAAAAGAACCTCAGGCGCAACCCCAAGAGTCACCGCAGCGGTTGCGACAGCGTCGCCGAGCGTTGATGCCCATTCTTTTTGATCTGAACGCAGTGGCGCCTGCCAGACGGCAGGCAATTCGAACAGGTCATCGCTTGCATTGGCGATGAGCTCCAGAATGCGCTTACCCCTTTTTCTGATAATAGCGTCGTGAAGTCCATCGACGGTCGATAGCTGCGCCATATGCGACGGCTGATGTTTCGCAAGTGACACCATTACTTTGTCAGGTATCACCCAACTTCGTGGCCTATCCAGTCGTCTCGCCTCTTCCTCCCGCCAGTCGATCAATCGATGAAGTATGGCCTGCTCACGAGGTTTCATTTTCCAAGCAGATCTAAATTTTGCCGCGGGCCCTCGGCCACCTAGAGTCAGACGCGCCGTATCGTCCAGAACCCAGGCTAGACGCTGACTTTCTTCGCACGCATCGTAGAGTTGCTCTCCGATCTGACGAAGGTAGGTAACATCGAGCGCCGCATAGCTAAGCTGACGGTCAGTCAAGGGTCGTTTGAGCCAATCCGAGGTAGTTTCCTCTTTGGATATAACGTCACCCGTATACATCTCCACCATTGCCCTGTAGCCGAGTCCGAAGCCTCGTCCGAGCACTGCCAGCGCACGCTGAGTATCGAATAAAGGGGTTGGCGTCATCTGAAGCCATCGATCAAACACTTCTAGATCTTCACTAGGGCTGTGGATCAACTTGATCACGCGGGAGTCAGCAAGCAACGCTTTCACCGAATCAAGATCAGAAATCTTGGTAGGATCAATGAGATACGATTCTTTTTTCCAGCAAAGCTGTAGCAGCGCAACTTGCGGATAAAAAGTGTCTCGACGTCGAAACTCGGTATCAACGGCAACAAATCGCTCGCCCGAGTGCTGCTCTAGCAACGCACCCAAAGCCTCGTCTGTTTCTATGAACTGGTATGTCAAGCTTGCCCTACTTCTTTTCTACCGCCCAACGCGTGAGCCAACGTGGTTGGATCGATAAATTCCAGCTCACCTCCCAGTGGCACCCCGTGAGCAATGCGAGTGACCTTGATGTTATGTCTCTGTGCGAGCTCCGCGATGTAATGACCTGTTGCTTCGCCCTCGACAGTCGGGTTGGTCGCGAGAATAACTTCTGCAATCGACTCTGAATCGAACAGACCGTTGAGGCTGTCTAGACCTAGCTGCTTTGGACCGATCCCATCCAAGGGCGACAAATGCCCCATGAGCACAAAGTACAGTCCCCGATAACTTCCCGTCTGTTCTATCGCCATTACGTCAGCTGGAGTTTCTACCACACACAGAGTCGTATCATCGCGCTTTGGATCACCACAAATCTCACAAATGGTCAGTTCAGTGAAATTACGACAACGCTGGCAACGTTCAACCTTTGCGAGCGCATTTAACAACGCATCACCCAGCAGTTGAGCTGCCTCACGATCGCGCTCAAGCAAATGCAATGTCATTCGCTGAGCAGATTTAGGCCCTACGCCAGGGAGGTGTCGCAACGCCTCGATCAATTCTTGTATTGCGGGACTCAGTTTCAAGGGCCTACAGCTCCACTAGAGGGGGACGGACCGACTCTGGAAGGACAATCGCATCAAAATCGGTCAACAACGCGTTGAGACAATCATCAGACTCGAGCGCCTGGCGCGCAGCTGAGAGCCGTTGCTGCTCCAACAATTCGCGTTGATACGCAGGCGTTTTATCCGAGGTTTCCCCCAGAGCAACCTGCACTGTCACCGGCTCTTCTAACACCTGTTCGATCGCAGATGCCAGACCTCTCTGGTGCCGTTCGTTGAAGAGTGTCGCATTGGCGGGAGACAGCGTAAAACACAGAGTCCGGTCAAAGGCCATAGACAGCTCAAAATGCGAGGCTACCGTGTGTATAACGCCTTTGAGCCCCAACCCCTCGAAAAAGTCAGGCCACGATCCATGGGTTGGCAGATCCTCATCCGGTGGCTTGGCTCCGTCAGGGACCTCAATAACATTCTTGCGCGGAACCTGGCTAACATTGGCGGCACCGTTGTTAGACCCCAACGGGGCGACGCTTGTTGCAGCTCGAGTTGGCGCCTCGACGGGTGCATGTGAGGGTTTATCAGCAACTTCCACTGCAGGCGCGAGATTTTCTGCTGCAGAGACTCCAGACGCTGGCGCAGACGCCCGCTTTGACGAAACAACTCCCTGTTCGGAAGCCATTTGATCCGCGCTTCCAGCCTCGTTATTTGGTCGATCCGATGAAATGCTCGGTTGTTGCTGTGGCGTGGTTGCCGGCTCCACCGGCATCACCGGTGGCTCAGGCTTTTTTGCCGGGGGCACCTCGGATGCGTCTGTCAGTACAACGGCCGGCCTGAAGGCAATCATTCGCAGGACAGCCATATCGAGCCCAGCACGGGGATCAGACGCTAAATAAAGCTCACGCTTCGCGGCCACAGCCATCTGCCACCACAAATGCGCTTCATCAGCTGTCATGCCCTGAGCCAGGCTAGCCAGCCTCTCATGCTCGGGTAAGGTCGAATCTACCGAGCCTGGTACTGCCTGAGCCAAGCTTATCTGGTGCAAGACTGATGCGAGCTCGTCTAATGTCCCGGCATAGTCTGGTGAATGTGACGCGATGTCCTCGACCACAGCCAGTGCAAGCTTGGGATCGTTCGCAACGATTGCATCCAGCAAATCAAAAACCTTGGTTCTCGACACTGTGCCAAGCATTTGCCGGACTTCATCAGCCGCCAACTTTCCCGATCCATGCGCGATGGCCTGATCTGTCAGCGAAAGAGCATCTCGCATTGACCCCTCGGCACCGCGGGCGAGCAATGCCAGCGACTCATCGTCGAAGCTTACCGACTCTTCTGCCAGCACATGCCTAAGATGATCAATGATTTGCTGCGGCACCATGTTCTTCAGGTTGAACTGTAGGCATCGGGACAACACGGTTGCGGGCAATTTTTGCGGATCCGTCGTTGCCAATAAAAACTTGACGTGTTCCGGCGGCTCTTCGAGCGTTTTCAAAAGCGCATTGAAACTGTGATTCGAGAGCATGTGAACTTCGTCGATCAGATAGATCTTGAAGCGCGAGCGCGTTGGCGCGTACTGAACATTATCAAGCAGGTCTCGCGTATCTTCGACCTTGGTTCGAGAGGCAGCATCAACTTCAAGTACATCAACGCTTCTGCCTTCGGCAATCTCGATGCAACTCGCACATTGCCCACAGGGCTCAGCGGTTACGCCCGTTTCGCAGTTGAGGCTTTTCGCAATCAGCCGCGCAACCGTGGTTTTCCCTACCCCGCGGGTACCCGTAAACAAGTAGGCATGGTGCAGTCTCTCGGACTCTAATGCGGTCGTCAGTGCCTTCACCACGTGCTCCTGTCCAACCATCTCGGAGAAGTTGGAAGGTCGCCATTTACGCGCAAGAACTTGATAAGCCATTTTGGAGCCCGACCGTTATTGGAGGCGACTCGAACAGCCACACCTCGGCACCCGAGTCGATAACTACCGTTGCTCCCTTCCGGGCCTGGCGGGGTTCACTATCTATCGCTGCGAGGGGACCGTCCGAGTCACCAGTGACCTTGTCCGAAGACAAGGCTGTGAAGTGTCTCGGATTAGCGAATTTGACGCAAGTCGTAAGGTTCTCATCCTCAACCTAAACAGCAACATGACAGGCTGATTTTTGAATGTTAATCGTGATAACATCGAAAGTTAATGTCATTAACATATGAGACACGCGAAGCCATGACATCACGGATGTTCTTTACAACCCTCTTCAGTGCCGTCGGTGCCGCCGGCATCGTACTATTCGGGTCGGATGCAATCGAGGCAAACGTCAAACCAACCATTTCCACGGAAGCCCAGCCCCTACCCGTTGTCGTTGTGCCCTATCAATTGGAGCGCAGTTATAAGACCACGACACGCTTTTTAGGCGTTGTCGAGGCAAGCTCAGATAGCAATGTGGGTTTTGAGGTCGCGGGCGTTTTAGAAGCTCTCACTGCACGGGAGGGTGATTTCGTCACCACCGGTCAAGAACTAGGCAAACTTGATACGCGCCAGCAAGAAGCCGCGCTCTCACTTGCAAGAGCGCAATCGAAAGAAGTGAGAGCTCAGTTAGAGCTTGCAGAACTCAATTTAGAACGCATCAACAGCCTACTCAGTCAGAATCTTGTTTCACAAAGAGAGGCCGACGATGCACGTCTTACCGTTGAAGCTACCCGTGCTCGACTTGAAACCACACAGGCAAGCGTCCGAAATGCAGAAATAGTCGTTGCAAAGAGCCAGTTGACCGCGCCCTTCGATGCCATTGTCTCAAAGACCCTGCGAGAACCCGGTAGCATCATTGGCCCTAATGTACCGGTCCTACGCCTCGTATCTGTCGGTGAGCGCGAGGCCCACGTTGGCATATCACCAAAATTCGCTGACAGCGCCCGAATTGGTGAGCAGTACAGCCTCTATCTTAACGATACAGCCGTTCAGGCAACGCTACGCAGTGTGGGCGCAGACGTGGATTCCCAAACGTTGACGGTACTCGCTGTTCTTACCCTGCCCGAGGGTGCGACTGCTCGCGTTGGGCAAACTGTCGCTCTCCAATTCGAGGAGGATGTCACGGAAACAGGCGGATGGTTACCCCTCAGTGCCCTTCTTGAAGGTGATAAGGGACTATGGACCGTGCTCGTTACGCGCAAAAATGAGATCGGCGAGACCATCACAGCGCGAGAAAGTGTGGAGGTCATCTACAGCGAAGGCGATCGCGTCTTTGTGCGGGGAACAATCACTAATGACGCAACGGTAGTCGCCTCCGGCATGCAGCGGCTATCACCCGGGTCTCCTGTCGAAATCGTTCCCTCGATACGCGTGATTAATTGAGCGCCCAAAGATGATTGCCACAAGCCTCTTCGAAAACGGGCGCTATCTTGCCCTACTAGTAATTTCTATCATTGTTGTAGGGGTCACTTCCTATAACAGCTTGGGTCGACAGGAAGATCCCTCGATTACGCCCTTCGTTGCCTCGGTTCAAACCTTCTATCCCGGCGCGAGCCCTGCGCGTGTAGAAAGCCTCGTGACGAAGCCTCTGGAGGACGCTTTACGCGAGCACCCAGATGTCCAAGAGATCGACTCCAGTTCGATCAATGGGGTGTCTACCATCGTTATTGAGGCCGACTACTATCTCTCTAGATCCGATATCAAGCGGGTATGGTCCGAACTCCGGGGCAAAGTTGACCGGGTCACTGCAGACCTTCCCGAGGGGACAACCCAACCGGTATTCGACGATGATCTTTTCACCACTTTTGTGAAGATCGTTGCCATCAGTGCGGATGAGGGTGTCGATATCTCGCCATCACTCCTGCGCCGAGAAGCGCTTCGTTTCGCCGATGCGGCGCGAAAGGTGCCTCAGACACGCCGTGTGAAAACTTATGGCCTGCCGGACGAAGAGATCAATGTAGAGATAAATGGCACAGCACTCAGCACATTAGGACTCTCAGTCGACGATATTGCTCGGACATTGGCCCTTTCTGACTCAAGAACTCCTGCAGGAAAGCTCGCTTCGCCCACAACTGCACTCACTATCGACGTCGCCGGCGACTTCGGGGACGCTCAGGCCGTGCGCGATACGTTTATCAAGGCTGATTTTGATAGCGTTACAGGCATCCGAATTAGCGATGTCGCCACTGTGACTAAATCGGAGGCGGAGCCACCGCTCCGACTAGCGCTATCAAATGGCCGTCGATCCGTGTTCCTCGCTGTCGAAATGAAAGAGGGCTATCAAGTCGATAAGTACAGCAAGCAATTCGATGCGTTTCTTGAAGACTATCGCGCGAATGCCGCCGACGGCCTGACGATCGAAACAACCTATGACCAGAGTGGCTATACAGAGGCCCGCTTGGCGGGCGTTGCGACAAACATCATTGCCGGTGTACTGATCGTTGTTGCTGTATTGTTCGTGACCTTGGGTTGGCGCGCTGCATTAATCGTGGCACTCAGCCTACCGCTGTGCACTCTGTTGTCGATGGTGGTGCTCAATTACCTCGATGTACCCATACATCAACTGTCTATGACAGGTCTCGTAGTGGCTCTAGGATTGTTAGTGGATGGCTCCATCGTTGTCACCGATGAGATCCGCAAACATCTTCTCGAAGGTGATGAAGCAATCGAGGCGATGCAAAAAGCCGTTAAACGCATGACGGTGCCTTTGGTTAGCGCCACCGCTACGACCGTCCTCGCATTTACGCCCATGGCTATTTTGCAGGGCCCCTCTGGTGATTTTCTGGGGAGTCTGGCTACCTGCGTCATCGTTATGCTCGTTATGAGCCTAGTCCTCGCACTGTCCGTGACCGCCGCACTGGGGGGACGCCTGCTACCTGGAGCGATGACGGAACGTCCCGCGTGGTGGCGATCTGGTATCGTCTTACCCAGAGCGAGAGAACGTTTCGCCGCCTCGATAGATTGGTCACTAAAATATCCCTTAGCCTCGGTGCTACTCGCGGTATCCATCCCCCTACTCGGCTTTGCGAGTGTATCGACGCTTACAGCACAATTTTTCCCCGGTACTGACCGTGATCAAATGTACCTCCGCGTTGAAATGCCAAGGAGCGCCGGTATTGAAGCGACCCTGGAGCTTGTACGTCAGCTCGACGAGGATCTCCGTGCAGAACCTCTCATCCGACGGGTCGATTGGTCCGTTGGCGAGAGTCCGCCGGCCTTCTACTACAACCTACGCTCCAACAAGCGAAATGCACCCGGTTGGGCGGAAGGTATGGTGCTCACTCGAGATGAAAACCAGACCAACGCGCTAATACGCCGTCTACAGAAAAATTTTGATCGTAAGTACCCTCAAGCACAGATCCTCGTTTTGGGTATTGATCAGGGTCCGCCCGTGGATGCGCCGCTTGAGGTCGTTCTTTACGGTCCAAATACGCACACCTTACGGGTATTGGGAGAACAATTTAGACAACGCCTGCAAGAGCTCCCAGACATAACCCACACGAAGCTATCCATTAGCCCAGCCGCCCCCAAAGTCGAGTTCCAACTCGACGAGGAGAAGTTGCGCCGCCTGGGTCTCGAGCGAACGCAAGTGGCAGCGCTGGTTGATGGTTATCTCCGAGGTCGATTCGGCGGTGCCGTCATTGAAGATACTGAGCAGCTACGTGTTAGAGCAAAGTTAGAGCGAGAGGCCTGGCAAGATAGCGACGAGCTTCTCAATTTGCAGATCCCCCTCCCCGGGCAACTCGGGCAGCCACGCTTTGTGCCTCTGTCCGCAGTGGGTGAACTGAACATCGTCCCCGATGACGCGCCTATCGGGCGCAGAGACGGTGAGCGAATTAATCAGGTTCAAGCGTTCTTGACCAGAGGCGTGCTCCCAGAGGAGGCATTGAAGCTGCTCAGGAAGTCCCTGGAAGACAATCCGATCGCTTTGCCAGACGGTTACCGATACAGCTTCGGCGGTGACAGCGGTGAGCGCGAAGGCGTTGTGAACGACCTCATTGGGCCGGTAGGACTGGTGATGTCGCTACTCCTTGCGACTATCATGCTCACGTTCAACTCGTGGCGCCTAACCGCACTTGCCTTCGGAGTTGTAATCTGTGCCTTCGGTCTCAGCTTCCTGGCACTTGCCCTCTTCCGCTATCCACTCGGCATCATGGCGCTCGTAGGTGTCGTTGGCTCTATTGGTGTAGCCATTAACGCGTGCATCATTATCTTGACGTCCTTTCAACAGTCACCCGCGGCTGCTAGCGGCAATCGAGACGCGATGCGTGATGAAGTACTCGACTCCAGTCGACACATCATATCGACCACTTTGACTACGTTCGGTGGATTCTTGCCTCTCATTTTGGAAGGAAGTCAGTTTTGGCCCCCGTTTGCGATGGCCATTGCCGGTGGCGTGTTGTTATCCACCATCATTTCATTCTATTTGGTGCCACCCGCCTATGTACTTCTTGGCGCACCGCAGGATAACCGGATCGAGCGAGCTCAACTGAAAGCGGCTCGAGGAGCATTGGCATGAATCAATCGGTGACGCCCTACCATCATGGCGATTTACGCAACTGCGCCATCATCGCAGCCGCTGAACTCATCGAGAGCATTGGCAGCTACGACATCACCATCGCACAGGTAGCAAAACGAGTGGGCGTCAGTTCGCCCGCCCTTTACCGCCATTTTAGGGACAAGGACGCCCTACTCACCGCAGTAAGGGAGCTTGCCCATATTGGCATCATGCAATACACCACTGACGCGCAAGATTCTGTCGCACCTGGCACCCTTGCTCACATTGATGCGCTTGGGTCCGCGTACCTGCGCTTTGCCATGGACAAGAAAGCATTTTTTGGCCTGATGTGGGAAAACCATGGAGACGCCGATGAGCGAAGAGCTGAGGCGCGCGCGAAGCGCACCGGATTTCAGGTGCTACACGAAGCCATCGAGCTCTACTTGCGAGAGCAACGTCCCGAATCTGTAGGGACCTCTTTACAGACCGCAACCCTGTTATGGTCTGCCGCACACGGCATTGCCACGCTGCAACACAACCGCTTGTTAGACACCTTTGACCAAGACGCAGATGCCGAAGCCATGCTACGCACCGCCACCCGCGCAATCTTAAACGTCAATGTTTAAGTCGTTGCACTAAACTCGACTCGGTGACGAAGGTTTTATAAATTGCTTGCCGAAGTTAAGTTTCACTAAGCAGTTGGACGGTTAAAAACATGGCTGATGCCTCTATTCCACTGTGGCTCATAGCCGCATTCATCGGTCTTTGGTTGGGCTTTCGGCTCAGTCATTCAATGCATGAGGGCGCTGCGGACTCACGTGCTCCCAATACGGCAAGAGCACTAGTGACAGTCTACTGTCTTTCAGTTTCGGGCATCCTTATCGAGGTGGGGTTAAACGAGTCGTTACCACGTACTGTGCAAATCTGCTGCCTGCTCATAGCTGCCGTCACAGCCATCATGCAGTTGTTACAAATCTGGACTGAAAAACCGATACCGGGAAAGGACTGTCAAGGTCGCGATATCGTGGAATAACCGCGTTTGAATGTGCGATACTTGCGCGCCCCGCGCCCATAGCACAACTGGATAGTGCACGTGCCTTCTAAGCATGAGGTTCCAGGTTCGAGTCCTGGTGGGCGCGCCATTTACGTCAGAGAATTCGTTACACCGCTCGTTAGTCGAATAAAACGCTCGGATTCACCATCGTTTTCATCTCAAGGACGTTACCGTTTGGGTCTGAGATGAAGAACGTCTCTTGCTCGAATTCAGTGCCTTTAAATCGGCGGTATGGCTGGTCGAGATAGTCAAACTGGCTAGACTCAATTCGTCGCTTCAATGCCTGAAATTCGGCCTCCGGCATATGCGCACCAAAGTGCGGGACGCTGACATTACCCATATCGACATCGTGACGAACACCCGGTAATTGCTCCTCACTCTGATGCAATGTCAGCTCGTTACCCCAGAAATTGATATCAATCCATTTCCCCTCTTCGCTGTTACCCGTAGCACAGCCTAGAACCTCCGTGTAAAAGGGAATCGTCGACGCTAAGTCGCCTGCAGGTACCGCTAAGTGGAACGTATTTGACACAACACACCTCGCTTTTATTTCTTAAAACCTTCGTCCGATTCGAAGATTTTACGCTCTATCCGCCGAAACTGCATGTAACAGGCCGACCGGGAAATTAAAGTAAGTCACCACCCGCAGCCATAGCGGTTGTTCCATCTCGCTCGTAGGCGCGTAGTACGTTCTTTCCTACTTTCCAGCGGTGAACTTCATCTGGTCCATCAACCAAACGCTGGCTTCGAATCGATGTATACCAATCGGCCAGCGGTGTATCTCGCGAGTACCCGAGTGACCCATGAAGCTGGAGCGCGGTATCCACGACCTGATGAACCATATTGGCCAGAAATATTTTGGCAATCGAGTTTTCCTGAGTCATATCGAGCCCGTTCTCTGCCTTGTAGGCAATATGCATCAACATGAGACGCGCTTTGTAAATCTCGGCCGCACAATCCGCCAGCATGAACTGCACACTTTGACGGTCAGAGAGCTTTTTCCCGAACGTCTCTCGCTCCAGTACATGTTTGGCCGCCATGTCGAGCGCTCGCTGTGCTTTAGCAACGTTGTGCATACCATGCCGTAAACGACCGTAGCCAAGGCGGTGTTGGCCCATGTTAAACCCTTGACCCCGTCCTCCCAGTAAATTCGCCTTTGGCACAATCAAATTCTTTATCTCGATCTCGCAGTGGGCCGCACCTAATCGCTCACCTAGCGGTGTGTGACGATGCATGGTGTCGATATTCCGGAGAATTTTGAAACCGGGATTCGGCAACTCTACGATAAAGGTCGAAAACTGCTGATGTCGCGGTGCGTCGGGGTCGGTCTTCGCCATAACCACGGCGATATCGGCAACGTTTGCCGACGAGATGTACCATTTATCGCCGTTCAGCACGTAATTATTCCCGTCTTCGACCGCCGTCGTCTTCATCCCCGTTGCATCGGCGCCACCTCCTTTCTCGGTCATGGCGTAGCACACTCGTTTCTCACCAGCCACGAGAGGCTTGAGGAAGGCTTCATGCTGGTACTCGGTGCCGTGGTGCAGCAACGTCATCATTGTCGCGTCATCAGGACCTTGGGTGTTCAGCGCGAGAGCTCCTAGAATCGACTCACCTAGTTCCATCTGCACTAGAGCATTTGCTAACGGCTTGAGGCCCATACCACCCCATTCGACTGGGAAAAAAGGACACCAAAGTCCTTTGGCTCGCGCTTTTTGACGCAGCTCCGCGAGTATTTCGTCATAGGTATCCACAGTGAGGCCCTTTTCGGCCGGAATACAGACGTCATGCACAAACTCTCGCACAATGCTTCGGACTAACTTGGTTTCCTCGGGTATTTCAAAGTCGATCATGGGCAACCTCTTCTTAACGTGACTAATTTTTATCGTTATTAACGTTGGTCTCTCTTATTTTTTAGTTCTGCACCTACTGGTTAGTCGCTGCAAGTTATAGCAGCATTTGTAGAGCAACCAGGGTTTCGCCAACCGATTATTAGCGAGCCATCACTCCGCAGTGCATCGCATGAGCGATTCGACACGCTGGGTATTTGCACGGCACTTTTGGCAAAAACACAATGACGCATGCGTAAGCCTCAACACACTCGCAAGACAACAAAACGGCACTCAGAGCCTTCGGAATGAATGTAGGGCTCGAGTCTTATTTGTTCGATTCGCGCGACGCCTGAGACATGTAACTCGGTCACCAAATCAATGAAGTTCGTCGACTGCCAGTAATCGTCTCTTACCGTGAACACCAATACGCCACCAGAGCGCGTAACCCGCGCAAGCTCTCTAACCGCCTCGGGTTTTACATGGGTCGACGTGAATGTACCGATGCAGGTCACCGCATCATAGCTATCCGATGGCAACGTTAGAGGAAGATTCATATCCAACGTATGGAGCGCGTCATACACACCTTTCCTCTCCGCCTCAGCGAGCATCCCAGGTGAGTAGTCAATGCCCGTCAGAAGTGACATCCCCGCTTCTTTTAGAAGGACACCCACCAACCCAGTACCGCAACCGGCATCCAATACCGCTAGCTCATGGGAGCCCATTGCCTCGAGGAGTAGCTGCACCGCTTTCTGAGGACTGGTGTAGCCCCAGTCTTCCAATAGTTCACGGTCGTATCGATCTGCCCAGCCGTCGTAAACCTCCATCAGCTCATCGGTAGACGCTGCAGTAAGAATTTTGACGTGTATGTCGGCTTGTTCACCCATTGCTGTAACCCGTTTTTCTTATTATTTCTTTTCTGATACTGGCGCTACCCAAGACCCAACCCCTTACTGGATGCGCCGTTAGCTCGCGAACGCGGCGTCTTTCACCGTCATCCAAAGCAGCGCAAACCCGCACATAAGCATAACTAAAACGAAAGCACGTTCTGTTTCATTTTTGAACATGATTGCCCCCAGCAAGACCGCATTGCATACACAGTAACCGGCCCAGACACTGTAATCCAAATAATGCACGCCAACAGGCAGGAGGCGCGCACACAAGACTTATCGGTGACCAACGTTTAAACAGGTGGAGAAAAGCTGGACGGATCTAGTCCATGGCGATCATTTTTGGTTAATCTACGCGCCATCTGCTCAATAAACCTGCCAAGGTCAGCTATGAATCAGCCTCAGAACATCGACCATTACGCATCCGTCAGTGATGATATTTTTGTCGATACCGGTGCTACCGACCCCGTTTACCCTGAGATTTATCAGCGGTTAAAAGGCTTCAATCTGGGATCAACCAATGCGTGGACCCGCGGGCAGCCGTTCGACTATTACCGCCGAATGCGTGAAGAGTCCCCTGTTATGTGGACTGAAGGACGAAAGCCGACGTCCGGCTTTTGGTCGGTCTCTCGTTATGATGACGTTAAGCACGTCGAGCTCAACCCAAAGATTTTCTCCTCTCAACGCGGCAGTATGCACATGGCTGTATTACCTGCCAGCGGTAAAGCGGATCGGTTGATGTATGCCGCGCACAATTCGTTGATTAACCTCGACGCCGATGTGCATCGAGATCTCCGTTTGCAGCAGTCTGAATTCTTCTTTCCCAAATACGTGGAGACCCTAAAAGAACGCGTCGGTAAGAAAATTGATGACCTACTAGACAATATGGAGCGGCAAGGCCCTGAGGTCGACTTCGCCAAGATGTTTTCGACCGAGCTTCCGATGTTCACGCTGTGTGAAATGCTGGGCGTCGACGAGGAAGATCGGCCCAATATCATCAAGTGGATGCACTACCTCGAGCTCGCTCCCCAGTTCCTGACCCATCCCTTCCGAATGTTTATGGCTGAGCCCATGTTCCTGTTTAGGTTCAATCAGATGCTGGAGGATATGTTCAATTACGGCGAACGTGTCATGGCAGACAGAATCAAGAATCCGCGGCAGGATCTTCTGACAGTCATTGCAAACGCAACGCTTGATGACAAACCTCTGTCGCAGAACTATCTGGACGGCTCGTGGCTGCTGATCATTTTTGCGGGTAACGACACCACGCGTAATTCCCTTTCAGGCACCATCCGGCTGATGACCGAATTCCAGCAGCAGCGGCAAATGGTAATTGATGACCCGTCTTTGATTGACCGAATGTCACACGAGGCGCTGCGCATGACGTCACCCGTCATGCACATGCGCCGGACGGCGACTGAGGACACAGAAATCGCAGGGCAACGTATTGCCGAAAATGAAAAAGTCATCATGTGGTACGGTGCCGCGAATCGAGACCCCTCGGTCTTCCCAGACCCCGATGTCTTCGATTTAACGCGCGATAATGTGGAGAAACACGTGGCGTTTGGTCATGGTGTGCATCGGTGCTTGGGTAACCGTATCGCGCAAATGCAGTTGAAAATGGCCTACGAGCGCATTCTTGAGCGTTTTCCGAATATCCATTGGACAGGAAAACAGAAAATCGAGCCCATTATCTTAGTCCACGCCATCTCGAGTCTGAAGGTCAATCTGTATGGCAAAGGAGCCAAGCGTCCGACGCAGGTGGCGGTACCAGGCTAAGGTGATGCCGGCACTACTAAAGCTGTGTTGCGATGGGTAGCTCAGTGGTGTTTTTGATTTCTGTGACAGCGATGTGAGAGTGCATTTCACGCACTAGATCGCCGCTGAGCAACGTATTTCTAACGAAATCCTCGTAGTGCCGCACGTCTTTGCAAATGATTTTTAGTACGTAATCCCAGATCCCGGCCATTGTGTAGCACTCAACCACTTCGGGGTGTGTCTCCACTTCACGTTCGAAAGCAAGCAGGTTCTGCCTGCCCGTTTGAGTCAGGTTCACAGTCGCAAAAACGACGATCTCCATGCCCAGCGCATTTCTGTCGAGTAGCGCTACCCGTCGCTGAACGACCCCCTTCTCCTCAAGGCGATTAATACGTCGCCATACAGGTGATTGAGAGCTGTTTAAACGATCAGCTAGTACTGCTGTCGATACCGTCGAATCCTGCTGTAGCGAAGACATGATAGCGATGTCCTGCCTGTTCCACTCAGACGACACATTTATTCCCTTTAGAGCTTATTTTGGAAATTATAAGTCTATTACTAACGCCATGGGAGCAAAAAAGAACAAAAATTTCGCTTAATAAGGCAGACAATTATCTTGGGCATAACGACAAAATCAGCGCTCAAGCCAACTAAACAGCCTGCCGAGGGACTCAGCATGACGCATGCAACACCACACCTCCTACGGAATATTCAGTTAAACGATAAGTTTGCTCCCGGCCCGACTCGGGTTTACTTAACGGGAATTGATGCGCTGGTCCGACTCCCTTTGCTGCAACACGAGATCGATACGGCTGCTAGCTTGAAGACAGGTGGCTTTATCTCGGGATACCGTGGAAGCCCACTGGGTGGTTTAGATCAATCGCTATGGGCTGCAAAAAAGTACTTAGAAAGCCACCACATTGCGTTTAATCCTGGCATAAACGAAGAACTGGCTGCCACGTCCGTATGGGGATCACAACAGCTTGGCATCGTCTCAGACTCCAACTACGACGGGGTCTTTGGCATGTGGTACGGCAAGGGGCCCGGTGTTGATCGAAGCATGGACGTCATCAAGCATGCGAATGCATTTGGAACCTCACCGTATGGCGGTGTACTTGCGGTGGCTGGCGATGATCATGCCTGCAAGTCATCGACCCTCCCTCACCAGTCAGAACACATGTTCATGGGTGCCTCGGTACCCGTGCTTGCTCCCTCCAACGTTCAGGAGGTTCTTGATTTTGGGATCTATGGTTGGGCTATGTCGCGCTTTTCGGGGTGCTGGGTTGCACTGAAGGCGATCACTGACAATATGGATGCTGCGATGGGTGTGGAAATAGACCCTGCGCGATACTCCATCACCCTACCGCCCAAAGAAGCGATCTCACCTGACGGTATGCATGCGCGCTGGCCTGATCCGCCCCTCGATCAAGAAAAACGCCTTAATCTCTACAAGATTTATGCCGCAAGACTGTTTGCGAGCATCAACGGGCTTAATCGTATTGTGATGGACTCGGTAAAACCCGCGCTTGGCATCATCACATCAGGTAAAGCCTACCTCGACGTCATGGAGGCGTTAGGTTCACTTGGGATCGATGACCAAACCGCGAACGACCTCGGCATCAGAGTGCTCAAAATTGGTATGCCCTGGCCGCTTGACCCTGAAATCATTCAGGTATTTTCACGAGGCTTGACCGAAATCCTGGTGGTGGAAGAAAAGCGATCGGTTATAGAAGACCAGCTGACGTCTCAGCTTTACAACCTCGCCGGAGAGTCTCGACCCAAGATATACGGTGAATTTGACCACAGAGGCGAGTCATTACTGCCTAACACTGGTGAACTCGACCCCGATCTTGTCGGTCGCGCAATTATCGCTCGTCTCGAGGCCTTGGGAATCTCTCTGCGTACCAAAACCAGCGTTGCGGTAGCTACGCAAGGTCTTTGCATCGATACACCAACTAGAACACCGCATTTTTGTTCAGGCTGCCCTCACAATACGTCGACCAAGGTGCCCGAGGGCAGCGTCGCTATGGGTGGCATCGGCTGTCACTATATGGCGACCTGGATGCCTGATAGAGACACCCGAACCTTCACGCAAATGGGAGGCGAAGGTGCGGCGTGGATAGGACAGGCAGCATTCAGCTCGAGGAAGCATGTCTTCCAAAACCTTGGAGATGGAACCTATTTTCACTCCGGCAGTCTGGCAATTCGCGCCGCGGTCGCGAGCAAGGTCAACATCACCTATAAAATTCTTTTCAACGAAGCAGTGGCAATGACAGGTGGGCAAGCCATCGATGGCAGTCTGTCTCTCGATGATTTACTGCATCAGATTCGTGCAGAAGGTGTAAAACACATTGCCGTTGTTTCGGAGGATGTGGCACCTCGTGATCTTCCTTCATTCGTTGAGGCATGGCAGCGAGCCGATTACGACGAGCTACAGCGGCGATACGCCCAGATAGAGGGAACCTCGGTTATCGTCTATCAACAGCTCTGCGCGACTGAAAAACGACGTCGGCAAAAGCGACAGTTGATGCCGCCGGCCAAAACCAAAGTCTTTATTCACCCTGAGCTCTGCGAGGGCTGTGGCGACTGCGGGCACCAATCAAACTGCCTCTCTATTCAACCACTTGAGACCGAACTAGGGACGAAACGCGTCATTGATCAGCACAGTTGTAATACCGATCTGAGCTGTGTCGAAGGCTTCTGCCCGAGCTTTATTACTCTGCCAGCGACAGCGCTCGATGCTAGCGAGGACTCATCTGAGATCCCTGTCCCTATTTTTGATCCCCTCCCCGACCCTTCGGTTGTCGCACTCGATAAGCCCTGGTGTGGATTGGTAGCAGGCATAGGGGGAACCGGGGTCCTCACCGTCAACTCGCTCTTAGCTATGGCGGCACACATCGAGGGGAAGGGCTTTGCCACGATGAATCAAACCGGACTCGCTCAGAAATATGGGTCGGTAGTAAGCCATATTAAGATCGCGCGAGATCAAAGCGACATCCACGCCGTCAGAGTCAAGGACGCGCAGGCCAACCTGCTATTGGGTTGCGATGCCCTCGTAGCATCTAATCCCGAAACACTTCGCAAGCTGAGCCCCTCATGTCATGCGATAGTGAATACCCAGACCACGGAAACCCGAGATTTTCTGTACACCGCGGAGGCAACGACTTCTACGGAAGAAACCGCACAACTAATTCGACGGATCGTAGGAGAGCACCAGATCGATGCCTTAGATGCATCTATGCTCGCCATCGCCCTCACGGGAGACGCCATTGCCGCCAATCTGTTCTTGGTGGGACTAGCCAGCCAAAGAGGCTTGTTACCTATTTCACCCACGGCGATTGAGCGCGCAATCGAGGTCAACGGCGTTGCGGTTGAACTTAACCAGTCTGCATTCACCTGGGGTCGACGGTTCGTCGAGCAACAAGAAAAGGTTTTGGCTCTACTGCCAAAATCTACGTCAACTCAGCTGACGTCACTCGATGACATTGTTGCCGATCGAGAGGCACGGTTAGTTTGCTATCAATCTGAAGGCTACGCGGCCTTGTATGTACGCCGAATCAGGACTTTGGAAAAGCGTCTCAATCACTTACCCGATAACGCGGCACTTCTCTGCGAGATCGCAAGACAGCTTTACCGCTTAATGGCGCTCAAAGATGAGTACGAAGTCGCTCGAATTCTGACCACTGATGATAAGCCTGATGGCATGCCTGATCTGAACCGGGCTGGCGTAAATTTCTACTTCGCACCACCACTGTTGTCGCAATGGGGGTCGCGTGATGGTCGACCCAAAAAAATTCGGATGGGTGCCTGGGCCAGATTTCCTTTGAGGGTGCTTGCCGGACTGAGGTTTGTCAGAGGCACAGCCATGGATGTGTTCGCTTATACAAGTGAAAGACGGGCTGAACGGGCTGACCTAGCGGACTACCTTGCTGATATTGATCTGATCGCTGAAATGGCCACCGTCGAGTCGATTGACTCGGCACAACAACTCGCCAATGCCCCATCAAAGCTTAAAGGTTACGGGCATGTAAGAAGCCGTAGTCGCAGAACATGGTTCGAGCAGCGAAATCGGTGCCGAGCTGAACTTCAATTAGTACAGCCACTAAACGTAACAGATGTAAATCACAGAGGTATAAATGAACACTAGCTTTACCCACCCCGAATTTGCCGATCATGAACGAGTGGTCTTCGTTAATGACAAAGCGGCAGGGCTACAGGCCGTCATCGCCGTGCACAACACGCAGCGAGGCCCCGCGATTGGGGGGTGTCGAATGTGGCCGTATGAAAACGTAGATGCAGCACTTACTGATGTTCTGCGTTTGTCGCGGGGGATGACCTATAAAAATGCTCTCGCGGGCATCAATAGCGGCGGAGGCAAATCTGTCATTATCGGTGACCCCCGAACAGCTAAAACACCTGCGCTTTTTAGGGCCATGGGCGCCGCCATCGAGTCGCTCGGCGGACGCTACATCGTCGCCGAGGACTCGGGTACGTCACCGACCGATATGGCGGTTATCGCAGAGACAACAACCCATGTCGCGGGTCTTGAATCGGACTCTAGCAACGGCGACCCCTCGCCCAGCACGGCCCTTGGTGTGTTCTTGAGTATTCGGGAGGCTGTTAGCTTCCGATTGGGGCGGTCGGACCTGCTCGGCGTCCGCGTCCATGTTCAGGGGTTGGGAAAAGTAGGCTTCGAACTCGCAAAATTACTCGTCAGCAACGGAGCCGTCGTTAACGCCAGCGATATCAATGACGATAATTGTCGTCGTGCCAGCGATGAGCTTTCCATTCGAATTGTGAGTAATGACGAGTTGCTGACTGGCAACTGCGACGTTTTTGCTCCATGTGCACTTGGCGGAGTGCTGAATGAATGGTCTATTCCAACTCTTAATACGTCTGTCATCGCAGGTGCAGCCAACAATCAGCTGTTGACCCAGGAAGATGACCTGCGACTGGCCAATGCGGGGATTTTGTATTGTCCTGATTACTTGGTTAACGCAGGCGGTGTCATCGACGTCTACCATCGAAGACAGGGCAACTCGCAAGAAAATATCGACGCTGGGGTAACAGCCATCGCTGATCGGCTCAATTCGGTTCTGACGGAGGCGCAGTCGCGGGGAATCTCTCCGGCGCAGGTGGCTCAAGAACGTGCGGAAGACTTGATCAGAGGGCCACAAAATGACCCTATTCCGACTGTAGCGGCCTGATCATTATCGGCGAAAGATGGGGTGGCTGATGGGTCTCGAACCCACTACCTCCGGAGCCACAATCCTGCTTAACAGTCCTGCCATTCAGACTCTGTAACGTCTGCACTATATTTTAACAGATCCACCTAAATTACACAGACTTTCTACACAGACTTTTGGCGTAGCAACTTCTCAAAATCTTGTAAGAAACACCCCCCGGGGAGGCAACACTCTTATCACTGTCGCGGTAGTTCCACGCCAGATACATCAGACCGCGGCTTTATCAATGTTTGGTTTTGATCCAGGATGTTTTTTTGGGGCGCCGTTAGAATTGCCTGACGCGCGTAACGCACGATCTCGCTTGTGCGTCACCTTTGTAGGATTGATAGTGAATAGCAAATCACAACTCTCAGACTGTGATAGCGTAAAAACCGGAGTATCAGAATAAAACGATGGGAGATGTTGGAGTGAAAAAAATCATATTTGCAATTACCACTTTGTTCGCAGCCGGTACCGCATGGGCTGATGATGCGGCAATAACTATCGGCGGTGTTGAGATGTCGAACTCCTCTAATAGTGCAGCGTTTTCGGCGGTGAAAAAGAAACTTGGGAAGTGGCAGGGTCGGATGACGCAATCACTCACCGGTCAGAGCTTTGATGTGTCTTACGAATGGGCGATCACATCAGGGGGGAATACGATCACTGAGCGAATCCTGGAGGACGGTGTCGAGATGCTCACCACTTATAGTGATCAAGACGGTGAACTCGTTGTGCGCCACTATTGCGGTTTGGGAACTGAGCCTGTTTTCAAATTAGATGAGCTAACAGCCAACAGTATGAGCATTGCTGTAGATGAAGAGCGAAGCGGTCTTCACCGGCAGCACCACAGTTTTGTGACGGGCATGAAGTGGACAATGGATTCAAGCAACCCGAACCGCATGGTCTTTGAGAACACTGTTATTTTGGATGGAGAGATTACAAATAATCGAGCAGAGCTTTCTCGCGTTTTGTAACGAGTTGGTTAGCTCACTTTCAAAAGTGTTCTGCGCAGTAATACGTGATAAGGCTTCTACAGAGCTTTTTTGCTGATCATAAAAAAGATAGGGGGATATTATGGAAAATCCAGACGGTGTAGGCGAATTAACAATCGCTCGGATGACTATCGAGTCGGATTCGGTTTCTTTTGACTTTGAGGGAAAAGTTGAGGGGTACGGCTCTGTTTTCGCATCACACACGTTCACATATGTTGACGCTGAACGTTTGCGTGGTCGTATCGTAGGTGAGGCGCGCACATTCCTTGACGATGGGACACTCATAAGTACACCACATATGGGTACTTTTATTCGCGAAGGATCGAAAGCGAAATCGTATTTTACGGATGCAACCAACCAAGGGATTGTCAATTTCGTAATGTGGGACATAGACATTATTACGAAGCACGTTGCGGTGAGGTATTGGGAAGTAAAGAGCTGACCTCTACTTCGCTGTTGCGATCGGACCCGGCTGTGTTGACGTCTTATGAGATCTGAGGGTTGTTTCACCCAGCCACCCTCGGGGGCTATCGCATTTATCTCATATCAGTAGCTGCCCGCTACGAAACATTAGAAGCTCATTTGAAAACAAAAGGTCGTTTGACGTGGGGCCATGATTGCTGCGACGTTGGCCCACATCGACGACTTCTTGATCAGATTATTTACCGAAATAATAACGTCATTGAAATTCTATATTGGCGTCACATTTGATACTTAATCTGATGGAAGATAAGTATATAAG
>CAJWQE010000007.1 GCA_913045375.1 uncultured Halieaceae bacterium | reverse complement strand
GCCAATGCCGGTACCGGTGCGGAGGGTGAAAAAGTTGCTCTGCAGTGTTGTCAATGGCTAGCAGATGCGGCCGGAGTCCAAGCCGAACAGGTCCTGCCATTTTCCACTGGCGTAATCGGTGAGGCTCTGCCTGCTGATAAGATTCACGCTGCGATTCCTGAGCTTTATGCGACTCTTGCTCCAGACAGCTGGCTCCCTGCCGCCACCGGCATCATGACGACGGACACCCACCCCAAATTCAGGACGCGGTCACTCCAACTTGCTGGGCAAGACTGCCGGATCAGCGGTATCGCCAAAGGAGCCGGTATGATAAAGCCAAATATGGCTACTATGCTTGCGTTTGTCTTCAGCGATATTCGCGTTGAGCCGGCAACGCTGCAAGTACAACTCGAAGATGTCGTATCTCAAAGTTTCAATCGAATTACTGTCGACGGCGACACCTCAACCAATGATGCCTGCATGCTTGTTGCCAGTGGCAGAGGCGTAGTCTTTGATGAACTGCAGGTAGCCGATCAGAAATCGTACCTGGCAGCAATTCGTGGCATTTTTCAGGAACTTGCTACCGACCTGATCAGGGATGCCGAAGGTGGAACGAAGTTTATTACTTTTAAGGTGACCGGGGGCGGAAATGAACAGGAATGTCTCGCCGTCGCCTATGCACTGGCTGAATCTCCGCTGGTTAAAACCGCCTTATTTGCTTCTGATCCCAACTGGGGAAGAATATTGGCCGCTGTTGGCCGTGCGGAGGTCGAGAATCTTGATGTTTCAGGTGTCAGCATTCGCTTGGGAAAGCTCAGTCTGATTGAAAATGGCGAATTGTCTGCAAGCTATTCAGAGCGTCAGGGGAAAAAGCAGGTCGATAAGACCGACATTGAAATTTCAGTCGAGCTTGGCAGGGGAGGCCACGCTGAAACTGTTTGGACTTCAGACCTTTCGCATGATTACGTTCGAATTAATGCGGAGTATCGTTCCTAGCTTCCAGGTGTTTTTCCATGCTGCACGTTGCAGTCGCAATCATCAAAAATTCCAATCAAGAAGTGCTTGTCGCGCTTCGCCCGCCAGACAGTCATCAGGGAAATCTCTGGGAATTTCCGGGCGGTAAGCTTGAGTTGACTGAGACTGTATTCGCTGCTTTGCAGCGCGAGATTCGCGAAGAGATCGGGCTGCTGATTCGTGCCGCGTATCCCTTCATCAAGATTCAGCATGATTATGGTGACAAACAGGTTCTGCTGGATGTGTGGCAAGTCACTGAGTTTGACGGTGTAGCCGCTGGCCGAGAAGGGCAGAAAATTCAGTGGCTGGCGCCAAAGGACATGGAGTCCCGTCAGTTCCCTGAAGCGAACCACCGGATCATTAATCTGCTCCAGCTACCGACGCAAATGGCGATTACACCGCAATTCAAAAACTTCCCTCAGCTGTCGGCATATCTCGGCGCTCTTGCACAATCCGGCACGCAGGCACTTCAGATTCGACAAAAGCATTTGACCCACGATCAACTTCTGGATTGGACCCACAGGAGTCTCGACATGCTGCAGGGTTGTGGGTCACGTTTGATTGTGAATGGTTCATTTTCCCTTGAGAAAGATTTGCCTCATGAGGTTGGTATTCATGTGACTTCCACTGAATTGGGAAGGCTACAGACGAGCGTGGGCGAGCGTTCACGCCTTGTGGGCTGCTCGTGTCATTCCAGGGAAGAACTGACGAAAGCTGAGGCGCTTGGATTTGATTATGCGCTGCTCTCGCCAGTGGCTTCGACGGCCAGATATCCGGGTAAATCGCCACTGGGCTGGAGCAGATTTGAGGAGCTAGCCGCTTCTGTTTCTCTGCCGGTATATGCTCTTGGGGGTATGAAACGCAGTGATGTTCGCATAGCTCTGAAGCGGGGGGCGGCAGGCGTTGCGGGTATCGGGGCATTCGACAAGATAGTGGGGTAAATTGCGTTGGCGACGAACATGCTGAGCAACACTATTAGTGCAATGGGCTTTTCAGATAGAACGCACGGTTCAACTACTGTTGGCTACTGGACGTTATCCGAGCCCTCGCCAACTTCGGGGTAGATCGGTTCGCCAGCAATGGTGTGTTTCTCTGTGGCCCATTCGCCCAGATCAATCAGCCTGCAGCGATGGCTGCAGAAGGGCCGTTCAGGGAAGCTGTCGTCCCAGGTGACCGGTGCCTTGCAGGTGGGGCAGTTGACCGTCAGTGTCATGCTTGGGACTCCAGCAGTTTGAGATAGCGCTGGTGCAGCGCGTCGACCTGGGCGTGTAGTGCTGCCAGGTCGCTGTCGTTGGTGAGGACGTCGTGGGCATGGCGCAGGCGTTCTTCCCGCTGGGCCTGGGCCTGCATGATGGCGCGCACCTGTGCCTCGGGCACCGCATCGCGCTGAACGGTGCGTGCGAGCTGCATGGCTTCAGGCACATCGACCACGATGATGCGCTTGGTCAGACTATTCTGGCCTGACTCGACCAGCAGTGGTGAGACCAGCAGTGCGTAAGGCGAGCGGGCGGACTGTAGATCGGTCATGATCTCTTCGCGAATCAGCGGGTGCAGCAACTGCTCCAGCCACCGGCGCTCCTGCGGTTCAGCGAATACCCGCTCGCGCAGGGCCGCACGATTCAGGTTGCCGTCCTCCAGCAGGATGGCATCGCCAAAGCGGTCGACAATATGGCTCAGGGCCGGCTTGCCCGGCTCAACCACAACACGCGCAACCTTATCTGCGTCGACGACTGTGATGCCCAATGTTTCGAGATGATCGGTCACCGCAGACTTGCCGCTACCGATGCCTCCTGTGATGCCTACCACGAACATGCCGTTAGGCCCCTGCCACCCAAGTTAAGAGGACATTGGGGTAGAACAAATGAATGAGCCCTGCGCCCGCGAGGAAGGGTCCAAACGGTATGGGCGTCTCTCGGTCTTGCTTGCCCGTTGCTATCAAGGCGACACCAAGAACGGCACCAACCACTGAAGATAATAAAACGATGGTGGGCAAGGCGGCCAATCCGAACCACGCACCCAATGCAGCGAGTAACTTGAAGTCGCCATGGCCCATACCTTCTTTGCCAGTGACGATTTTGAAGAGCCAAAAAACCGACCACAGGCACAGGTAACCAAAGACAGCGCCTAGGACAGCACTCTCAAGTGACACAAAGGTGTTATCAATGTTGAGCAGCAGTCCTATCCACACTAGGGGTAATGTGAGGCTATCGGGAAGAAGCTGATGATCGAGATCAATGGCGGTGAGAACAACGAGAACGGACGTGAGGAGCATGGCGCCCGCCAAGGCATTACTCACTCCAAACTGGAGACCGCATAGCACCCAAAGAAGGGCAGTAAGTGCCTCCACGACTGGGTAGCGAACCGAAATCGGCGCTTTGCAGGAGGCGCACTTCCCGCCTAGTGCCAGGTAACTTATTACGGGAATATTCTGCGTTGCTTTTATTGCCGCACCGCAGTGTGGACAGCGCGACCCCGGGAACGCGAGGGAGAGCTTTTCTGACACTTCCGATACTTCACCACTGAATTGGGCATAGTCTCGCTGCCACTGCGCTTCCATCATTTTTGGGAGCCGGTAAATGACGACGTTTAAAAAGCTACCGACAACAAGACCGAGGATAGTGAGCGAGATGCTTAAGCCCGGTTGGGCTCGGATAAGTTCTTCAAGTGGATCCATTGGGTGATATTACATCACCCAGTCGAACATAAAGATGCGGAGACAAAACTTTATTTTGAAAGTCTTCGAGATGTATGAAGTCGCGGCTCGGTATATCCGCTGGGCTCTGAACCCCCGTCGTGAACGAGCCTGCAAGCTGCATGAAACGCATTGCCCTGTGGCTGACCGTCAACCACCATCGGCTTATAGCTGGGATCTGCCGCATTCTGGCTGTCTACCACACCCGCCATCCTCAGCATTGATTCTTTGAACTGGTCTTCGGTGATGACACCATGATGTAACCAGTTGGCAATGTGCTGGCTAGAAATTCTGAGCGTTGCTCTGTCTTCCATGAGTCCCACGTTGTTGATGTCCGGGACTTTTGAACAGCCCACACCTTGATCAACCCAACGAACCACATAGCCCAACATGCCTTGCACGTTGTTATCGAGCTCTCGTTGGATTTCTTCGGCTGATAGCAGGCTGGAGTCGCCCAATGGAATCGTGAGTATGTCATCGACGCTACGGCGTTGGGTGCCTTCAAGCTCGGCTTGAATCTCGTTGACGGACACATCATGGTAGTGCGTCGCGTGAAGCGTCGCTGCTGTGGGCGAGGGTACCCAGGCACAGTTGGCGCCGGCTTTGGGGTGACCTAGCTTTGTATCGATCATCGCTTGCATAAGGTCGGGCATGGCCCACATGCCTTTACCAATCTGCGCCTTGCCGCGGAGCCCACAGTTGAGGCCGGTGTCGACGTTCCAATCCTCGTAGGCGTTAATCCAGAGCTCACCTTTCATTGCAGTCTTGGCTACCATGGGGCCAGCTTCCATACTGGTATGGATTTCGTCACCGGTGCGATCGAGAAATCCGGTGTTGATGAAGACCACACGCTCGGAGGCGCGGCGGATGCACTCCGCAAGATTCACAGTCGTGCGACGCTCCTCATCCATGATGCCAACTTTGATTGTGTTACGTGCCAGGCCAAAGGCATCCTCGACCGCAGCAAACAGGTCGACCGTCATACTGACTTCATCGGGTCCGTGCATCTTAGGTTTTACAATGTACATAGAGCCGGTGCGGGAGTTGCCACCTTTACTCGCGCCCCTGAGGTCATGAAGCGAGCAAGCTGTGGTGAAGAGCGCGTCCATGATGCCCTCGAAGATTTCGTTGCCCTCGGCATCCAAGATGGCGGGGTTGGTCATCAAATGGCCTACATTGCGCACGAACATCAGGCTGCGGCCCGGCAGACTGAAGCCCTCACCGCGAGGCGATGTGAACTCACGGTCAGTATTGAGGCTTCGAGTGAGTGTTCGGCCGCCCTTGTTGAAGCTCTCGCTCAAATCGCCACGCATCAAACCCAGCCAGTTGCGGTAGACAATGGTCTTGTCTTCAGCATCGACCGCCGCAACCGAATCCTCACAGTCCTGAATCGTGGTGAGGGCCGATTCAAGGCATATGTCTTTGACGCCCGCGGCATCGGTGCTTCCCACTGAGTGCTCACGGTCGATTTGTATTTCAGCGTGGAGGCCATTGTGCTTAAGCAAGACACCTGATGGATCACCTGCATCCCCCGCAAAGCCAACGAACTGATCGGGCGCGGCGAGCATGCTCAGGCTGCCATCAATCTGGTTAATCAGTAGATCGCCATCAACGATGGTGTAGTGAGCGGCATGTTTGTGACTGCCCTGATTGAGTGGGAAGTGCGCATCAAGAAAGTCGCGGGCCCACTCGATGACCTTGTGACCACGAACTGGGTTGTAAGCGCCAGCCCGGACAGCGCCGTCTTCTTCGGAAATGACATCGGTACCATACAGCGCATCGTAGAGTGAGCCCCAGCGTGCGTTGGCCGCGTTGAGCGCGTAGCGCGCGTTCATCACGGGAACAACAAGCTGTGGTCCTGCGATCTCTGCAATTTCAGGGTCTACGTTCTGAGTTGCGATTTTGAAAGGAGCAGGTTGTGGTAACAAATAGCCAATCTCTTCGAGCATGGCTTTGTAGGCCGCTCGGTCATAATCCGCGCCCGGATTGGCTTTGTGCCAAGCGCTGATCTTGGCCTGCATCTCATCGCGGACAGCGAGAAGCTCGCGATTACGCGGCGTGAAGGTTTTGACGATATCCGCCAGGGCCTTCCAAAACACATCAGCTTCCACGCCCGTGCCAGGCAGTATCTCGTTCTCAAGAAGTTCGTAAATCTCCGGATCGACCTGAAGTCCCGCGCATTCGATACGTGCTGACATGATGTGCTCCCAATTAACTCGGTGTTCTTACGAGACGCCATTTTCGTTTGGTTGTTACGTCGAGTGGAAGCGGACTGATTTATGACCATCATAAAAAATAATGATGGTGGTACATAAAATGATTTTATTCGGTGATAGTTACCAGCTTGCGGTTAGGGATGCCTGCCATCACGCGCAGGACGTCCTCGAAGAGGGGGACGTGAACATCGGCGTCGATCTGCGCTGTAGTGATGAAATTTGGGAAGGTGTGGATGCGCAGGAGCTTGAGGTCACCCGACTTTGTTAGGAGCGTATCGAATGCAAGTATCGCAAACGCCTTCTCTCCATTATCCCCTGCGACAGACGCCTGGCGCACCTCGTCCAATAACCGGGTCATGTCGGCGGTGAGTGCTTTTGCTGCCTCGTTAAGCGTTCCCGCATGCACTGTTTGGCTGCCGGGGACTAACTTGATATGGGAGCCCGCATCTCGATAGCTGCGGTTATCCACCTGCGATGCATGATTTGCATCATTGGGTGCATACGTCGAACCGTGAACAAACACGACGCTCTCTTCAAAGCACATCAACTGACCAGCCACTGCAACAATGTAGAAGCGCGCTGTAAATTTGTGCTGATCAATGAGCGCGAGCCCATCCACGGCCTTTTGTAAGAGATGTCCGCCGGGCAACGTCGCCGCAGCCATAATGGGCGTAGGTAGGCAAAGTGTCTTGTCATTCGCCCCACGGAACTGACTGCGAATAAACCAAAGATCGTCAGCCTTGGGCTGCTCGTTGAGCGCATCCTGCACTGAGGCATAGGTCTTGGGTACGCGATCAGCCAGTCCGAGTTCAGTCATTGTTGTAGCGACCTTACCCGCATCGGACAGTGGATTCAGAACGCTCCGCTCCACCGTTTTAAAACGAGGACCCGACCACCCATTGGGTGCGGACGGCTGAGGCTTATTGCCGTAGCTATCCCAGTAGCTCAGGTGAACAGCGGGGAAGTGGTTATCGCGCGCTTTCAGTGTCTTAACAGCTCTTTGCCAGAGAACGTCAGCGCGATTGGCGACAACTCGTAGGCTCTCGCCTTGAATTGATACGACGTTTTCGACAGTGTCTGATCGCATTGGTATGGGTGTCTCACTGACAGGGGCAGTAGCACCATCATTAGCCGCTTGTGCCTCTTTAGCTGCGCCACCCGATACTGTGCTGGTCGTCGCATCAAAGGCAACTGACGGCAGCGCTTTGTCTTTGTCGAACATTTCTCGGGTGTCGTGGTGACGGAACCACAAATTGAAGGCCCACTTCTCGCCCGCTTCCACCGGCATACCGGCGTGAAGGCTGAGCGGGTGGGGACCACTGATGTCTTCCGTGGTGTTATGAAAGATCACCATGCGTCCGGGAGAGGCAGGGACGGTGATGCCCAATTTAGGGAACTGCGTCGCACCGCCACCCTCGACTTTATTGAGGTACACCAAGGCGGTAACCAGGCGCTGCCCACCCCACTGAGCCGCTTTTTGTCCACGAGCGAGAGAGAGGTTGAAGGCATCAAAATGCGGCCGGTATTCCTGCTCGGGACCGTAGTGGATGATTTGCATCGATTCGGCGTTTTCCAGTGGCAGGCCAACGATATCGGCGATTCGCTGGCCAATCGATTTGACCACATCATCTTCGTCGTACTTGAGCCAATGGTTGGAGCCGGTTCGACCCTCACTGGGTTTAAAACCCTCGTCCAGTACCACGCCTGCGCGTTTGATATGCGGTTTGGCAAGTTCAATCAGGTAGGCGCATTCAATGGGCGAGATGACGTTATTGCGAACAGCCACCAAAGGTTCGCTTGAGAAGACCTCAGCTCCCTCGTATTCGCTTTTTAACTGAATCGTATCGCTCATTGACTAAACCTATGGTCTACCTCGTGGCTCCTGACTGTCGTTACAGCATCAGTTTCCCTCATGCCACTACATGCCACTAGATGGAGCGCGCTATCTTCGTGATGAGCTGCCTAATCCAACGGTGCCCCGGGTTATGCTGTAACAAGGGGCTCCATGCCATTTTGAGCTCCAATGGTGGAATGTCGAAGGGGACATCGCGCACAACCACACGCGGGTTATCGCGTTTCAACTGCGTTGCTCGCGTGGGCAGTGTCACGATCAGATCGTTTTGCTCAGCCAGGGTCATAGCCGCTTGGTAGTGGCGCGTGAATACACGGATGCGGCGCTTTTTACCAAGCTCACCGAGCGTCGAGTCAACCCAACCCAGACGCTGAACATCATCGGGGTTTACGCCGACTCCGACGCCCATACCGGTCTTACTGACCCAAATGTGATCGGCTGCAAGATAGTTATCGAGCGTGAAGTCTTCAAGAATGGGATTCTCGGGGCTCAACAGGCAAGAGAAGGTGTCCTGCCACAGGGTGATTTGGTGGAACGACTGCGGCATCTGCGCGAATCGGTTAATGACCAAATCGACCTTGCCTCGCTCCACATCGAGAAAGCTAACGTCCGAGGGGTTCATGATGTCGAGCGTGATGCCCGGCGCCTGCTCACGAAGTTCTTTCAGTACGTAGGGGAGCAAGGTGGATTCGGCGTAGTCACTGGCCATCAGTCGAACCACACGATTCTCGGTCTCGGGGACAAACTCTTCGGTGGGCTGCAGTGCGCGGTCGACGTTCGTCAGAATCTCGCGTAACTGGGGCTCGAGTTCTTCTGCCTTTGCGGTTGGCGTCATCCCATCGGAGGTTCGAATCAGGAGCGGATCGTTAAAGACCTCACGCAATCGCTTGAGTCCGTTACTCATGGCAGGTTGAGAGAGACCGAGGCTATGCGCGGCTTGCGTAACGTTGCGTTCGCGAAGCAGCGCATCGAGGTAGACGAGGAGGTTTAAATCAACGCGACCAAGGCGACTCATTTAGTGGGTTCTCCTAAGGGACGTACTATTCATCGTATGAATAATACATCTTCCAGGGTGAAGAATAGAAATTCTTGGTCTGAACGGATGAACAGCTACAATAGCAACACGTTTTGGAGGGCTTATGTACAACGCACCGTTAGATGATATGCAGTTTCTGATCGACGACGTCTGTCGGGCGGGTGAGCGACTGGGAAATTTGCCGCGCTTTGAGGGCTTGGACGTGGGTGCGGATTTGACCACGGCGCTTCTTGAAGAGGCGGGCAAGCTAGCGGCCGACATGGTTTCACCGCTTCGTCGCGTCGGTGACCAGCAACCAGCGCGCTGCTCAGACGGTGCTGTCACCATCCCTCCAGGTTATGGCGATGCCATCAAAGCACTCGGTGAAGGTGGTTGGGTAGGGATTTCGGCTGAGGCATCTCACGGAGGCCAAGGTTTACCGGAGCTCTACGGCACGGCCGCCTGCGAAATGTGGAATTCAGCCGATATGGCTTTTGCGCTGGAGCCCTTTTTGAGTACTGGTGCTGCGCTTGCGATTTCGGCGCATGCAAGTCCCGAGCTTAAGGATAAGTACCTACCCAATATCAACGCGGGTATCTGGTCAGGCACCATGAATCTCACCGAGTCTGGTGCTGGCTCCGATCTGGGTCCCATGAAAACACGCGCGGAGCGTCACGGCGATCACTACAAGATTTTCGGGCAGAAGATCTACATCACCTGGGGTGATCATGACGCTACCGAAAACATTATTCACTTGGTGCTGGCCCGTTTGCCCGATGCCCCTGCAGGGAGCAAAGGTATCTCGCTGTTCATCGTTCCCAAGTTTCTGGTCAATGACGATGGAAGCCTGGGTGAGCGAAATGACGCCTACCCCGTATCGGTCGAGCATAAGCTCGGCATTCATGGCAGCCCCACCTGTGTCATGGCCTACGGCGATAATGGCGGAGCAACCGGCTACCTCGTCGGTGAGGAAAACAACGGGCTGGCCTGCATGTTCACGATGATGAACGAGGCGCGCCTGAAAGTCGGCCTTCAAGGGCTGGGTGCTAGCGAAGGCGCCTATCAGAAGGCGGTCGCCTATGCGCGCGAGCGCGTTCAAGGAGGCGTTCCGATCATTGAGCACGCAGATGTAAAGCGGATGCTGATGACGATGCGTGCGCTCAATGAAGCCATGCGCTCGCTCGCCTACATTGAGTCACTCACGATGGATCTCTCTCATGGCGCGCCAGCAGATGAGCGTGGTCAATGGAAGTCACGTCTCGATCTCATGATTCCAGTCATTAAGGGTTGGATGACTGAGGTGGGCCAGGAAGTCACCTCACTCGGTGTACAGATTCACGGTGGCATGGGCTATGTCGAGGAGACGGGTGCAGCGCAGTTCTTCCGCGATGTGCGAATTACGCCCATCTACGAGGGCACCAACGGTATTCAAGCGGCTGACCTTGTTAACCGGAAGCTCGCCCGCGACGGGGGTGCCATGATGGAAACGGTACACGATGAAATCCGTGGCGTAGCCGATGCGCTGATTGGCTCTAGTGATGATCGCTTGGCAGCCATGGGTACGGCCTTATCCGATGCCCTTGCAGCTCATGTCATGTCCACGCAAACCATTTTGGAAATGTACAAAGTCGACAAGAACGCGGCGATGGCTGCGTCGTTCGACTACATGATGCAAACCGGCTACCTGTTTGGCGGTTGGCATCTGGCGGCGAGCTCTCTCGTGGCCATTGACCTGCTCGCTCGCGATGAGAAAACGCTGTTCTGCCAGCGAAAAATCGCGACGACCGAGTTCTATCTCCATCGCCTAATGCCTCGCGCCAGTGCACACGCGGACGCAATTTTATCGCCCGTCAGTCAGCTGGATGGGTACGCGGCCGATTGGCTTTAGTTGAGGCTTCGATGCTGAGTACTCCCGACCTGTCCGATCTGAACCCGGACGCGAGCGTATTGCCATTTCAATTTCGTGCGTTCGGTTTGCGAACATCACTCTTCGGTCCTGTTTCAACCATTGCCTGCTTCGAGGACAACTCGCGAGTCAAAGAGGCAGTTGCCGAGCCCGGTGAGGGCAGGGTGTTACTCATTGATGGTGGTGGCTCACTTGCGAGAGCACTGACGGGTGATCTGGTCGCTAAGTCTGCGATGGATAATGGCTGGGCAGGCATGGTGATTATTGGCGCTGCGCGCGATGTCGAAGTTATCAACACCTTTGATTTTTGTGTCATGGCTCTAGGGACCACGCCCATGAAAACCGAGAAATTAGGTCGTGGCGAGCGCGGCGTTGCTCTCACGCTAGGCGGTGTGGATGTCAGCGAGGGTGACTACCTTGCGGGCGATGAGAATGGTGTATTAATTAGCCGTGAGCCCTTCCTCGAGGCTTAGTACTCAGCATCCTTGAGTGCGTGTTTTAACCTTTCGAATCAAGACAGTCGCATCGATAAGTCGAGCGGCATGATAACTTTGGTCAGCGCGCCAATCGATATGAAATCGACGCCGGTGTCGGCAATACCCTGAAGGGTTGCCTCTGTCACATTGCCGGATGCCTCAAGCTCAGCTCGACCCTTGTTCAAAGTCACCGCCTGACGCATATCATCCAGCGAAAAATTATCGAGCATGATGCGATCTGCGCCAGCGTCCAACGCTTCTGAAAGCTCATCCAAGCTTTCCACCTCGACCTCTATCGGCTTTCCTGGCGCATTGATGCGCGCAGTTTCTATGGCCTCGCGAATACCGCCGCAAGCCGCAATATGGTTTTCCTTAATGAGGAACGCGTCGTATAAACCGATGCGATGGTTATGACAGCCACCGCAGGTCACAGCGTATTTCTGTGCCACACGAAAGCCGGGAATCGTTTTTCGTGTATCCAGCAGGCGCGTCGATGTTCCCTCAACCAGTGAGGCGAGTTTCGCACTGTAGCTGGCTGTGCCTGACAACATTTGCAAGAAATTCAGCGCGGCACGCTCAGCGGTCAAAATGCTGCGCGCAGTGCCCGACACCGTAAATAGCGTGTCATCGGGCAGGAGTGTGTCACCGTCAGACTTTTGCCAGATGACCTCAAGCGATGCATCGACGGCGGCGAAGACAGCGTCGACGAATTGCGTGCCGCACAAGACGCCAGACTCGCGTGTGATAACAGTCGCCAGCGCCTGCTCGTCCGCGCCGACTAAGCCCGCGGTAATGTCGCCACTGCCGATATCTTCGGTTAGCGCGAGAGCTACGAGGGGCGCTATGTCACTTTGCGTTAACACGTTTCAATATCCTGGTCGTTGTTCCTGATGGGTAGAAGTGTCTGATGGATAGCAGTGCCTGATAGGTGGCTGTGTCTGATAGATAGTGGTGCCTGATATGATGCAGTATTGAAACACAGCCGAAGCAACGTTTTTCAAGTGAGTGACAATAAATACGGTCAAATTTCTGAAGGTTGGCTCCAGGGCTGCGAGCACATTCCGTCACCTAATTACGGGGAGAGGCCAGTGGGCGCGACGGTTGAGCTCGTCGTGGTCCACAATATATCGCTACCCCCGGGCGAATTTGGTGGGCCTCACGTTGCGGAACTCTTCACAAATTCGCTCGACCCACAGGGACATCCGTATTTTGAGGAGATCGCTGACCTCCGTGTATCCGCGCATTTTTTGATTCGTCGAGACGGTCACGTCATCCAGTTTGTCTCGACCAAGGACATGGCTTGGCATGCAGGTGTGTCTCAATGGCGTAATCGTGAAAAATGCAATGAATTCAGCCTTGGTATTGAACTTGAGGGTACTGATACCCATCTATATACGCAGGAACAGTACGCGCGGCTGGAGGAGATCATCCTAAAGTGCCGTACTGCGCATCCAGACATTGAAGAGGATGCTATTGTTGGACACAGTGATATTGCACCCGGGCGCAAAACAGATCCGGGAGAGAGCTTTGACTGGCAGGAATTACAAACCCGATTGGGGGTTGAATTGCTGCCGCGCAGCTAGCGTGAGTTAAGGGGGAGTTAGCTTGAGTTATCTGGCGTTTTTATCGTTCATTGTGGCGACCGGCCTTTACTGGCTGATGGGCCCGGGCGGGCCGCTGCACTCCATCGATTTTCTCTCCGTTTTTCGTTCGCAAATCAGCGATGAAGAAGAAGGCCCGTCAACGCGTTCTGCGTTGATTCTCGTTGTTGCGCCATCGGTCGTGTTCGCACTCCTATATATTTTAGTAGAGGGTGTTCTCGGCGGCGCCGCCATGCTTTTGCTCGGAACAGCGGCGCTATTTTTTGCCTTCGGTCGCGAGGATTTCCCCACTTTGACGCAACGGTTTCTTGCGAGAGCCCGCGTGGGTGACAACGAGGGAGCGGCGATGGTAATCGAGTCTGCCGGCGGTGACAGCTCGGCCGATGATATTGACGACTTCGGTGATGTCGCGGCATCGTTTTTTAGTTTGATGGCGTTGCAGCGGTGGTTTGGCCCCGTGATCTACTTCTTACTCTTAGGTCCTGTTGGTGCAGTGGCGTATCGCCTCGCGCATTTGACACAAGAGACGAAGACGCCCCTGAGTGATTCCCTGATGCGGCTGCTTGAATGGTTACCGTCTCGCTTGCTGGTGCTGAGCTTCTCCGTATTCGGCGATTTCGATAAATCCATCGAGCACCTCACGGGCCAGGGCATGACGCTAGACGTTGATACGGGGGATTTTCTGGAAGATGCAACAGATGCGGCTGTTACCTTGCCGGGAGATGCATCTGTCTATGATCGACTCTCTGCCGTCTTTCATCTGCTCGAGCGAAGCTTTCTACTCTGGCTGGGTGCGGTTGCGCTGCTTGTCCTAATTTAGGTCGGGGTAGCTCAATCGCGAGGGCGACGCGTCGCCTGCACAATGTTGTAGAAGTGCGTCGTCATCTCCTGACGACTCGTAATATGGCTGTAGTCTTCCGGAGAGTGGTGCTTGCCGACATCCAGCGAGACAGTGGTGCCAAAGCGCTTAAGTGCCTCGCGCATATGCATGGCCATACGAAACGGCTCGGCAATATTTGAAGCCACGTGGAAGAGACGTGTGTTCTGCCCATGGAAGAACACAGGAACTACCGTGGGCTGATACTGCATGACCAGCTTGGCGATAAACGTGGTCCAAGGTGCATCAACCACATCACCGAACCCGGGTGCGTCTGCTGTCGATACATGACCGGAAGGAAACAAAATCAGTGGCACCCCATTCGCGAGGGCTTTGCCGGCGAGCTGCTTGGAGCGCACGTTACGCTTTGCGGCCTCTTTCGTTTCTGAAAAATCGATGGGTAGGAAATGCGGGACCAAATCGCGGTCCTGACATAGCAATGAGTTGATGACGACTTGGAAGTCATCCGCGTAATCCAAGGCCATATTGCACATGATCAAGCCGTCGATAACACCGAACGGGTGGTTCGCTATGAACAGAACCGGGCGGTCTTTAGGGACGTCAGCAAGAGGGCTGGTATCCCCATCAAGCGCGATATTGGTCAGCTTAAAGGCTTCCCGGAAGAACATCTTCGAGTCGATATCTTGGGCTTTCAGTGCCTGGTAATGTCCTTCCATTTCATGACGACCCAGAAAACCCTCAAGGACACGCACAAAGGCGCGTGTTAGCGGGCCATCCTCGGGTGACTCGTAGGTAAGCTTTGGCTTATCCACCAGGTAGTACTCGAATATGGGGTCCACGTCGGGTAGGAAGCGAGGGTCATTAATAGCTGGAGTGTCTGTCATGTGCATTGTTGTCTGCAGTACCGATCCGCCTAATCGTCATACGCATTTTTGTCGACTTAAGACCAGCGCGAGTTTAGGCGCTCTCGATGTTCCATGCCAGTGGCGTTTACCAAATTTGGAAAAGCGCCGTGCCAATAAAGGTGCCGAGGGCATAACCAAGGACACCAACGAGAACGCCAGGCGTGACCTGATCATGCCAGCCTTTGGCGGCGGCCATGGCCGGGGCTGTGGTAGCTCCCAAAATAGCGGCATTGCTGGCTGTCAGCAGCTCAGGAATGGTCAGTCCAAACTGGCGACCGACGATGAGGAGTACCGCGAGGTGAACGCTTAACAGAATGGCCACCAGCACAATGAGTAACGGTGCGACGCTGATCATAGCCCTGATATCAGCGCCGGCTGCGATGGCGGCAAAAAAGGTGAATGAAAGAGCAACACCCACCTCAAATGCGCCGGCAAACCAGTCACGAATTTGCGGAACCGCGGTCGCGAGACTAACGGTGATCAACGTCATGATGGCGTAGCGCCAGCTAGGAATATCCAGCCACCAGCACAGTAAGTCGGTGATGGCCACAATGCCGGCGGATGCGGCCAGCGCATAACTGATGCTTGACGCGGTGACCGTCGTTTCAGCCATTTTGCTCGCACTGCTATCACCGTGCGCAACGAAGCGGCTGGCAATCCAATGCGCACCTGGAATCAGCGCGATGATGCTCAAAAATACGGCTGAGAAGAGGTTGTCTGCTGCGGTGGCTGCAGAAAAGAATGAAGCGTCAGCGCTCAAGCCTGTGATCTCTCCAAGCGCCGCGTAATTAACCGAGCCGCCAATATAGGTCGACGCGAATAGCCCGACGACGCCTGCCTCGCGACGATCAGCAGCCAAGTCGGAGGCCGTCCCTAACTGGCTTAAATCGAGGAGCATGGCCGCGACAATGACACCGGCGACGGTGCCTAGTGTGGCAATGAGGAATGCGGCAGTTGTTCGCGATGCTTCTCGCGCCAGTCGTCGGATATCTGCTTGAAACAGAAACAAGGGAATCAGCATTGGAACGATGTAACTGAAGATGAAGCCGTACGCGGGCGCCGAGTGAGGAATGACGCCCACATTGGCCGCAACAATGGCGAGCAAGATGACGACCACAGTACCGGTAATCTTCTGTCCGACAACCGTTCGCTCCGACGCAAATGCAATGGCTGATAAAAATAAGATAGCTGCTATGACAGCAAAGTGCTGATCGGCCGGTATGAGAGACATAGCGTCACCTTGTTTATGGTTTTCTTCCCAGAGACCAAAAGAATACCGCAGTCACGATCGGCCGTCTCTGATCTGTTGGCTCAAACTGAGGGCTACAAGCAAATGCCAAAAAACAAATGCCAAAAGAAACCGCTTAAAGAATGTACCCAAAGACAGTGAGCTCAAGTGACGATTGTTTAGAGTCGTTAGTCATCGATACCACAGCGTGTGGTTCTGTCATAACTAGAGCACTCGTGAGACACTTACGCCATGTCCGATACCCCCGAAACAGCCACTGCCAGTCCTGACGTCATCGCCGCCGAAATGGCGCGTCGACAGGCACTGTCGGCCATGGGTATCACTGTGTATAGCTCACGATTTGATTTCCCTGGGGCCGCGAAAGCACAGCGTTTTGCCGTTCCCGCACCAGAGCTCAATGAACCAGTGGTCGTGAGCAGATCGGTTGAGCCGCGGATTGAAACCCACAGCACGCCTGTGCTGCAAATGCCTCAGGCGACCAGCGGCGGCCCAGCTGCCGATGTGCCGGTTTCACAATCGAGAGCGGCTGAGTCTTTGTCTGGGTCCGAGTCGGTTTCGTTCTCGATGTTATTGGCCTCAGCAGGACCATTTCTGTGGCTTGAAGAACTGGGCGATGGACTGATTAGACAAGATCAGTTGGCCCTTATTAATGCGATGGCGCGTGCGATTTCGATGCCTACCACGACGCTTATGCAGCAGCAGTTTGACTGGCCCGTAGCCGGTAACAGCGCATTATCGGGTGATGCGGAGTCGGCAAAGCAGGCCTTGCACGGTCTCATTCAACGAATGGCTCGGGAAGTCGATGCGAAACGAGTCATTCTCATGGGCGACTGTCATTACTTACCTGACCGGATTGTACAGTCGGGGGTACGGATTCCATCGACCCTGGCGATGCTCTCCGAGCCGTCTCTTAAGCGAGTCGCTTGGGAGGCACTAAAACCACTTAAGTCGCTCAGCCTTGGGTAAATTCAGAGAGATTAGTTCGGAGCAGGTAGCAAACCTCTCGCTCGATGGTCTGTACGACAGCGATCAACCCCCGTCACTTGATGCACTCACGCGATTATTGGCTAAACCTGCAGGCAGGGCCTGGGCCATTTCAGGGGCGCAGAGTATTCAGGGTGTAGTCTGGTTTTCGGTGGTTCAGGACGAGGCTGAAATTATTGATATTCGAGTGGTTGAGCGCTTTCGGCGGACTGGCATTGGTGAGTCGTTATTGACACAGTCTTTTGAGAAATTGCGCCTGTCTAAAATCCGATCGGTTTTCCTAGAAGTACGGTCTAGTAATACCGCCGCTTTGGCTTTGTACGAAAAGCTGGGCTTTGCAATGATGGGGCGTCGGGAAAATTATTATAAAACGGCAGCGGGGCGCGAGGACGCGCTAACGATGCGTTGCGATTGGTAATTGGAGTTCGAAGTAGTGAATATTTTAGAGACGGACCATTGGTGCATGATGCTTCCAGAGGAGTGGCATGCCGAGAATGACGATGATGTCATTCGTATCGTCGATCAGGACGATGTCGGTGAAATTGAAATCACCACATTGCATAAACAGTCAGGCAGAGTGAATGCTTCCGATGTGGCCGCAATGGCGTCGGAGGAATCGCCTGAGATCACTGAATGGCATCAAGCACGGGCTGGCGGGTTTGAGGGTGTAACTGGGGTATATCGCGAGGACGGTGCGTCGGTTCGTGAGTGGTATCTCGGGTCCGAAAGCCTGCTGCTTTACATTACCTACGTCTGCGCTGAAGAGGACGAAGGTCTCGATGATGCCTCAGTGGATGAGCTCTTGGGGACCTTGGTTGTCGGGGATTCCCAGGCCGCTTAGGCGATCTCGCCTGTAACCCGGACACGCTTGCTGCCCGATTGCACCTCAACCTGAGCTTTATTTGCCCTTTCAATACGCGCATCAATGACGTTCTTGGCAGCTATTAACAGACCCGTAATGATGAAGGCGCCCGGCGGAAGTATGGCTAGCAAAAGGCCGGTGTAGTCTGACGCCACCACGAACACCCAGTCTTTCGCCATGGGCCCAAGTAGTAAGTCCATATTTGCCATGACGGCGCCGGTGCCTAAGAGCTCACGGATAGCGCCGAGCACTACCAATACGAGACCAAAACCCAGCCCCATCATGACGCCGTCAGCCAGAGCTGGCATCAACGGATTCTTGGCGGCAAACGCATCTGCGCGGCCCAGAATCACGCAGTTTGTTGTGATGAGCGGAAGAAAAATACCGAGGATCTGATACAGCTCGTAGGCATAGGCTTGCATCAATAGTTCGGTGCCTGTCACTGCAGCTGCGATGATGAGAACGAAGGCGGGGAGTCGAATGGAATCCGTGACCACGTTCCGGATAAGTGAGACACATAGATTTGAGGTAACCAGGACAAACAGCGTTGCAATGGCCAGTCCCAGTGCGTTGACCACGCTCGCGGTTACAGCGAGTAATGGACACAAACCGAGAAGCTGCACTAAGGCGGGATTGTTCTTCCACAGACCATTGTGGGTTATCTGACCATAAGACGGAGTGCTCATGATTCGTTCGCCTCTTCGATTTCAAACAACGCGCTTCGGTTATTCTGACTGTACTCCATCGCGCCCTTTACCGCCGCAACGACCGCGCGTGGTGTGACGGTTGCACCCGTGAAGGCATCGAACTCACCCCCATCTTTGATCACGGCCCATTTTTCCGGTGCTGGATCAACGAGCGTTTTGTCATCAAATGACAGCACCCAGTCGGACTTTTTCAATTCGATCTTGTCACCGAGCCCGGGTGTCTCTCTGTGGCTCAGAACCCGCACGCCAGCAACAGCACCGTCGCGCCCAATTCCTACCAACAAGCGGATATCACCGCTGTAACCATCGCGGGCCGTTGCCGGCAAAATGATGCCAGTGACTTCGTTGTCGCGTCGTGCGCGATAACCCGTGCCGGGTTCTCTCAGAGCGAGGAGCGGTTCTTCTGCGTCTACCATAAAGCCGTCATCGATGAGCTCGTTGTCGTGCGATTCGCGAGGGAATATCTCGAGCAATTGTTTGGCTTCGGCTGCGCGCTCTGCGGCGGCGATCGGCTCTTTGGTTTGCTCATAAACGCCACTGATTAAACCTGATCCAACGGCGGCAAACGCGGCCAATAGGCTGGCACCAACGAGGCTAGATATGATGACTCTCACTCGTCCACCTCCACTTTTTTGGTCCCGTAAACCGTTGGTTGCGTGTACTGATCGATGAGCGGCGCAGCAAAGTTCAGTAGGAGCACACCGAACGCGACGGCATCTGGGTAATTTCCATGGACGCGGATCAAGTAGACAAGGATGCCGACCATTGCGCCAAAGATGAGGCGCCCTTTGTTAGACACCGCAGAACTCACGGGGTCTGTGATGATGAAAAATGCCCCGAACATGGTGGCGCCACTAAACAGGTGAAATAGCACCGAGCCACCACCCGTAGAGCTGCCATCATCGTAACCCAGCGCCGCACAGATCGTGAGAGCGGCCAGCATGCCAACCGGCGCATGCCAGGTAAAAATGCGCTGTCTCAGTAGCCAGATACCACCCGCAAGAAAAGCGAGGTTGACCCAATCCCAACCCAAGCCCGCGATAGGGCCTGTGAGCTCTGCTCTGGATTGCATGAGGTCGTCAAACAACATGCCGGAGTTCTGTCTGAACAGATCCAGCGGTGTGGCCGCTGTAACGGCATCATAACTCGAGGCAGCAAAAAGGGCTGTGAAGGCATCGACAAGACCCGGCACCTCACCGATACCTCGCGGCTCGGTCCATGAACTCATCTGCAGTGGAAACGAGACAAGTAAGACGACGTAGCCCACCATGGCGGGATTGAACGGGTTATAGCCCAAGCCCCCGAATACGTGTTTGCCGAGGAGAACTGAGACACCAATACCGACAGCGATTAGCCACCACGGTGCGTAGGGGGGTAACGCAATACAGAGTAGCGTTGCTGTGACGATTACGCTGTGATCTCTCAGCGGCGTTTTATAATCCTTACCTCTCAGCCAAAGGGCCCAGGCCTCGAAGGCCAACGCCAATGCCGACCCAAAGACTATATTGATAATGGTGCCCGGCCCGAAAAACCATGTTAGTACCAGCACGCCGGGAATCGTGGCGAGCAAGACCTGCTTCATTACCTGCTCAACCGAAGAGACAGGCTTGTGAACGTGTGGTGATGAGACGTGCATCAAACTCATTGCTCCGCCTCCTGCTGTGCTTTCTTCGCTTTTGCGCGTTCGATGGCGGCTTGTACCGGATCATCGCCAGCTTGTGCTCTGGCTTCAGCCGCCGCCTTTCGCGCTGCTCGCTTGGCCTCTCTCGCCGCAGCTTCTCGCTCGAGGCGCTCCTGACGTGCCTCAAAGCGCGCGCGTGAGTTATCCGAGCGCACTTTTTCTTTCGCCGCTTCCCTGAGTGAACCTTTTGCCGATCGATAGTACTGAACAAGCGGAATGTGGCTTGGGCAGACGTAGGCGCAGGCACCACACTCGATGCAATCCATCAGATTATGACGCTCGAGCTGCTCCTGATCCTTTGCCCGCGCATACCAGTAGAGCTGCTGGGGTAGCAGTGAGGCCGGACAGGCTTCCGCACACATACCACAGCGAATGCAGGCCTGCTGAGGTTGAGGTGGAGGAATCTCGGTTCGTGTTGGCGCAAGGACGCAATTGGTGATCTTCACCACCGGCATATCGAGGTCGGTGACAGCAAAGCCCATCATGGGGCCGCCATGGATGACCCGGTCAGCGCTGTCGGCGTTGAAACCTGCGGTATTGAGTAGTTCCTTGATAGGAGTACCCAACATGACGCGCCGATTTCCCGGATCTTTTAGCGACATGCCTGTCACGGTGGTGATGCGGTGCGTGACTGGCTTTCCGTCAATCAATGCATCGCGCACCGCAATGGCGGTACTCGGGTTTTGGCACAACACGCCAATATCAGCAGGGATACCACCCGAGGGCACCTGCGAGTTGAGTAAGATCTCTATGAGCTGTTTTTCACCGCCGGATGGGTACTTGGTCGGAAAAGTCACCACTTCCGCCATCTCGAGCGCTTCAGCGGCTTTTCGCATAGCGTCTGCGGCCTCGGGCTTGTTGTCCTCAACCGCCAACAACACGGTTTCAGCACCGACCATGTGCGCAAGAATCTCTGCGCCTTCAACAATTTGTTGAGCAAAACATTGCATGACGGTGTCGTCGGCCGTGATGTACGGCTCACACTCGGTGCCGTTGATAATGAGTGTGTGGATGCCGCCGTCTCTATCGGAGGCAAGTTTTATCGCGGTAGGGAAACCTGCCCCGCCTAGACCCGCAATCCCGGCAAGGCGCACGCGTTCAAGTAATGCGGCTTTGGTTTCATCGCGCCAGTTATCCAGCCCCTCGCAGCCAACCCATTCATCCTTCCCATCGAGTGAAATTTCAATGCAGATATCGGTTAAACCTGATGCGTGGGGCACCGCACGCGCTTCAATAGCTGTCACTGTACCGGAGCTCGGCGCATGGACGGGCACGCTGACCGGCCCCTGAGCCTCGGCAATCATTTGCCCCCCGAGAACACTGTCGCCCACTTCGACAACGGGGCGGGCCGGAGCGCCAATATGCTGTGTCACCGGTAGAATCAGTTTGCTGGGCATATCACAGTCACGGACCCATCCGGGGTTCGACATGTCTTTTCGCTCAGGCGGGTGGATGCCACCGTGAATATCAAATATCTGTCTCATGCGGCCGCCTGCTCAGAGCTGCGATCGGTCGCAATGAGGTTCTCTCGAGTTTTTCCATCAGGTAGAGGCCAGTACCAGTGCTGGATGCCACCTTTTCTGGGGATCATGTCGATGCAGTCGACGGGACACGGCTCAACGCAAAGATCGCAGCCAGTGCACTCATCGATAATCACGGTGTGCATGAGCTTCGCTGCGCCGAGAATGGCATCCACAGGACACGCTTGTATGCATTTGGTGCAGCCGATGCACTCGTCCTCGCGGATATACGCGACAGTGGGTTCGGCTTCGACACCGTGTTCCGCGTCCAAGGGCTCCGGTTCAACGTCGAGTAAATTGGCCAGCGCCTGAATCGTGTCTTCACCGCCGGGAGGACACTTGTTGATGGAGTCACCGTCGGCAATCGCCTCGGCGTAAGGCCTGCATCCCGGGTAGCCGCACTGACCACATTGGGTTTGGGGCAAAATCGCATTGATTTGATCAGAGAGCGGGTTGCCCTCGACCTCGAAGCGAACGGCAGCGAATCCGAGCAAGGCACCAAATGCAATGGCCATGCCGACCAGGGCAGCCAATGCGAGAAGAATAGGATTGCCAAGGATGACGTCGAGCATCAAACCAGTCCTGCGAAGCCCATGAAGGCGAGCGATGCGAGTCCCGCCGTGATCATGCCGATGGCTGCGCCTTGGAATGGCTCTGGTACGTCAGCCACCACAAGTCGCTCGCGCATAGCCGCAAACAACACGAGCACCAGGGAAAAGCCCAGTGCAGCACCCAGTCCATAAATAAGGCTTTCCATGAAGTTGTGCGCTTGGTTGATATTAAGGAGTGCGACGCCCAATACGGCGCAGTTGGTTGTAATGAGCGGCAAATACACGCCGAGTACGCGATGCAGTAGCGGACTTGTTTTTCGGACAACCATTTCAGTGAACTGGACAACGACCGCGATCACAAGGATGAACGAAAGTGTACGTAGGTAGGTTAAATCAAGTGGCTCAAGCAAATAGCGATAGGTGAGAAAGCTACACACAGAAGCCAGTGTTAATACGAAAGTCGTAGCCGCGGACATGCCGATGGCCGTGTCCAGTTTATTAGACACACCCATAAACGGGCATAGGCCCAGGAACTGAACTAAAACAAAATTATTGACCAGTACGGCGGCGATTAGCAGTACCGCGAAGTCCCCTAGCATGTTGCTCCTGCAGGCTTTTTTGCCTGTCTCATTCATCCGTTCCCTATAGTAAGGAATATCGAGGCAATCTGACAGTGTGTAAAGATTGTCTTACGCTTTACTTGCCTCAACCATCGCAGCAACCGCATCTGGGTCAATTCGTTGAATGAGCGGCGAAAAATTGTTGATCGTGTGGCCTTCGAGTGGTGCATTCAGCTCCGTCCAGTCGAGTGACAGACCCAAAAACGCCTCGCTCTTTTCTGCCATGACAGGCAGCACTGGCTTCAAATAAGTCATTAGGACGCGAAAACAGTTGATGCCCACGGAACAGGCGTCTTGAACGTCCTGTTCGCGTCCCTCTTCCTTTGCCATGACCCAGGGCTTTTTATCATCGATGAACTGGTTGGCGCGGTCGGCCACGGCAATGATTTCGCGCATGGCACGCTGGAAATCTCGGGCTTCGTACAGACTGGCAATTGTGTCACCCGCGGCAATCATGTCTGTTAGGAGCTCGGGTTCGCTGCAGGTATCACTGAGCTGGTTATCGAACCGCTTGCGCAAGAAGCCAGCACATCGGCTGGCAATGTTGACCACCTTCCCGACGAGATCAGAGTTCACTCGCTGAACAAAATCCTCGAGATTGAGATCCATATCATCAACGCTGGAGCTCAGCTTTGCGGCAAAGTAATACCGTAGGTACTCGGCATCCAAATGCTCGAGATACGTCGAGGCCATGATGAAGGTGCCACGGCTCTTCGACATCTTTGTGCCATCTACCGTCAGGAATCCATGTGCGAATATTGCCGAAGGCTGCCGCAGTCCGGCACTTGCGAGCATGGCTGGCCAGAACAGACCATGGAAGTTGATGATGTCCTTGCCAATAAAATGGTAGAGCTCGGTGTCACCGCCTGGCTGCCAATAGCTATCGAAGTCCTCACCGGTGCGGTCGCAGAGATTCTGGTGGCTGGCAATGTACCCGATGGGTGCATCAAGCCAGACATAAAAATATTTCTGGGGGTGACCAGGAATCTCGAAGCCAAAGTAGGGCGCGTCGCGAGATATGTCCCAATCCTGCAGACCAGCATCAATCCACTCACGAAGCTTGTTCGCGATGGGTGTTTGCAGCTGGTCTCCACTGACCCAATCAGCGAGCAGATCCTGAAATTGGCTCAACTGGAAGAACAGATGATCCGACGCTTTCTCTACCGGCGTTGTCCCAGAAAGCGCTGAGACAGGGTCGATCACGTCAGTTGGTGAATAGGTGGCGCCGCAGGCCTCACAGTTATCACCGTACTGATCGGGTGTTTTGCATTTTGGGCAGGTGCCCTTGATAAATCGGTCAGCGAGAAACAACCCTTTGGCTTCGTCGTAGGCTTGCACCACACTACGGATCGCGATGTGATCGTTGGCCTCAAGTCGTTTGAAAATGGTCTCAGACCAAGTTTGATTTTCAGGCGAATGCGTCGAGTGATAATTATCGAATGAGATATGGAATCCCGCCGAGTCGGCTTCGTGCAGTGCCTTGATATTGGCAATATGAGTCTCGGGTGTTACGCCCTGTTTTTCAGCGGACAACATGATCGCTGTACCATGCGCGTCATCGGCGCAGACGTATTGGCAATGATGGCCTCGCGAGCGCTGAAACCGGACCCATATATCGGTTTGTACCTGCTCGAGCATATGCCCCAAGTGCAACGGCGCGTTTGCATAGGGTAGTGCCGAGGTAACCAAGATCTTGCGCGACGACATAAAACGGGGGTCCGATGATGAAACGGGCGCCATTGTAGCTTCCCCCGTCATGTCGGAACAGCGCTTGTCATTTGTTCACAGTCTTTTCAGTACGAAGGTTGGTCTGTCTACCTGTCTTGTGTCCCTGTCGGCGGAAGGCTGAGATATACTCGCCGCTTTTCGACGGGGAATAGCAGTGAGTCAAGGCGTAGGCGCAGTCAAATACATCGTCGCGGTCGCTTCTGGTAAGGGCGGTGTCGGTAAGTCGACTGTCTCAGCAAACCTCGCTGTGGCTGCAGCGCAACTTGGGTACCGGGTCGGTCTTCTCGACGCGGACATCTATGGCCCGAGTCAGGCGCGGCTTATGGGCATCGCCGACGGTGTCATGCCCGATGTCATCGAAGAAAAGATTTTTATCCCCATTGAAGCGCATGGTGTCAGTGCCATGTCGATGGCATTCCTTACTCGAGAAAAAACTCCCATGGTGTGGCGTGGACCGATGGCAAGTGGTGCCTTACAGCAGATGATTGAGTCGACACGCTGGGGTGAGCTCGATGTCTTGTTTGTCGATATGCCACCGGGTACGGGCGATATTCAGCTAACGCTCTCGCAGCGAACCCGTCTGGCTGGCGCAGTCGTTGTGACCACGCCGCAGGACATTGCCCTCATTGATGCGCGCCGCGCAATCGAGATGTTTCAGAAGGTGTCGGTGCCGATCATCGGTATGGTCCAAAACATGGCGACTCATATTTGCAGTAATTGCGGCCACGAAGACCCTGTTTTTGGCAGTGATGGTGGCCAAACCCTGGCAAATGAATACGAAGCACCGGTTCTTGCGAATATTCCCTTGTCGCGTGTCATTCGGGAAACCAGTGACGCCGGAGCACCGATATCCGCGATCGACAAGGACGGTTCTGTCGGGGGTGCGTATCGTGAAGCAGCCGCAGCTATCATGGCGACGCTGAGCGGTAGCGAGGCACCGCGAGGCCCCACAATTAGTATGACTGAGTAGGTCGTTAGGAAAACGATTTAGGAGCAAATGTGAGCATCAAATCAGACCTCTGGATTCGTCGTATGGCGGAGCAACACAAAATGATCGAGCCGTACGAGGCTGGGCAGATCCGGCATAAAGATGGCGAGAAGTTGATCTCCTACGGGACATCGAGTTACGGCTACGATGTCAGATGTTCACGCGAGTTCAAGGTCTTCACGAATATCAATTCGGCAACGGTTGACCCCAAGGCATTCGATAACGATTCGTTTGTTGACGTTGAAAGTGATGTTTGCGTGATACCGCCCAACTCATTCGCTCTGGCCCGGACCGTTGAATACTTTCGTATTCCACGAAATGTGTTGACGGTTTGTCTCGGCAAGTCCACCTACGCGCGGTGTGGCATCATCGTTAACGTGACGCCGCTTGAGCCCGAGTGGGAAGGCCATGTAACACTCGAGTTCTCGAACACCACAACGCTGCCCGCGAAGATCTACGCCAACGAGGGCGTTGCTCAAATGTTGTTCTTCGAATCTGATGAGGTTTGCGAGACCAGCTACGCCGATCGCGGTGGTAAGTATCAGGGGCAGACCGGCGTCACCTTGCCCAAGACCTAGGAAAGTGGGCCTTTATTGAACAGGCCTTTGTTATAGCGGGCCTTAATAGAAGGGCTCCGCGGATACTTACGCGCCGTCTAGCCAGTTTAGAGACTTGATCGTCACCTTTACCGTTGAAGATCGTTCGACATGAATGGTCTTTACCATCAGGTAATCAAGCTCGGGTGCAAGCCATATTTCTGAAGCCCGCTTGTCCGGGTTGGTGTGAACCGCTCGATATTTGACCGTGCTGATTTGACCAAGGGGCGTTTCGATGACTTCATCGGGCAGCCGCTCCCAGCGTTTGTCGCTCACTTTGGGGCCATCAACGACCCTAAATTCCAATGTCTCGGGCGGCTCATCCTCACCAAGTAGCGTGAGGCGGAGCTGTTGCTGCTGCGAAAAACGATCCAAAACACCAGCCTCCCACGGATGCTGAGTCCAGTCGCCACGCTTCATGCTATCGATCACCCCAGCCGACTGGTCGAAGCGAACAGCGCGTTTGTTCGTTTTAAGTGATTTGACTTTAGAGTCGAAGCGGATGCCCTCAATAGCGCCGTCAACAATTCGAAAATCGGCAGATTCGTTCATATTGATCAGCATGTTTTTGCCGCGGCTGCTCAGTGTGTAGGTGTCACCCTCCTGAGTGAGGGATCGTTTGAGATCGAGGGTCATGCCAAGGGCTGAAGTTTTATAAAGTGCATCAAAGGTTCGTAGCGACGATACGGCCTGCGTCTTATCCGCCGATGTCTCTGGGAAATTAGGTTCCGTGGCCCACGCAAGGCTATTGGCGAGGCAACAGAAGAATAGCCATGCAACTTGCCTTACTGCGGTGGTGGCGGATAACCGCGATCTCATGCCTGCCATTCCCAGAGTGTGCCGGTCGGGGGCAGTTTTTTACCGTCCAGATAGGCGCCGTCTTCCTCGTGGACTAATCGACCTTGTAGATGCCAATTGACCGCTTCGGGGAAAATAACGTGCTCGAAGTCCAATATTCGAGCGGCGAGTGAGACTGCATCATCACCGGATTCGATCGGGACGCTGACCTGTAAAATCGGCGGTCCGCCGTCGAGCTCATTGGTTACGTAATGCACTGTTGCTCCTGCTTCCTTATCACCGTTATCGATGGCACGCTGATGCGTGTTTAGTCCTGGGTAATTAGGCAACAGAGATGGGTGAACGTTCACCAGCTTTCCCACAAAGGCATCGATGAATACCGGCGTAAGGATGCGCATGAAGCCGGCAAGAACGACCACGTCGGGATTGTCCTGCTTGACCGCCTCTGCAAGCGCTGCGTCAAAGGCCTCTCTCGATTCATAAAATTTGTGATCAACAACCGTGGTGGCTACGCCTGCGTCCGATGCGGTTGCAAGGCCAGCTGCATCCGGACGGTTACTAATCACCCGTACCACTTGTCCACTCAGCGCTCCTCGGCGCTCAGCTTTGAGGAAAGCCTCCATGTTGGAGCCGCGCCCCGAAATGAGAATCGAAATCCGCTTATCGGAGGTCGAACTCAAGAAGTGAACTCCACGATACCGTTACCTTCAGCGATCGTACCGAGCTCCCAACATTTCAAACCCTGATCTGAGAGCAACTGAAGAGCAGCCTCTGCCTTGCTGGGGCCGACGATGACGGTCATGCCAATGCCGCAGTTGAAGGTTCGATGCATCTCTTCTTCAGCAACACCACCCGCGGTAGCCAGCCACTGGAAGACAGGGGGTAACTCCCAGGTTTGTTTATCGAGGACGGCCGAGCAACCGTTAGGTAGCACGCGAGGAATATTTTCCAAAAGACCACCTCCCGTAATGTGCGCCAATGCATGTGGTTTTATTTCCCGCTGAAGTGCAAGCAGAGGTTTGTTGTAAATCTCTGTAGGAGCCATCAGCGCATCGGCCAAGGTCGTTTCACCACAGGGAGCGGACAGGTCAGCACCAGACACCTCAATAATTTTGCGGATCAGCGAATAGCCGTTTGAATGCGGTCCTGATGAGGCAATCGCAATGATCTTGTCACCCGGTGCAACTTTGTGACCGTCGATAATCTGATTTTTTTCCACGACACCAACGCAGAATCCGGCAAGGTCATAGTCGTCGCCTTCGTACATGCCCGGCATTTCAGCTGTTTCACCGCCGACTAGCGCTGCGCCTGCAAGCTCACACCCTTTGCCAATACCCTCGATGACATCGGCCGCTACATCAACGTTCAATTTGCCAGTGGCGTAGTAGTCCAGAAAAAGCAGCGGTTCGGCGCCCACAACGGCAATATCGTTACTACACATGGCGACAAGGTCGATGCCGATGGTGTTGTGCCTGCCGAGCTGCATGGCAAGGCGGAGTTTTGTGCCAACCCCGTCAGTGCCGGATACCAAGACGGGGCTTCGGTAGCCCTCTGGGATCTCACAAAGCGCACCAAAGCCCCCCAATCCTCCTAAGACTTCAGGCCGTCGGGTCGCTCTTGAAATGTGCTTGATGCGATCGACCAATGCGTTCCCGGCATCGATATCAACGCCCGCGTCTTTATAGGTCAAACCAGGGGATGTTTGTTCGTGTGTCATAGCTTGCCTCTCGTCACGGCGAGAAGGTTACTCGCTGGCAAAGTGAGAGGAAAGCGACCGAGACAACTTTCGCTGTTAAACTCGATATATGAGACTTTTTTACAGACAGTTTTTTCCTCTTGCGCTGGTCTTTGGGTGGCTGGCACTGCCTATAACAGCAGCGGCTCAAAATACTTTTTTCTCTGAGCAGGTCGCTGTTGCGGATAGAGGAAGCGCTGAGCTATCACGTGCAGCTCGGGAGGGTTTGACGCGGTTACTGATAAAAGTTTCCGGCAATGAGGCTATTCTCGATGAGGCAGCATTCCGAGAGGCTGTGGGTAGTGCGCAAGAACATGTGCTGCTCTATAGCTATCGTGAGGACGAGGCAGGAGATGTCGTCTTCCTGGAGTTCGATGACGCATTCGTTCGAAGCCTGTTTAGGGATGAATCGGTTCCGTACTGGGAGCAACGCAGACCACCCGTTGTGGTGTGGGTAGCGATGGATGAGCCCTTCTCGCGGCGGTTCGCTGCCCGCTCCGACGATGTGGATCTGCTGGTACCGTCCATCGAGCGCTTCGAGGCACGCGGGGTTGAAGCGCGATTCCCACTACTCGATCTGACAGACGCGGCAACGGTGCCCGTTAACGCGCTTTGGACTCGAGATTTCGACCAGATTCGGCAAGGGTCACGTCGCTATGGTTCTGAGCATTCACTGGTGGGTCGTTGGATCGATTTGAGCGACGGCAGTAAACTCGTTGATTGGTATTACGTCGGGCCCGGTGGCGAGATGCACAAACAGATGCGCCTCAGCGACTTAGATGGCATATGGGACGTGGGTGTTGATCTTGCAGTTGATGCTATGCGCGACTCATTAGCCGTGACACTGCAGCAGTTCGAAGTATCAGATGCCATTGCCGTTACGGTGCGCGGGGTCAGCTCGTTTGCCGACTACCGGGCAGTATCAACCGTCTTCAAACAGTTGGCAGAGTTGGTTGAACTGCGTATTGACTCAGTGGGCCAGGATACGCTGACCTACCGCGTCGTCGGGGTCTCTTCAGCCGAGGAGGTTGCTCGACTGATTCCGAGTCGCTCAGGATTGCGTGTGCAATCGGCAACTAATCGAGCGCAACTAGACCTTACATGGGAGAGCATTCAGTGACAGACCAACCGACTGAGCAACCCAGCACTTTGCGATGGTTACCCGTCCTCGTCGTCGTTGTATTGGTGGTACTCCTATTCGTCCAGTTGGGAGATATCCTGATGCCCTTTGCGGTCGGTGCGCTGATTGCCTACTTGGGTGATCCTCTCGTAGACCGGCTCGAGGCGCGCGGCTTCACCCGCACCAGTGGCGTTGCTTTGGTTTTTGCGCTGTTGATGGCGATCCTTATCATCATCGCCGCGGTCGTGGTCCCGGTTCTCATTCAGCAGTTATCTCAATTGGCAGCAGCGATTCCCGATGCGTATCGGTGGGTCTCTGAAGTTGCCGTGCCGAAATTACAGTCTCAATTGAGTCTGAGCCCAGTTGCATTGCCGACCATCGACTGGCAAACCAGCCTGTCCGAGCACTGGCAGTCCGTTGGGCAAGTCACAGGCGGGGTCGTTCAGAAAGTAACGACGTCGAGCCTGTCGCTGATCGCCGGCATTCTCAATCTCGCCCTCATTCCTGTCGTGGCTTTTTATCTAATGCGCGATTGGGACCTCATGATGGCCGGTCTTCTCAAGCTTGTACCGCGCGCTTGGGTGACCAACGTGACGGAATCTGTCGCCGAAGCCCATGGTGTGCTCGAGGCATTTGTTCGTGGACAGTTCGTCGTAATGGGCGCGCAGGCGCTGATGTATAGCTTTGGTCTCTGGCTGGTAGGACTGAATTACGCTGTTCTTCTGGGCTTGATGGCAGGGGTGGCTGCCCTCATTCCTTACGCAGGCGCGGTGATTGGTATTGGTAGTGCAATGATTGTTGGGTACTTCCAGTTCGGACTCGATCCGTTAGCGCTGGGTTTGGTTGCGTCCGTCTTTGTCGTCGGTCAGCTGATTGAGAGCTTTCTTCTCACGCCCATCCTGATCGGGGACCGAATAGGGCTCCATCCTGTCGCCGTGATTTTCGCGCTGATGGCTGGCGGACAGTTAGCGGGCTTCACGGGCGTATTGGTTGCACTCCCTGTGGCAGCGGTCTTGCTGGTATTTGGTCGGCGTCTTGTTGACGCCTATCTGTCTACTGACGTCTACAACGCGGACTAAGTCTGATTTATGAGTGGTCGATCAGCGCAGTTGGTCCTGCCTATATCGGTAAATCCTGGGGCCACCTGGGGTCATTGGGTATCTCGCAAGGTAACCGGTGAGGTGGAGAGCTTTGCTAGGGCACTGCTCGATCAGGGTGGAGCCGGCTTCTTCCTGTGGGCGTCCGAGGGGCAAGGAAAGAGTCATTTCCTACAAGCGTGTTGTGCCGCTAAGCCCGGTGCGCGCTATCTGCCCATGGAATCACTGCTCGATTACCCACCCGAGGCGGTACTAGAAAATGCCGAGAAGGAAACCATGGTGGTTGTCGATGATATTCATCTCATCGATGAGCATCGTTCGTGGCAAGAGGCGTTGTTTCATTGCTTCAACCGATGTGCAGAGTCAGGTACACCCTTCCTTGCATCTGCAACTCAGTCGCCGGCGGGCATGACGAGCGTACTCGCTGACCTCCAATCAAGACTCTCGTTGTTGACTACGTTCAAACTGCCTGCCTGGGAATTGGATGATTTCGAGCGACTGCTTCGCCATTTAGCGCATGATCGCGGGCTGCTGCTTAGTGATGATGTTGCGCGCTACCTAACGTTGCGAATTCAGCGCCGACCCCAGGATGCGGTGAATGTGATTACTGCCATCGACGAGTCGACGCTGGTGGAAAAACGATCACCGACCATTCCGTTCTTAAAGCTGCTGGACCTCTGAGTGAATTAACAGCGCTTATTCGGCTGCAGCAATTTCGTCAGGGGCCAGTTGAAGATAGCTACGAAGTCTGGCGACGAGAATATAGAGGGGGATTGTATCCAGTAGTGCGACGGTCGCCTTAAATCCGTAGTTGCTAGCGACCAATACAAGGAGTGTGGATAGCGTCATCTCACCCCGATAGAAAACCGCGCCAAATGTCACAGTGACCACCATGACCGAGTCAACTAGCTGACTCAGCAGCGTACTGAAGTTATTCCGAATCCAGAGGTGCTTACCTTTGGTGACACGTTTCCAGAAGTGGAACAGCTGCACGTCACAGTATTGCGCAGTGATGTAAGCCACCATCGACGCGGTGACTGCGCCACTCGTCATGGCGTACATCACTGAAAAGAGTTCGACATTGCCCTCTAGGCTGCCGCCCTGAGGTAAGGCGAGGGGCGCTGCCAGCTGTAAAACCTGCCATGGCGGCATGTTGCTGGGATCGACCGATGCCACATACTGGCCTGCGGTCATTACTAGCAGAATAAAGCCATTGATAAACAGCCCTACGGTTACCAGAAAATTTGCTCGTTTTTTTCCGTAGAGTTCACTGACCAAGTCCGTGCACAAAAAGGTAATGGGGTAGGGCAGGACGCCAACAGCCAAGGCGAAGGGACCAAGCTGTATAAATTTTGTGATACCGATGACGTTGAGCAATGTCATGGCTGACAAGAAGACACCAGCCAGTATTAAAAAAACACGCTCCCGACGCTCGGTGAGCGCAGCACCCAAGACAGTATTCAATGTTCTATCTGCCCTAAGTTAGCGTGAATAACCGATCCGTTTACCACGGGACTCTCGTGAGCCCAGGTAACAACGCCCGCTATCTCCTCGGGCTTGATAAGGCGGCCAAAGCCATTTTGTGAGCCTATTTCAACCATGAGATCGGTATCGCCACCTAAATGCTGCTTTAGCATTTCTGTGTCAGTAAACCCGGGACAAACCATGGCCGTGTGAATGCCCGATCCAATCAAATCCTGGCAGGTTGCCCGCATTTGCCCGAGCTGCGCATGCTTGCTGACGACATAGCTGTAAGCTCCCGCGACGGCTTTTTCCGACAATGTCGATCCGACGAAAATGACGCTGGAGCCCGCCGCCATGTGGGTCATCAACTGGCGATTTAAGGTATTCACCGCTAGGACATTAACAGCGAGGACGCGCATGATCGCTTCTGTCTCACAGGACTGCGCACTGTCTTTAAGCATCAGTGATGCGTTGTGGATTAGCGCGACTTCACTGGATTCAGCCTGTAAATGTGCGATGCAGGCCTGTGCCGCATTGACAGCTCCGTCATCGGTGCTGAGATCAGCGGCTATATTGATGACGCCCTGAACGGGGCTGGGCCGTCTAGCAATATTGATCACGGAGTAACCCCGAGCTAAGAATTGTTCGGCAGTTGCAGCACCGATTCCCGAGCTCGCGCCCGTTATGATGGCTGTTTTTTGCATGCTGATAATAGGAACCTCTTGTTTACACGCAGGTTATCCTACGCGGGTCTCATCGGCTAGGATTGGAAGTAATCAGTGCTCGCACTGAGTCTGGCGGTTACGCTGCCGCGTATGAGTCAGCAAGTTTGTAGACAAAGGGTATTTGAGTGACACGATTGACGACGCTTCATATCGAAAAAGAGGCGCACAAATTTTCATCTGCGCACTATACGATCTTCTCCGCGACGGAGCGCGAGCGATTGCATGGTCACAACTACTTCGTATCTGCACGTATCGTTGCCAAGATGGGCAACAACGGATTTTCCGCTGACTACAACGTTTACAAGCGCCGCATAAAGGCTCTCTGCGATAAGTACGATGAGTACATGCTGCTGCCTGAATTTTCGCCCTTTCAAACGCTTGAAACAGTAGGCGACGAGATTCACGCTACATTTGCGGGTAAGGTGCTGAAATTTCCTGCGGACGAAACCTGGGTCCTGCCCATTGCCAACGTTACGGTTGAGGAGCTTTCTCACATGCTGCTCAACGAGCTCCTAGCCGCCGAAAATGACCCAGATCTGGTCGAGGTTGAGTTGACGGTTTCCTCGGGCAGTGGCCAAGCAGGGTCTGCGATTTGGATTGCTGAATAAAAAAACAAAAAAATTCACATTTTTTTTGAACTTTTCGATTTAGCTAGGTTCTTACTAATTATCCAGCAGATGGCGTTGCGGCGGGGGCAACGCGTGGGAAACATCTGAGGGTCAGATGAGACATCATCTCCCGATTTGAGTGGCTCCTTTAATTCGCCGGCTTGTTAGCCGGCGTTTTTTTTGCCTTTATTTTGGTCTTTTATCCGGGTCGATGTACGCCATGATTGATTCCGCGGTCTGCGGTCCTACCAGCGTCACCACGAGCAGCCCCTCGGGAGATAAAACGAGGGTGGTGGGGAGTACGGACGGACGCGCGATGTTCAAGCTAGCCGCGGGATCATCAATGATGTCAAAGGCAATTCCAAGATCTCCTGCGTCTGACACCAGTGCCTCGCCGACTTTGCCATCAAAGTTCACGCCGAGGACCACCACATTTTCAATTTGATTCAGTTGATTTAGCTCAGGGATCTCTTCTCGACAGGGTTTGCACCATATGGCCCAGTAATTGATGACGTTCCAATGGTTTGGCACGATGCCGGTCGGCTCGCTCGAGCAGCCGAGGAGTACGAGACCTGATAGAAAAACCACCGCTAACCGCATTTTGACCCACCTTTATTTGCAGCCGCAGTATAGCGTGCTCTCAACCAGCCTGTGGGCATGCTAATGTGTCAGGGGCGTTAAGTTGTTAAGAGGTAGCACGTGGCTGATCCCTACGTACTGATTTTGTATTACTCCCGTCACGGGTCGACTGAAGCCATGGCGCGGCAGATCGCGAGGGGCGTGGCGCAGGTTGAGGGCGTGGAAGCTCGGTTGCGTACCGTGCCTCCAGTGAGTGCAGAGGTTGATCGTCCCGTAATGCCGGATGTGCCCGATGAGGGACCCGTCTACTGCGATGAGGATGATCTGCGCGATTGTGCTGCACTGGCACTGGGCAGTCCCACACGATTTGGCAATATGGCAGCGCCACTGAAATACTTTATCGATGGGACGTCGCCACTGTGGATTAGTGGGGCTTTGGTCGATAAACCGGCTGGAGTATTCACGTCCACAGCGTCACTGCATGGCGGCCAGGAGGCGACACTGCTCTCCATGGCGCTGCCACTGATTCACCACGGCATGATTTATGTCGGTTTGCCTTACTCTGCCCCTGAGCTTCAAGCCACACGGACGGGCGGAACGCCGTACGGACCCAGTCATTGGGCTGAGGGTGGTAATGCGGATGGCGAGCTTTCCGAGCACGAGGTGGCTCTGTGTCAGACATTGGGACGCCGCTTGGCTCGATTTGCTAAGGCGGAGGTGCCGGCGTGAGTGAGCAGTCGGTAGAAAGAGGGCAAGTCACGGGAAATCTCTGGTTGTCTTTGTGGGTTTTAAGTGTTGCGCTGATTGGTCAGGGTGCGCTTGAGGTCATCGAGTTGGGCGGGCGCTGGCCCTTGTGGCTCGCCTCGGTGGCGCCGATCATTTTATTTTTGTTTGGGGTGTCACGGGATAGCTTGCAATGGATTATCTGGTACTGCCTGCTCTTGCTCTTCTATTTTGTCAGTGCGGTTGAAGATGTCTTCGCCCGCCCCAATAACTTAGTTGTCGTCAGTGGGCTCGTCATCATTGTTCTGCTGTTTTCCGTCTGCACCGCCTACATTCGGTTTAGGGGTCGTGAGCGACGCACAGCCCAAGCCATCGAGGAGTAGAACATGGATTTACTTAGAGCCATTTGGCGTATCCTGGCAGGTATCAGTAAGGTCATTACGGTCTTGGTACCGCTACTGTTTGTCGTGATTTTCTTCGTAGCACTATCAGTGAGTGTCTCTGAAAATGCACCCAAGCCACTGCCTGAGAGTGCTGGATTGTTGATAGCGCCAACCGGACGATTGGTCGAGGATCGCACACCGCTTGAGCCGCTTGATGCATTGTTCGCCCGCGAACTTGCAGGCGAAACCTTACTGTCAACCGTGATAGAGGGTATTGATGCGGCAGCGGATGATGATCGCATCACGTCGATCGTCCTCGACCTCGAGAATCTTGCAGGCCCGTCGACGAGTCAGTCGATGGAAATTATCGAAGCTCTGGATCGTTTTTCAGAGACCGGTAAGCCCATCGTCGCGATCGGAGACTACTTTACGCAATCCCAGTACCTCCTCGCATCGCAGGCAGACACCATATTTCTGCATCCAGAGGGCGGTGTCAGCCTGATGGGTTTTGGTGTTTACCGCACTTATCTGAAGCAATTCCTCGAAAATATAAAGGTCAATTTTCATATTTTCCGAGCGGGCGAAAATAAATCGGCGGTGGAGCCCTACATGCGAGACGACATGTCACCGCAGGAGCGCGAAGTTGTCGGTAAGTGGCTGAATAGCTTGTGGGACGACTACACAGCGCTTGTTGAAAAAGGGCGCAACAAATCTCCGGGCGAGGTGACGGCCTTTGTCAACGATTTTCCGGAAAGGCTTGAGGCAAATGGTGGCGATTTGGCGAGGGTCTTTTTGCAAGAGGGCTATGTCGATGAGCTACTGTATGGCGATGAACTCGAGGAGCGGGTGACCGAGATTGTTGACGCACGTGATGAAGATGGCGATATCCAGCTTGTGAGTCTCAAGCGTTATGTGACTGATATTCGAGACCCGTTCGAGAGTGAAGAGCAACCGCTCATTGCCGTCATTCCCATCGAGGGCACATTGGTGCCGGGCGACAGTGTTCAGGGGTCGGCAGGTAGCGATACGGTGGTAGAGCAGCTAGAGCGGGCTGATGAAGCCGATGCGGTTGCTATCGTGCTTCGCATTAATTCGGGTGGTGGCAGCGTATTCGCGTCAGAAGTGATCCGAGCCAAGGTCGAGGCCATTGCCGCTGATGGTGTGCCTATCGTCGTCTCTATGGGCGGCGCCGCCGCATCGGGCGGTTACTGGATTGCGGCAGCTGCAGATGAGATCTGGGCGATGCCATCGACGATTACAGGCAGCATTGGTGTCTTCTCGGCGTTTCCCACCTTCGAAGGTGTGTTCGATTACGTAGGCGCTTCGGTCGACGGTATTGGCACAACAACGATGGCGGGCAGTTTAGATCCCTCGCGTCCACTCGATGAGAACTCGGAGCGGATTTTCCAGGCGGTTGTTGACGGAATCTATCGAGAGTTTCTGAGCTTGGTTGCCACCGCGCGACATATGACGGTTGAAGAGGTCGATGCGATCGCCGGAGGAAAGGTCTGGATTGGGCGCCAAGCCAAGGAGATTGGCCTCGTAGATCAGCTGGGCAGTCTTGACGACGCCATTGCCTCCGCTGCTGCGCTTGCCCAGGTGGAGGATTACGATGCCAAGCGTTTTGGTACACCGATAACCCCTCAGCAGTTATTACTAGAGGAGCTGGGCAGTAGTTTTGGTGTATCACTGCCACACGCGTTGGGATCCGCCATGTCGTGGTTGGCGCCAATGCATGAGCCATTGATGATGATGACGCAGTTGAAAGACCCCAAGCACGTCTATCTGCAGTGCTTAGACTGCAACCATGGCTATTGATGGATCGTTATCACTCCTAGACCGTGATGGCGCCGTCCTAGCGTCGACGGTTCTATTATTACGTCCTTCCGCCTCAGGACCTGAGGTCCTGTTGCTCAAGCGAAATTCCAACGCGCGCAACATGGCCGATGTATGGATGTTCCCGGGCGGTAAGGTCGATGAGGATGACCGTGGGACCTCTGAGCTTGAGCGGGTAAAGACTGCAGCAGTTCGCGAGTTAGAAGAAGAGGCTGATGTTCTGCTCTCGGTTGCGGCCCTGACACACTTTTCTCACTGGCTCACACCGGCAGGAATGAAGCGCCGTTTTGCGACCTGGTTTTTCGTTGCTGAGTTGCCTGAGGGCGCCTTAGTGAGTGTTGACGGTGAGGAAATGGTTGAAGCTCGTTGGGTGCGTCCCGAGGACGCGGTCGCTGAACACCAAGCGGGTAAACTGCGGCTACCCCCGCCGACCGTTGTCAGCTTAATCGACTTATCTCAGCATGGGTCAGTAGATGCCGCAGTTGCTACCGCACGTTGCCGGATCCCACCCTATTTTTTCCCCAAGGTTTGCTCCGACGATCCAGACGATGTCGTGATGCTGTATCCGGGAGACGCGGGCTACGAATCCGGAAATCGATCTGTAGAGGGTGCCAGACACCGGGCAATGTGGGTTGATGGTGTGATTACGTACCGTCGAGACTTCTCTTTTCCAGATCGGGATTCTCTCTGACCTGAGCTATTTCTGCCCCCGGCCGACTCTTCCTACTAGTTAAGATTGTGGCATCCAACGCGCGCCGGGAAGTTTCTGACGCTGCCGCTTCAATTGTTCGTCAAATAAGTCACTCACCGACAGTGGGGCATTCGCCGACAGTCGTCGGGACAGCATCGTCACGGGGAAGACATAGATCTCTTGATCGCGGTACCGAAGTGCGCGAGATCTGCCCGCGCGATCTCTATAAACCACCCAGTGAAAATCAAGCTCATTGGCTAATAAGTCGCCAAAAACGATACCCATCGCCTGTTGAGTTTGAACATCTTCACTGTCAACCCAGCGCAGATCGATGATTCTCTGAAGCGTTTCGAGATCCCGCTCTGTAACCCCTGAAAGGCGTCTTCCAAGACGATTGGCAAGACTCTCGACGGTCTGCCGCTGCTCTGCCATGTAGTGCTTATCGATCGCACTAAGCGGGCGAATTTGGAGCTCAAGTTCTGAACTCAGGACGGTCGGCGCTGTCAGACTAGTCACAAAGAGAACAAACACCGAAATCAGCTGTCGCAGGTTGCGTAATTCCGGTTGTGAAACTGCTCTCGAAATGGATAATTGCGCGATCATGTTGACCCTCACCTCGAATTTTCCCATCGCTGGAGTACGCCGATGATAACCGGAAGCATAGTCGCGCTGGTAACACCTATGACCGATTCCGGTGATGTCGACTGGCGGACGTTAGAGCGGCTCATTGATTTTCATATCGAAAACGGTACCGCAGCACTTGGATTGGTGGGTACAACCGGTGAAGCTTCTACACTGAGTCACCCAGAGCATAGAGAAGTTATTCGATTTGGCGTGAGTCATGCAGGTGGACGCATCCCCATCATGGCTGGCACCGGATCCAACTCGACACTAGAGGCTGTAGAACTGACCGTCGCGGCAGCAGAAGCCGGGGCAGACTGTGCCTTGTTGGTGACTCCGTATTATAACCGGCCGACGCAGGAAGGGATGTTCCAGCACTTCTCGGCGGTAGCAGGTGCGATCAATCTCCCTATCATCCTCTACAACGTGCCCTCACGGACGGGCTGCGACCTTGCGAACGACACTATTCTGCGTCTCAGTCAAATTGAGAACATTGTTGGCTTGAAGGATGCGACAGGTGATGTTCAGCGTGGCGCCGCGCTTATCCAATCCTTGCCTGAGGGGTTTGCTGTTTACTCGGGCGACGATGGCACTACCTGCGATTTGCTTGAGGCTGGTGCTAAGGGATGTATTTCAGTTACAGCCAATGTGGCGCCCGCAGAAATGGCTGAGATGTGTCGCTTGGCATTAGCGGGTGATATTTCCGCTGCGCGTGCTGTCGATCAAAAAGTTCAGCGACTACATCAAACATTGTTCCTTGAACCAAATCCCATTCCGGTCAAGTATGCTATGGGATATATGGGACTGATTGAGCCCACCATGAGATTGCCGCTCACGCCATTGTCAGCGCAGTTTCAGGGGGAAGTGACGAAGGCGATTGACGAATGCTTAAATTAAAGACACTGGTACTGCTCATTGCTGTGGTTGGCTTGTCAGGTTGCAGCCTGCTGCCTGATACCAGCAAGATCATCCCGTGGGAGACAGAATCCGAGTTATCCGGTGACTACGAGAATGCCATCGAGGCCGATGCGATCACTGTGCCTGATGATTTGGATTCCGGTGCTATTCAGCAGGCCTATCCTATTCCTGAGGTAGCAGTGAATCTTGCGATTCCTGTTACCGGTAAGGCGCCTCGTCCAGCGCCTTTAACTGCCGGCTCCCAGTTGGACGCCGTTCGTTTGCAGCGTCTAGGTGAGAGCAGCTGGGCTGTGGTTAACGTCGCGCCTGGCCAGCTCTGGCCGCAGGTGCGGGCCTTCTTGGTCAGTAGCGGAATCGATGTCGCCAGTGTTGACGCCTCTGGCGGACTGATCGACACCGCTTTCGTGATGCTTGAGAACAAAAGTCTCGAATCGCGTTTCCGCTTCAGGGTCGATTCGGGTGTACAGCGAAACACGTCGGAGTTGCACGTATTGCAACAGAATGTTGCAAAGGATCTAGATCTAACAAGCTGGCCACAGAACTCTGATGATACGGAGCTTGAGCAGACCATGCTGCGGAATATTGCTCAGTTCATTGCTAACAGTGCCGAGTCAGCGCCCGTGTCCATGATGGCTGAGCAAGCGATGACCGGTGCCGGTCGTATCGCAATGGAGGAGTCAACCAGCGGTGCTCGATTGCGCCTGGATTTGCCATTTAATCGTGCTTGGGCGGCGACCGAGAAGGGCTTTACCGACGCGGGCTTCCGATTGGACGATAAGAACCGCAGCGCGGGTTTGTTCTACGTCACATACCTGGGCCCTGAAGGCGAGGAAGACGGTGGCTGGTTTAGTTGGCTTGGTGGCAGTGACAGCGACGATCCGCTCATTGGTCAGGAGTTTCAAGTGCAACTGACCACGGAAGACACCTCACAAGTCACGATTCACATCCTTGGCTCAGACGGTCAACCTATCGGACAGTTGGAACAACAAGGTCTTCTAACGCTGTTGCAGGGCAATATCACGTAATGCTCCGAGTCGCATCGGTTGGCTCAGGCAGCAAGGGAAATGCGACACTCGTCGCGAGTGAAGAGACGACGCTACTCATAGATTGCGGCTTCCCCGCTCGCGAAATGCTGTCCCGTCTTGATCAAATCAATGTTGATATCGCCGATATCGATGCCATTTTGGTCACCCACGAGCACTCGGATCACATAGGTGGCGTTGCCGCTGTATCGAAAGCTGCTGGCGCCCCCATTTACGCGACCCATGGAACGCTGACATCGGGCAAATTAGAGGGAGCCCGAACCATCGTTGAGATCGAGAGTGACTCGGAATTTGCTATCGGCGATATTGAAGTATCGGCGATCACGGTGCCGCACGATGCGAAAGAACCCGTTCAATACGTATTCAAACACGCGGCGCGGCGCGTGGGTGTCCTGACTGACTTGGGCATGGTGTCACCACATGTGCTGCGCGCCTATGAGGGCTGTGACCTGCTGTTACTGGAGTTTAACCATGACCTAGCGATGCTCCGGCGTGGCCCCTATCCGGCCGCTCTGAAGCGTCGAGTATCGGGTGACTTTGGACACCTCAACAATGATCAGGCGCTTGGGATGCTCGAGGCAATGGGGGAGTCTGTTCCCGGTACGCTCATAGCCGGGCATATTTCCGAGCAGAACAATTCGATCGACGCCGTTTCGGCCTTATTAGGTCCGCTTATTCAGCGCACCGAGATGAATGTGATCTACGCGACGCAAAGTCAGGGCTTTGATTGGATTTCTTCTGACGCGTCCGGTGCCGTCTCCAAGGTAGCTTGAGGCGGCTCTAGCTTCCATCGTCGATTAGTCCAAAGGTAGCTCTCTGGCTGCAGGCGAATCGTCTCTTCAGCTAAGGCAACGTATTTCTCGATGAGTTCGCTTTCGCTCATCATGCCGGGCTCTGCGCAGATCGTCAGGAGTTCAGCGTGGTAGCGGCCCTGAGACAATCGTTGTGTCCGCGCAAAGTACACTGGATATTTTGTGAGACGGGCCAGGGTTGCGGGCCCCATGAAGAACGCGGTGGTTTGGTTCAGGAATTGCGTCCAGTGAATTGCCTCACGTTTTCCAGGCGACTGATCGGCGAGTAAGGCCAGGACTCTCGGGGTGCGTCGGTTCTTTAGTACGTGTCGACTGACACCTTTCATTGTGACCAACGTTGCACCCCATTTACCTCTGGACTCCAGCGCGAAGCGATCTGCGCCGCGGTCATGCAATGGTTTGTAAACACCATCTAGTGGTGCGGTTGTCGCTGCACTCGCACGTTGTGTTAGCCACTCCCAGTTGTTGTGATGGATCGATAACAAAATACCGGGTTTAGGTGACTCGTCGCCCGATGAGATCAGTGGCTCCCATCCGGTGATGGTCATTCGTTCCTCTAGCTCATCACGAGGCATGCGCCAGGCATACATGGCCTCAACGGTCACATCAGCGAACTGTTGGTAGAAGCGGTGCCTGGTGGTCGCATACCAAGCTTCGGATTGATCGGGAAAGGAGCGCCTCAGGTTTTGATCTACCGTGGTAACTCGATACTTGAACACACGCTCGGTGAGCCATGCGAGAACTCGCGCAAGTCGATAGGAAATCGAAAGCGGTAGCGCGGCAATCGCGCGATAAATCCAGTAGGTCACGACGAGCAATGCTCCGGTGCGATAATCTCGACGTCGCCACGGAAGCGGGCGAGGCTGTGACACTGCAATGCCGGATTGTCTTCAAGTGAGACAACATTCAGGTTTGGGAGAACGGTCAAAGGCACAATATCCACGACGTTATTGCCATCGAGTCGCAGCTCTTCGAGTTGCGTCAGCTTCGACAGCTCGACAAGGTTGCGAATATTGTTGTCCGTCAACTTCAGACGTTTGAGCCCACTAAAGCGAGAAAGACCTGATAAGGATTCGATCCCAGCCTCTGAACAGTTGAGTACTTCCAAGCCGCCTGCCACGTATACCTGACCATCTTCTATGGCCTGAGTGACGCAATTACTCAACGCGACGTCAGGAAGGTAGTAGTCCTCAAACAAATCCCTGGGCGTGTAAAGCGTCCGCTCGTTTAGCGTGATTTCGTACTGGTCGAGACTCTCACAGCTAGCCAGTCCGCCCGCCAGCAGCACCGAGATAATGAGTCGATAGCCGCGGCGCCACCGCTCGGTGAAGCTTGAAAGAGTCTGCGATAGGTACAAAATCGGAAGCATGACGAAATCCGTGTGCTGAGACGGTATGATGCCAGCGGAAGCGTTTAAGTTCGAGGTGTGTGTCGCGGGACAGGCGCATTTCGCCGTTTTAGGTAGCAGGTGAGAAACCATGGCGTTGGATCAGCTAGAGGCAACATTGAAAAAGCAATGGCGACTTGGCCAAAGCATTGTTCTTTGTTGGGCGTTTGACCCCAATGGCCTGCTAACTATCGTTGTTCCGCACTATTTTCTCGGTAACTTTACGTCACCGAATCATCCCTCGGGCGAAGGCCAAAACAATGAGGACTTTATCCGGCAACTTATTTCGGGATCTCGCTTCAAGGCCCATGACGAAATTTTCGAAAACGCAGGTCGCTTAGGCGTAGCGCCCAGTTTTATCAAACTGGATTCGCCATTGGATACTGGCGAGGCATCCATCGAGATAATTGATGAGATGATCAAGCGATATAGCGTAGGTCATGAGGAGAGTCGCGCAGTTGCATTATTCGATATCGCGGATTTCTCACTTTTCCGACCTTTTGAACAGGCGAGTCAACTTAACAGCCTGTCTTACTCCATGAACTCGGCCTATTCGAAGCTCAAACGAGAGGGAGTTGAAGTCAACTTCGCACGAACCACAACGGGTGACGGTTATTACGTATGGAACCGGGACCTTGGCGCTTTCCCAAACGTTGATCTGCTGACATTTTTCTTACTGGTTTTGATAGATAACGCCGTTGCTCGAGAGAAATCTCAGGTCGGCACGGTACCCACCCTGCGTTCGGCGTTCCACATTGGTAGCCATTACGAGCTGTCACAAGCCGAGGGCATTAACCCGACGGTTTTCAGTTACATCGTCGGTGACGTCACGATCAAGTTGGCGCGCTTGATCGATTCTGTACCACCTGCGGGCATTCGTATCGGTGACTTCACTGCGAGCTTGCCTGATGTCGATGCGCCCGTAGGACCCGCCGAATTTTTGCGGTACTCGCGCGATGAACTCTTGGATATGTCGGGATTAAGAATCGACGAAAAGCAGCTATCGGATATTCGATTCGAGTCTTGGTCAGCAGGACAGTCCGAGGAGCGATTAATTGAGGTGACCGACAAGCATGGTATGAGTCAGGGGGCGCACAACGTTGGCTTTGCTATCGAGTTAGAGGGCTTACCGCTGGCATTAGGCATGAGAAATCGTTAGTGAGTTGTGTTGTCGCACCGGCGTCCAGGGGAGTCCAAGCTCGGGCGAAATCAGTAGCAGAGACGCTGAAGCTCGAGTTTGTTGCTGTTGTAGATGATCTGGATTCCGGTGTTGCGTTGGTCATCGATACGGATCGTTCGTGGCTTCAACGGTTGCAAAGCCCTCGGTTGGGACCGGTGTACATCGACTTTTCCGCTGCTGACATGCTCTATCGCCGAAAATCCGGGCACAACGAGCCACTGGGTCGTGCGATTGGTGTGAAGGCCGACAAGCGGCCTAAGGTATTTGATGCAACCGCTGGGTTGGGACGCGACGCTTTCGTGCTAGCAGACCTCGGTTGTTCGGTCGCTTTGTCAGAACGGTCTGCGCCTTTGTGTTATCTCCTGGAACAGGCGCGCGAGTTAGCGCTTATGAGCACCAACGACAAAGTAGTTGAGGCGGTAAGTCGCATGCGCGTGCTTTGTGGGGATAGCTGTGAGCAAGCGGTCGAGGGCTTTGATGTGATCTACATTGACCCCATGTTTCCTGAGCGTGGTAAAACCGCTGCGGTGAAGAAGGACTTGGCCACTGTTCAGGCGCTTCATTCTGATAGTTCCTCGGTAAACGATCCCGAGGATCTATTGCTGTGGGCGATGGCTCAGCCAGTTGAGCGAGTTGTGATCAAGCGGCCCGTCAAAGCGCCGGTACTGGGGGCTGTTAAGCCTTCTCACAGCATCACGGGTAAAACGATTCGATTTGACGTCATGGTAAAACCAAAGGGGAATGGCTGGTGACTCAGCGCTGTTTATACGTCGGTGACAAGCTGTCGTCGGAGATGATGATGCAACTGATTGCCACTGACGGAGGGGTAGTTCAGGTGACCCGTCTGTCCACCGCCTTGACTGACCCAATGTCGACTTCGCTCCAGCTAGAGTTGGGGTCTGTAGAGGGTCAGTCAAGATTGCTCGACTGGCTTCGGCAAAACGACCCACCCACGCGAATACTGTGTGAATTGCAGGCTTTTGAATTCGTCACCAGCGACGCCGGGGATACGCGAAGTGCCTCTGATTACTTAAGCGCACAGATTGTTGGAATCACGAGGATTCTCGAAGCAGCGCTGTCGTTAAATCCCGAACTTCGCTGGGTCTTTCTCAAGCCCCCTGTTGCCGATGTATGGAGCGATGCATCGGAAGCCTATTTTCGCGTTTTGGTTGAGGGTCTCAGGATAGCGGCCCCGAGTGCCCGCTTCGACTTTCTTTTGATAGACAAGGTCTAGCTCACGGCGGGCCAATTCTAGGTAAGCAGTCGTTCCATAATGCCCTCGTAGATACGGGCAAGCTTTGGAATGTCATCAATCAACACATGCTCGTTTCGCTGATGGATTGACGCATTGATAGGGCCGAGCTCTATGATTTGACTGCCCATGGTTGCAATGAAGCGACCATCTGACGTACCACCACCCGTGCTTAAGATCGCAGTAACACCTGTAGTCTCGGCAATACTCTCGCGCACAGCATCAACCAAGTCGCCGGGCTCGGTCAAAAACGGATTACCACTCAGTTGCCAATCAATCGCATAGTCGACGCCGCTGTCGTCTAGGACTGCTTCGCACTGCGATTTGATCGCCTCAGCATTGGTTTCTGTTGAGAAGCGCAAGTTAAACACTGCGGTTAGTTCGCCGGGTATGACATTAGTCGCGCCCGTACCAGAATGAATATTCGAGAACTGAAGTCGGGTAGGATCGAAAAATTCATTACCCTGATCCCATTCGATGTCACACAGTTGGTTCAAGACAGAAAATGCCTTGTGCATGGGATTGTCCGCAAGATGTGGATAGGCAACGTGGCCTTGCTGGCCTTTGATGATCAGCGTGGCGTTGATAGAACCGCGTCGTCCGTTTTTGACGATATCGCCCAATGTTGCCGTGCTCGAGGGCTCGCCGACCACGCACCAGTCGATGGTCTCGCCACGCGACTTAAGCGTTTCGACCACGTAACGCGTACCGTGTATTGCTGGTCCCTCTTCATCCGCTGTAATCAGATATCCAATACGTCCTTTGTGGTCCGGGTGACGAGTGACGAACGATTCGGTAGCGACCACCATCGCAGCCAAGCTCGCTTTCATATCAGCAGCCCCCCGGCCATACAACAACCCGTCCCTCTCTGTTGGAACAAAGGGATCACTGTCCCATTGCTCTAGCGGGCCGGGTGGCACCACGTCGGTGTGACCCGCGAAAACGAGAGTAGGGCCATCAGAGCCACGCGTTGCCCAAAGGTTGAGGACTTCCTCCGCAGGAAGTGACTCACAGGTGAATCCCAGTTTTTGAAGCCGCTCAGCCATTAAGGGCTGACAGCCATCGTCCTCTGGTGTCACTGACTGTCGCTTAATGAGCTCTTTTGTCAGCGCAATGGCTTCGTGTTCGGTATCAATTGTTGGCATGCAAACTTTCGTTCAATTCGATGGCAGTTTTGTTGGTGAGGCATTCTACCGAACCTGAGAGTGAGTTACGTCGGAATAAAAGGTCAGACCGTCCTGCCAAGTCCCGAGCCGCCACGGTCTCAACAATCTTGCGTGCATCATCGAGCACTGCCACCTTCGTTCCTGCCGTCACGAAAAGCCCAGCCTCGATTGTGCATCGGTCACCCAGAGGTATACCCAGGCCCGCGTTGGCCCCAATGAGGCACTCTTCACCTACGGAAATAATGATGTTGCCACCACCGGACAAGGTGCCCATGGTTGAGCATCCGCCCCCTAAATCAGAGCCTTTACCCACCATCACGCCAGCGGATATCCGACCTTCCACCATACCAGGCCCTTCGGTACCTGCATTGAAATTGATAAATCCCTCGTGCATTACCGTCGTACCTGCACCCAGATAGGCGCCTAATCGCACGCGGGCGCTGTGAGCGATCCGCACTCCCGTGGGTACAACGTAATTGGTCATCTTTGGGAATTTATCAACGCTCGATACTTCCAATACCTTTCCGGATAGCCGCGCTGTCAGTTGCCGTTCGGGTAGTTCGTCCAAGTCGATTGCTCCCTCATCGGTCCACGCCACATTGGGTAGCAGGGCGAAGATGCCGGATAGATCCGTCCCGTGTGGCTTTACTAGACGATGAGAGAGCAGGTGCAGTTTCAGGTAGGCATCGCCCACCGTTGTAGGCGGTACATTCTCTGCTAATGACGAGGCAACAATTGCCTTATCTGCGCTGGCTATTTTCTCGGCAACAGCCGCCAATGGTGCATGCCCTGCTGCTTTAAGATCAGTTGCCAGTGATCGCGCTGTGGCTGCATCAATCTCACCGCTCACGCCGTCGAGAGCCGAAGCGAGCTCTCCTGAGATAGTTGCCAGAGGCGCCGGGTAATAAACATCCAGAATCTCACCCCGGCTATTCTTTGAGGCGACACCTAAGCCAAAACCATGGAGCGTATCCGCCATGTAGTTATCTCCTAACTCTGAGGTTATTGCTGAAAATAGTGGGTGTAAGCGTCGACACTGAATCCAACATCGAGGACGTCCCCATACTCCAGTACTGGACGCTTTATTAACGTGGGATTGGCCAGTAGTACCGCCGCTGTATCACCGCTCTCAGCTTCGGCACGATCCGTATCAGAGAGATTCTTCCAGGTGGTACTTCGCTTGTTCACCATTTTAGCGGCACCCAACGACGCGACCCAGTGCTCTATCTGGGATTTAGGGGGCGTGTTTTCTCTCACGTCAATAAACTGATGATCGATGCCATTCTCGGTGAGCCACTTGCGTGCTTTGCGCACCGTGTCGCAGGTTGGAATGCCGTAAAGATTTGCGGTCATACGAGGGTCCTAAGGGTCAAGGTTTGTTCACTTTTTTCGGATGCTTACGATCCGGGTAACAGGTAGTGCAGATTTCACAGACCAGACCGTTACACCCGCGCGCCGTGCAAAATTCTCGTCCGTAAAAAATGATCTGAAGGTGCAAGTCATTCCAGCGATCTTTGCGAAACACTTTTTTGAGGTCACGCTCGGTTTCGACGACATTGCGCCCGCGAGTCAGTCCCCAGCGTTGAGCGAGTCGGTGTATGTGCGTATCAACGGGGAAGCTAGGTACACCGAAGGACTGCGCCATGACAACACTGGCCGTTTTATGGCCAACCCCGGGAAGTCGCTCAAGTGCATCAAAGTCCTGCGGTACCTCACCACCGTGCTCCTCAATCAAAATTTCACTCAAACGGCGAATCGCTTTTGATTTTTGGGGTGAGAGGCCGCAGGGCTTAATGATCTCGCGGATTGTATCGGCACTGTGTCCCGCCATCTCGAAGGGGTTGTCCGCAAGCTCGAATAACGAAGGCGTGACCTGGTTGACCCGTTCATCCGTGCATTGAGCACTCAAAAGCACCGCCACGAGCAGGGTGAAAGGATCCTGATGATCGAGCGGCACAGGGGGATCGGGGTAAAGCTCATCGAGTCGACGGTCGATGAATTCAATACGCTCAGCTTTGAGTAGATTTCGTGACATGAGCTTTTAACCGCGACTCATGAAATGGGCAATTCGTTCAGCAGCCTCAAGCGTTTCTTGGTGAGTGGCGACGAGTGCCATTCGCACATGATCGCCACCCGGATTGCGGCCGTCCACGTCTCGGCCAAGGTAGCTACCGGGAAGAACAGCCACATTGGTCTGCTCGAGTAGTGTGCGTGCAAATTCGGTGTCACTGGTTGGCGTCTTCGGCCACAGGTAAAACCCAGCCTCGGGAATGCAGGTGTTTAGGACAGGCGCTAGCACATCATTGACCGAATCGAACTTCGCTCGGTAGAGCGCTCGGTTTTCCACGACGTGAGCCTCGTCCGACCAGGCTACAATACTGGCTAACTGGTGGTGTATTGGCATGGCACAGCCATGATAGGTCCGATAGCGACGAAACTCCCCAATTAACGCCGCATCACCAGCAACGAAGCCTGAGCGAAGGCCGGGTAAATTTGAGCGCTTGGATAGACTGTGGAAGGCCAAGCACTGCTTAAAGTCTGAGTTACCGAGGCTCTCTGCTGCTTGGAGCAGTCCGACGGGTGGTGCTGTCTCGTCGTAGTAGAGTTCGCTGTAGCACTCGTCACTTATCAGAATCACATCGTGTTCTATCGCTTTTTGAATCAACCAATGAAGCTCGCTCTCAGGAATGACGGCTCCCGACGGATTTCCGGGGGTGCAAAGGAAAAGCATTTGACAGGCTTCCCAATCGTCTTCCGAGAGGTTTCGATAGTTCGCTAAAAAACCAGTCGAATGGTCTGACGCGATCAGTGTTGGCTGCACGCCAGCTAAGAGGGCAGCGCCCTCGTAAATTTGATAAAACGGATTGGGAATGACTACAGCACCTTCTCGCCCCGGCGTGATTAGTGCTTGGGTGATGGCAAATAGCCCTTCGCGAGTTCCATTAACCGGCAAGACTTCGCTGTTTGGATCCAGCGCTCGAGTGCCAAAGCGCTGCTCTACCCATCGCACGATGGTTTCTCTTAGCTCCGCAAGGCCAATAATGGTTGGGTATTTCGACAGCTCTTCGATAGACGATACCAGTGCCTCGAGAACATGTGCAGGCGGTTGGTGCTTCGGCTCGCCTATAGTTAATGCGATTCGAGGTAGATCGCTGGGTATGACGTCGCGAGTCAGATCAGCAAGCTTCTCGAACGGATAGGGGTGAAGTGTTTGCATGCCTGGGTTCACGCGGCAATATCCTTATCCAGAGCCTCACAGAGTTCGATGCGCAAGTCCTCGCAGGTCGCGTCGTCGTCCAGACGATTCCCATCCGAATTGGTGAGGAAAAATACATCCTCCACACGCTCGCCCAAGGTTTGAATCTTCGCCGCTTGGATTGCGATATCGCTACGATCCAGAATTTGACCAATCTGAGCCAACAAGCCTGGCCTATCGGGTGAACTGATTTCCATAATCGTCAGGTTGCGTCCTACGTCCTCAATAAATGTGATTTCAGTCGGTGATAAGAATGATCGCAAGGTTCTGGTAATACGCTGCTGATTCGTGCTTATCGATGTCGCTGTCAGTGCCTTAAAGATGGCTGTTTCAATGAGATGCAGTGTGTCGGGGTCGCTATCAACCGGGCTACCGTCAGCTTTTAATACGAAAAACGTATCGAGCGTTGCGCCATCAGTCCCCGAGTAAATACGGGCGTCGTTGATACTGAGATCCAGGAGCTCTAACGCTGCGCAGACTCGAGAGAATACGTTCGAGGTATTCGCGGCGTGCACAAAAATCTGAGTCGCGTTGGCGATCAACGACTCTGATGACTGCTTGAGCAGTATCAGCGGCGCACCATCGCTTTCAAAATCGGCGATCGCCTCGGTGTGCCAGGCAATGTCCTCAGGTCGCTCCCGCAAAAAGTAGTCATTACCTCGAGCTGCCCAAATGGAATCGAGTTCGTCATCGAGGAAGCCTCGGAACTCGAGGAGATGTGCTGCTGCCTTCTTGGTGGCGGCAATGACATCCTCGCGCGCCAGCGGGTTGGCGAGGCCGCGTCTCAAGGCTCGTCGAGTCTCGGTGTACAAATGGCGTAGTAGCGAGCTACGCCATGCGTTCCAAAGCTCGGGGTTGGTTCCATTAATGTCCGCAACAGTCAGCGTAAACAAGTAATCGAGGCGCTCCTCGGTCGACATATGCTCTGCAAATCGCTGAATTTCGCGCGGATCTGAAATGTCTCTCTTTTGAGAGAATGAGCTCATGAACAGATGATTCTTGACCAGCCAAACGACGAGCTCGGTATCGGGTTCATCGAAGAAGTGGCGCTCACAAAACAATCGCGCATCAACCGCACCAAGTTCAGAGTGATCGCCGCCTCTTCCCTTGCCAATATCGTGGTAAAGCGCCGCAACAAACAGCAGCAGCGGGTTTCGCAATCGCTGCGCAATTCGCGTGGTCACAGGAAATCGGTCAGTGTAGTCGGCTCTTAAGAACCGTCGGCTATTGGCGATGACTTGCATTGTGTGCGCATCAACAGTGTATGTGTGGAACATATCAAACTGCATCTGCCCCACAATTTTTTCGAACTCGGGTAGATAACGCCCTAGAACGCCGTGACGAAGCATGCGCCGCAACTGCTTGGTCATGGAGAAGGGTGACGACAGCACATCTCGGAAAAGACGCCGATTGATGGGGTCATCGCGAAAGGCCTCATCAATGAGGTCGGCCGATGTTCGCAACAGTCGGGTGGTTTGGGGGTCGATTCTTTTGATTCGTTTGTCTCGCCCTATAACGACAAACAACCGGAGTAGATTAGAGGGGTTCTGCGTGAATACCGCAGCGTGTCGCGCTGATATGCGATCGTCGATGAGCTCGAAGTCCTCGTCGATCACAGTTGAAGACGATGCCTCCGCCTGCAGCAGCGTTTTCTGATAGATATCGATCAACAAGGCCGATACGTGAGACACCGCCTGAACATTTCGGAAGTAGGCTTGCATGAACTGCTCGACGGCTAGTTTACCCTCATCCTCAAATCCCCATCGGCGAGCGAGCGTCTGCTGATGCTCGAACAACAGGCGGTCCTCGTCCCGACCGGTCAAATGATGTAAGGCGAAGCGGACTCGACTGAGATAGTCCTGACCACTCATTAGTAAATCGAGCTCCTGCTCGGTGAGAAACTCTCCTGTCGGGAGCTGCTCCAAGGCAGTACCGAAATGCCGTTTTGCAATCCATCCTATGACTTGTATGTCCCGTAGCCCCCCAGGCGAGGATTTCACATTGGGTTCAAGGCTGTATCCCGTGAGTCCATATTTCTCATGCCGCTGTGTCTGCTCTTCGAGTTTTGCCGTGTAAAAAGCACCGCTCTTCCAAATGTCTCGCTTGTCCAATTCGCTTAGAAGGGTGTCGTATATCGTCGCAGGACCGGTTAGGAGACGCGTTTCCAAGAGTGTCGTCATCACAGTGATGTCGTCTGCGGCGAGCGATAGACACTCATCGATCGAGCGAACGCTGTGCCCAATCTTTAATCCTAGATCCCACAGCGAACTCACAAAGACACTTAATTGCGCATCAACACTGGTATCGGGCTGTCCAAGCAGTATGAGTACATCGACATCGGAACTCGGGAAGAGTTCGCCGCGGCCGTAGCCACCGACCGCAATGAGCGAGGTATTCGTTTCGTCTAGATCGCAGGCATGCCAGAGCTGGGTCAGAGTCTGATCCACGGCTGCACAACGCTGTTCCAGTAGAGGTGTGACGGGCGCGCTAGGATCGAACTGTTGGCCAATAAAGTCGGCAGTTTCGCCGAGATCGCGGCGAAGCTGTGAAACCAAAGTTGTCAGCGCTTTTGAATTCATTGCGTGATGGTTACGTCGATGAGTGACTTTAATTACGTTTAAGTCGCGTTTTCGGAGCAAACTCGTGATCAACCCACGAGCGGCAATTCATCAGAAGGGCAAGTTCTCATTTGATCGCCGGGTAAGTACTTCACAACCATCGTCAGTGACAGCGATTGTGTGCTCCCATTGGGCGGAGAGTCGTCCGTCTCGGGTGGTCACGGTCCAGCCGTCACGGGTATTCAGCTTGGTATGTCGCTTACCCGCGTTGATCATGGGCTCGATCGTGAACGTCATTCCTTTTTCGAGCACCATGCCCGTGCCGGCACGACCGTAATGCAGAACTTGTGGCTCCTCATGAAATACCTTTCCAATGCCGTGACCGCAGTACTCTCTCACCACCGAGTAGTAAGAGGACTCGGCGTATTGCTGTATGACCTGCCCAATATCACCTAGACGGGCTCCCGGTTTGACCAACGCGAGTCCCTTGTATAGGCATTCTTGAGTAACTTTCATAAGCCGCTCTGCGTGCGGAGCGACCTTTCCCACCGGCACCATGATGCTAGTGTCGCCATGCCACCCATCTTTGATGACCGTGACATCGATGTTGATGATGTCGCCTTGTTTCAAGACTTTCGTGTCTGATGGAATGCCGTGGCAGATGACGTCGTTCACCGAAGTACAAATAGACTTGGGAAAACCCTTGTAGTTGAGCGGTGCGGGAATCGCTTTTTGCACGTTGACGATATGGTCATGGCAAATCCGGTCAAGCTCCCCGGTTGAAATGCCAGGCTCTACGAGGGGCTCAATCATCTCCAGTACTTCAGCGGCGAGTCGTCCCGCCTCACGCATCCCAGCGATGTCATTGTCGGTTTTGATTGATACGGTGCTCACGTCTACTTTTCCGGACAGCTACTTGTAAAAGAGGTTAATTCGGTAGTTTACCGCACTCCGAGGCAGATATTACAGCGAAAGGCTTCAGGCCGGGTGTCACCTATGGTATAAAGCGCGCCGCTTCCGTAAATGGCGGGAGTTAATAAGCACGCTCTCTGTGCACAAGATGCCGGGTGCTGGGAAACCAGTTGGACATCTTGAGAGAGCGGAAGGTAAACCCAACTTAGAGAAAAGTTATGACACAAGTAAGCATGCGCGAGTTGTTGCAGGCCGGCGCGCACTTTGGCCACCAAACTCGCTTCTGGAATCCGAAAATGGATCAATACATTTTCGGCGCGCGCAACAAAATTCACATCATCAACCTCGAGCACACTGTCCCTGCGTTCAATGACGCCCTGGGTTTCGTTCGCCGGTTGGCTGAAAACAAAAATCAGATCATGTTCGTTGGCACCAAGCGCGCTGCGGGCAAGATCATTGAAGAGCACGCCACACGTTGCGGTATGCCATACGTCAGCCATCGCTGGCTCGGCGGTATGCTGACCAACTACAAGACCATTCGCTCGTCGATTAAGCGCTTGCGTGATCTTGAGGCGCAGGAGCAAGACGGTACCTTTGCGAAGCTGACGAAGAAAGAAGCGCTGATGCGCAGTCGTAGCAAGGACAAGCTCGATCGCTCTATTGGCGGTATTAAAGATATGGGCGGTTTGCCCGATGCGCTGTTTGTGGTTGATGTTGACCACGAGCGTATTGCGATTACCGAGGCGAACAAGCTGGGTATTCCCGTCATCGGCATTGTCGACACCAACAGCAATCCAGACGGCGTTGACTACGTTATCCCCGGTAACGATGACGCCATTCGAGCCATCAAGCTTTATGTCACAGCGGTCGCTGATGCGGTCATGGCAGGCAAAGGTGCATCGTCTGAGGCTCCTGTGGTCGATGAGTTTGTTGAAGTGGTCGAAGCCGAGGCCGCAGAAACGGAAGCGGCGCCACAGGAAACGGGCGACGCGGAATAAGCTCAAACAACAGGCCGCGCTTCGCGCGGCTTTTTTTTACATGAACATTCCCCGTTGGGGAAAGTTATCAAGACGTTATAGAGGGTGGGACAAATGTCTGCTGCATTAGTAAAGGAATTGCGTGAACGAACCGGCCTTGGTTTGCTCGAGTGCAAAAAAGCATTGGCTGCTGCCGGTGGTGATATTGAAGTGGCAATTGAGGAGCTACGAAAGTCGAGCGGTATGAAGGCCGCAAAGAAAGCGGGCCGAACAGCCGCCGATGGTGTTGTGGCAATTCGTATTGCCGCAGACGGCAAATCAGGTGTCATTGGTGAAGTGAACAGTGAGACCGACTTTGTAGCTCGCGACGAGAACTTTGCTGGATTCGTAGCGCAGGTGATGGACAAGGCGGTTGAGCTTCAAACCGATGACGTTACTGCAGTCGCTGGCGGTGATATTGAGGATGCCCGTCAGGCGTTGGTTCAGAAAATTGGCGAGAATATTTCCGTGCGCCGTATTGGCGTTGTTTCAGCTGCGGACGGCGTTGTCGGCGGTTATGTTCACGGTAATAACCGCATTGCCGTTTTGGTTGAGCTGGCTGGCGGTAACGAGGAACTGGCAAAAGATGTCGCCATGCACGTTGCAGCAGTGAATCCCGCTGTCGTGTCACCTGCGGACATGCCCGAAGAGCTGTTGCAAAAAGAGCGAGAGATCTATGCGGCGCAGGCTGCAGACTCAGGCAAGCCACCAGAAATCGTTGAGAAGATGATCGAAGGTCGTGTTCGCAAATATCTGTCTGAAAATAGTCTGACAGAGCAAGCCTTTGTTAAGGATCCCGATACGACCGTTGGCAAATTGGTGAAAGCGGCTGGTGCCACAATTGCCGGATTCACCCGATTTGAGGTGGGCGAGGGCATCGAAGTTGAGAAGGTCGATTTTGCTGCAGAGGTTGCTGCTCAATTAGGAAACTAATCGATCCGTGCCGCTGTATCATAAGCAGCGGCGCATTTTCCTGAGGAGTGATGATGGCAACTGAAAAAGTCTACAAGCGCATATTACTCAAGCTTAGCGGTGAGGCCCTTACGGGCGATGAATCCTTTGGCATAGATCCCAAGGTTTTAGATCAGATGGCCCTGGAGATCGGTCAGTTGGTCGGTATTGGTGTTCAGGTGGGCCTTGTCGTGGGTGGAGGCAATCTCTTCCGGGGTGCGGCCTTACAATCGGCCGGACTTGATCGAGTCACCGGCGATCACATGGGAATGCTTGCCACTGTGATGAATGCGCTTGCACTTCGCGATGCTCTGGAGCGCTCAAACATTGCGACCCAAGTCATGTCGGCAATCCCGATGAGTGGGGTCGTCGATCATTACGATCGCCGAAAGGCCATACGCGCTATGTCACAGGGTGACGTTGTGATCTTCTCGGCGGGAACAGGTAATCCCTTTTTCACCACTGACTCATCGGCGTGTCTTAGAGGCATTGAGGTAGAGGCGGACGTGGTGCTTAAGGCGACGAAAGTAGATGGTGTCTATAACGCCGACCCAATGAAGGATTCATCAGCGGTCAAATATGAAGCGTTGACCTATGACGAAGTGCTGGATAAGAAGCTGGGTGTTATGGATTTAACCGCGATTTGTTTAGTCCGAGATCACCAAATGCCGGTTCGCGTATTTAATATGTCGATGAAAGGCGCGTTATTGAGTATTGTGAGGGGCGGGTCCGAAGGGACATTGATTCGTTGATTGAGCTCTGGGCAGGGCGTGACGGATCAATCAGGAGAAAAACATGATTGATGACATACAAGCAGATGCCGAAGAGCGCATGGAGAAGTCGCTCGAGGCGCTGGGCCAGAATTTCAATAAAATCAGAACAGGCCGCGCACACCCCAGTATTCTGGATGGCATCCGCATCGACTATTACGGGGCCGAAACACCCTTGAAGCAAATGGCCAGCATTAACGTTGAAGATGCGAGAACCTTAGCGGTTAGCGTTTTCGATAAATCCATCACCCCTGACGTTGAAAAAGCCATTATGAAAAGTGACTTGGGTCTCAACCCATCGACGGCAGGTGACGTGATTCGGATTCCAATGCCGATGCTGACTGAAGAGACTCGCAAGGGCTACATTAAACAGGCGAGAGCGGAAGCCGAGTCGGCGCGCGTGTCTATCCGTAATGCGCGACGAGATGCCAACGGCATGCTGAAAGATCTGGTTAAAGAGAAAGAGATTTCGGAAGACGAAGAGCGTCGCGGTCAGGACCAAATTCAGAAGCTGACCGATACTTACGTGGCGAAGGTTGACGCTGCGCTGGGTGTCAAAGAAGCTGATTTGATGGAAATCTGATTACGAGCGTAGTGACAGAGTGAATCTTCCCGCCAACACCACCGGCAAGGTCCCCAAGCACATCGCTATCATCATGGATGGCAACAACCGTTGGGCGAAGAAACGTGGTGTTCCCGGACCTATTGGCCATAGAGCCGGTGCCGATGTCGTAAAACCCCTAATGTACGCTTGCCGCGACCGTGGCGTGAAAACCCTTACCTTATTTGCCTTCTCCAGTGAGAATTGGCAGCGACCTGAGACCGAAGTGCGTGCGCTGATGGCTCTGCTTTCGCGCTATCTACGTCGCGAAATAAAAGAGTTAGCTGCAGACGGCGTCAGGATCCGATTTATTGGTCGGCGTGACCGACTGAGCCCCAGAATCGCAAAGCTTTTGGAGCAGTCGGAAGAGGCCACTCAGCACAATACTGAGGCGACTCTGGTCTTGGCTCTCGATTATGGTGGCCGCTGGGATGTGAGTTCGGCGGCGGCGTCTCTTGCTCAGGATGTTGCCGATGGCAGCATCAATGCTGACGACATCAACGAGCAGCTGCTTAGCTCTCGCATGTCACTAGCGGACCAGCCCGCCCCCGATCTGTGTATACGAACCGGTGGCGAATGGCGTCTGTCTAATTTTCTGCTCTGGCAATTTGCCTACGCTGAGCTCTGGTTTACCGATACGCTGTGGCCGGATTTCACTGTGGACGAACTCGATGTGGCGATCAGCCATTTCTCCTCCAGAGAGCGTCGTTATGGCGGACGTCCCGCTGAGGCTTCAGCATGATGCTTGAGAAGCGCATTTACACGGCCTTGCTTCTGGTCGGCGGACTTATTTTGGCGTTAATGCAGCTATCGCCCGAGTCTGTCTCGCTGCTTTTTTTGGCTATTGCAGCAGCCGGTGCCTGGGAGTGGGCGGCTCTGGCAGGGTGGTCATCGCGATTACTGCGGTCGTTTCTCGTGGCTCTCTTCCTCGGCGCTTGTCTCTATTACACGAGTATCTACGCACCCGATATCACCTCTGATGCGGTATCCATGCGCCCGGTATTGGGCATTGCCTGTTTTGCGTGGTTAGCAACCGCTTTTCTCGTCCTGAGTTACCCAAAACTATCGGTGCTTTGGCGCTCCTCTGTGATGCGCAGCATCATGGGGATCTTCGTTCTGGGTGCGGGTTGGCTGTCGCTAACGTTTCTCTTGGGGTTACAGCACGGTTGGCTTCTGGTTATTTTGTTTGTGCTCACCGTGGCCGTGGCAGATATCGGCGCCTACTTTATCGGACATGCGTGGGGTAAGAACCCGCTAGCGCCTGACGTCAGTCCGGCAAAAACCATTGAGGGGCTGTGGGGCGGTTTGCTCGCGGTCTTCATTTTGGGTGCTACCGTTTGGTGGTTCCTGCCACCAGAGTATGCGCATATCCACCCGGTCGAAGTTTTCTTAATCAGTCTTTTCTGCGGTGGGTCATCGGTGCTGGGTGATCTGACGGTAAGCATGTTTAAGCGCGAGAGTGGGTGTAAGGACTCGGGTTCGCTATTGCCCGGGCACGGTGGACTTCTCGATCGTCTCGACAGTATCTGTGGCGCAGCGCCATTCTTCGCTCTTGCGTTGATTCTGGTCGGATACGCCTAATGCAAAACATTTTAGTGCTGGGTGCAACGGGCTCGATTGGTTTGAGCACGTTGGATGTTGTTGCCCGCCATCCCGAGCAGTATCGCGCCTATGCGCTGGCCGCTAACCGATCCGTCGAGGCAATGGTTGCCCTCTGCACTGAACACAAACCCGTACATGCGGTGATGTTTGATGCCGATGCTGCCACCGAGCTTGAGCGCCGGCTCGCAGGCGTTGTCGATACAACAGTTCATGCGGGTGAAGCGCCGATGGTAGCGCTTGCTGAATCCGAGGATGTCGACACGGTGATGGCTGCGATTGTTGGTTTTGCGGGCCTGTCCGCTGCACTTGCGGCCGCGCGCGCGGGGAAACGGTTGTTGCTGGCGAACAAAGAGGCACTTGTCAGTGCTGGCAGTATTTTTATGGACGCAGTGCGCGAAGGTGGCGCGCTACTACTGCCCGTCGACAGCGAGCACAACGCCATGTTTCAGTGCCTCCCTGCGGACGCGCGGGCACGGCCTCAGATGGAGCGCGTCGAGAAGATTCTTTTGACCGCATCGGGAGGGCCCTTCCGGGGTAAGAGTCGTTCAGAGCTGACCGAGATGACGCCGGATCAGGCCTGTGCTCATCCCAACTGGTCCATGGGCCGCAAGATTTCCGTTGATTCGGCGACCTTGGTTAACAAGGGGCTCGAATTAGCGGAGGCCTGCTGGCTGTTCGATCGGAAACCCTCAGAAATCGAGGTTGTCGTCCACCCTCAAAGCATCGTGCACTCGCTGATTCGCTACGTAGACGGTTCGGTGCTTGCGCAATTGGGTCAGCCCGACATGAGGACACCGATTGCCTACAGCTTGTCATGGCCTGATCGAATTGATGCCGGTGTTGATGTGCTAGATCTGGTGAAGGTCGGTCGGCTGGACTTCGAGGCGCCGAATCTCTCCGCATTCCCCTGCCTGCGCCTGGCCTACGAGGCGATCGAGTTACCGGGTGGTATGTGCGCGTTCAGTGCAGCCAATGAAATTGCGGTCGATGCGTTTCTTTCCGAGCGTGTTCGTTTCACCGACATCGATAGGGTGATCGAGCACACACTAAAAAAAGTCAGTCTTGCTGAACCATCGAACCTTAGTGAGGTCCAAGATCTCGACAGTGCGGCACGCGACATTGCCGGCACTTATGTGACTGAGTTGACGGGGTAGGGAGTCGCAACAACCAATGCAGGTGCTGTTTTCGATTGTTATGGCTTTGGTGACGCTGGGAATCCTTGTCACCATTCATGAGTACGGGCATTACTGGGTTGCTCGCCGTTGCGGTGTCCGTGTTTTGCGATTTGCCGTTGGCTTTGGTCGTCCACTTGCCATGCGGGTGGATCGGCATGGGACAGAGTTTGCGCTCTGCGCTATTCCGCTTGGTGGTTACGTAAAGATGCTGGATGAGCGAGACGAAGGTCAGGATGTTACGGCTGAAAATCGTCATGAGTCGTTCAATGCCCAACCTGTCCGAAATAAGTTGGCGATTGTTTCTGCCGGGCCAGCGGCTAATTTCTTGCTGGCGATTCTGGTCCTGTTTGGTTTGTTTTTGCGCGGTGAAACGGGCATAGCGCCAGTCATAGAGGCGGTGGAGCCGGGGTCCGTGGCTCATGATATGGGCTTGATGCAGGGTCAGGAAATAGTCGCAGTCGACGGGACGAGCACGCAAACCGTATCGAACGTCCGCTTTGCGTTACTCAAGCGCTTGGGAGATACCGGAACCATTGATATCTCAGTCGGTAGTGCGCTGAGTGATCTTCAGCAGACGTACGCTCTGCCGATTGATCGATGGCTAGGTGGCGCGGAGGCGCCCGATCCAACCCGAGCTTTAGGTTTGACTCTGGGTATACCACCGTTGCAGCCCAGCGTTGGGTCGCTGGTAGAGGGTGGCCCAGCGACGCGGGCAGGCTTTGAGGTTGGTGACACTATTATCGAAGCCGACGGTCAGGCTATATCAACGTGGTCGCAATGGGTTGATCTTGTACGAGCGTCGCCAGGGCGATCAATAGCCGTTCTTGTCGAGCGCGATGGGCAGACTATTGAATTGACAGTGGTACCCCGCAGTACCGGCACGTCCGATGCCGAAGTTGGTTCTGTTGGCATGGGTGTAGTCATTCCGGACGTTCCAGAGGACCGCATCAGACGACAGGGCCGTAACCCTGTTGAAGCCCTTTCGGCAGCCATTGAAAGAACGTTTGCGCTCACTGTCTTCACCTTCGAGTCAATGTGGAAAATGATTCAAGGCTTGATCTCCACCAAGAACTTGTCGGGACCCATTGCGATTGCCCAAGTAGCGGCTAGCACGGCGGAGAGTGGCTTTACGACCTGGTTGTCATTCCTGGCGTTACTCTCGATTTCACTAGGAGCGATCAATTTGTTGCCTATTCCAGTGCTCGATGGTGGGCATATTGTCTTTCATTCTTTGGAAGGCTTATTGGGGCGTCCAGTGCCCGAACAGATTCAAATCATGAGCTATCAGGTGGGATTGCTGGCAGTTTTCACGCTTATGGTGTTTGCCATCTACAACGATGTGGCTCGACTGTGAGATACTCCGGCGCTTTCGCCATGGGCACGAAATCAAAGACGACTGAAATCAGCGAGTTATCCGGAAAGTAAGCGAACAAAATGGTGCGTAAATTCAACAACAATTGGTTCACAAGGCTCGTTGCGGTCTTAAGCTTTGGTGCGATGTCAGTCATTGCGGTGCCGACTGCGACGGCGCAGATCGAGCCGTTTGTTGTGGCGGACATTCGAGTTGAAGGTTTGCAACGAATTGCGCCCGGCAGCGTGTTTGCCGCGCTACCCGTCAGTGTTGGCGATGTGGTGGATGGCGCCTCTGTCAGGTCCATCTCTAGAAACCTGTTCTACACGGGCAACTTTGACGATATTTCGGTCGGTCGTGATGGCAATGTGCTGGTGCTTACTGTCGCTGAGCGACCCAGCATTAGCGAAATTACCATCGACGGTAACAAGGCCATCGAAACCGAGGCACTTCTTGACGGCCTAAAGGGTGCAGGGCTTGCAGTCGGCCAAGTTTTCCAGCGATCAACATTGGACGGGATGCAACTGGAGTTGCTTCGCCAATATGTAATTCAGGGGCGTTACGACGCCAACATTGATACGGAAGTTATCCCAGAGCCTAGAAACCGTGTATCGATCAGTATCGATATTGATGAGGGAACGGTTTCTAAGATCAAGCACATCAATATCGTCGGTAACGAGATTTTCGATGATGAGACCTTGTTGGATATCTTCGAGCTGCAGGTCGGCGGCATGTTCAGCTTCTTTTCAAGCGCCGACAAGTACAGCAAAGAAAAGCTGGAATCAGATTTGGAAACCCTTACCAGTTATTACCAGGACCGCGGCTATCTGCAGTTCGAAATTGAATCGACGCAGGTTGCGGTTTCTCCAGCTAAAGACGCGGTCTACATCACAGCCAACGTGGTGGAGGGAGATCGCTTTACCGTCACAGGTGTCGACCTTTCGGGTGATTTGGTGTTGCCTGAGGAGGATCTATCGCGATTCCTCCTAGTCGCCGAGGGACAGGTGTTTTCTCAGCAACTGGTAACGAGCACGGAGGAGTACCTCACGCGCCGCCTGGGTAATGAGGGTTACAACTTTGCAAAAGTAACGGGCATCCCGGAAGTGGGTGACGGCGATGCGGAAGTGTCCATCAAGTTCTTCATCGATCCGGGTCGACGCACCTATGTCCGACGCATTAACTTCGAAGGTAATGATCGCACGGCTGACAACGTACTCCGGCGAGAGATGCGTCAGATGGAAGCTGCGCCAGCCTCATCCGCTGCGATAGAGCAGTCGAGAATTCGTCTCGAGCGTTTAGGATTCTTTAGCACCGCTGAAGTAGAGACAGTTGAATTGCCTGGCTACGACGATCTGGTCGATATTGATTTCACTGTTGAAGAGCAGAGCTTTGGCTCGATTGGCGGTAGTTTGGGCTACTCGCAATGGGCAGGTTTGATTCTCGGGTTGAATCTCCAGCAGAACAACTTTATGGGAACGGGGCGCCAGGTTGGCCTTAACCTGAACTCGTCGCGCTATCAGAGCTTGGCAAGCATTAACTACAGCAACCCATACTTCACCGAGGACGGCGTGAGTAGGGGCTTTAGCCTGTTTTATCGAAAGACAGATCTCTCTGAGATTAATGTAGCGAGCTATACGACGGATACCGTGGGTGCCCAAATGACGTTTGGCTACCCCATTAGCGAAACGCAGCGGCTCGGCTTCAATGTAGGCATTACCGATACCGAGATCACCTCTGGCCGCTATGCGGTGCAGGAGATCCGAACTAGCCCTCGACTAATCCCAGGCGTCGAGCAATATTATGTGTCAACCCGTCAGCCAACTGGACTTTATGACGGCCCGGAAGAGCTTTTCCCGATTACAGATTTGCCCGATGAAGCCTTTGCCACATTGCGCTCCGATGGTTTCCTTGATCAAAACGGCGATTCATTTACCAACTGGTCCATCACAGGCTCTTGGCTTCAGTCCACATTGAACCGTGGTCAGCTTGCGACACGTGGTGTCTCTAACTCCCTGTCGGCGCAGGTGTCGATGCCCGGTTCCGATCTTGAATTCTTCAAGGTTAACTACCGTGGAGAGATGTATATTCCGATTTATCGCGAGTTCACATTCCATTTGCGCGGAGAGGTGGGCTACGGCGATGGCTATGGTGAGACCACTGAGCTGCCATTCTACGAGCACTTCTTCTCAGGCGGTTTTGGCAGTGTCCGCGGTTTTGAGACAAATACCCTTGGTCCGAGAAGTACGCCTCCCGTCCTCTATCAAACAGGCTTTGCAGCAACCGCGGTCGATGAAGAGGGTTTGGCGACCGAAATTGGTGGTCCAGACGGCACGGGCTTTGGCTACATCGTCAATCCGGAAACAGGTGCGATCGAAACACAGCAAGTCTTCCTTGGGCGTCGAGCTGATCCCTTCGGTGGTAACGTGGTGATCGAGGGCTCCGCTGAAATTCTGTTCCCCATGCCTTTCGTAAAAGATCGACGCTCCATTCGTTCAGCGTTCTTCTTTGACGTAGGTAATGTGTTCAATACCAACTGCCGACAAAATCAAATTAACTGCTTCGGTATCGACGTTGATGAGCTCCGATATTCGGTGGGTGTTGGCGTCACTTGGCTGAGCGGCTTTGGTCCCTTGACGTTTGCGCTTGCCAGACCGCTAAATGCCAGCGAGACTGATCGCAGAGAAGTTTTCCAATTCACGCTGGGGCGTGGATTCTAATAACTAACCAGGAGGTTAACCCACATGTTGTTCCGCATGATCGCCGTTATGGCACTGTTGATTGCATCGACCGTCGCACACGCGCAAGGCCGCACTGCCGTCGTGGATTTAGAGCAAGCAATCCTTCAGACGGACCTAGCTCAGCAGCGAATTCGTGATTTTGAGGCGAGCGAGGCGTTTGCTGAGGATCGAGCTGAATTCGATAACCTCAAGGCCGAATTTGACAAGCTGGTACAAAATTTCCAGCGGGATCAGGCAGCGATGAGTGAGGATGAGCAAGTGGCTGCACGTCAGAAATTGGCGAGCAAGAATGCTGATCTTGAGTACGTTGTCAAAAAGCTGCAGTCGCTTCAGCAGCAGAACCTCCAGAGCGTGCTCCAGGAGCTGGCGCCAGCAGCTCAGCAGGTCCTGAGAGAGGTAATCCAGACAGATAACATCGCGCTGTTGCTTCCAGGACAGTCAGTGATTCATTTTGACCCTTCCTACAACATTACTGCGAAGGTCACTGACAAGCTGAACCAGTTACCACAAGAGTAATATGCCGACGCTAGGCGACATCGCCAAGGCACTGGATTTGCCGTTTCGTGGTAATCCGGAAACCCCGTTGTCCCGCCTAGCTTCTCTTGATTCTGCCGGAGAGGGCGACCTCTCCTTTGTGGCACAAAAAAAGTTTTCAAAGCAGCTCGCTACGTCTTTGGTGACCGCCGTTATCTGTCCTGAGGAATGGGTTGGCGATTACACGGGTGCCGTACTCTTAAGTGCCCAACCTTATATTGATTTCGCGAGAGCAACGCGTTTATTCGATAACCGACCGCAGCCATCGGGGTGTGTGCACGAGACAGCCGTTGTCGCGACGACGGCGCAATTGGGCACAAATGTCACCATTGATGCCGGAGCCGTGCTTGAGAGTGGTGTGGTCGTCGGTGATAACGTCTGGATTGGACCCAATGTCTGGGTGGGCTCTGACGTAAAAATCGGTGATACCACCGAAATACGATCTGGGGTCAGGCTGTATCACGGAGTCAAACTTGGCCACGGGTGTCTGATTCATGCCAATACGGTGATTGGATCAGATGGTTTCGGGTTCGCACCGACAAGCAGTGGGTGGGAGAAGATTCTCCAGCTGGGTTCCGTCAGCATTGGCGATCGGGTGGAAATTGGTGCCGGTTGTGCAATTGATCGTGGCGCGCTGGACAACACAGTGATTGAAGACGATGTCATCATCGACAATCTGGTACACATCGCGCACGGCGTCACCATTGGTGCGCGATCCGCGGTTGCGGGACAGGTTGGATTTGCAGGTGGTGCGAAGCTGGGCGAGCGTTGCACGGTCGGCGGTCAAGCGGGTTTTGCCGGCCACCTTGAGATTGCCAACGATGTTCACATAGGCGGGCAGGGAAGAGTTTCTAGGAACGTCACAGAGTCCGGTCACTACGCCTCTGGTACTGGCCTGATGCCGACACGGGACTGGGCCCGTAATGCGGCTCGCTACGAGAAACTGAACGACATGGCTAAACGCATTGAAGCGTTGGAGAAAGCCTTGGCTGAAAAGGCCAAAAGTAATTCATAGGACACCAACATCATGATGGATATTGAAGACATTCGCCGTCATTTGCCTCATCGCTATCCGTTTCTGTTTGTAGATCGGGTTGTGTCGATTGACCCCGGCGTCTCGATTGAGGCTTATAAAAATCTCAGCATTAATGAGCCGTACTTTGATGGCCACTTCCCCGGTAACCCTGTCTTTCCGGGTGTTTTATTGGTTGAGGCTATGGCGCAAGCGGCGGGTATTCTGGGTTTTGCGACCATGGGTAAAACGCCAGAAGATGGGTCTATCTACTATCTGGTAGGAACCGACAAACTAAGGTTCAAGCGACCCTGCGTTCCCGGTGACCGAGTCACTCTGGAGGCCTCGATTGTGAGCGAGAAAAGAGGCATCTGGAAGTTTGATGTTCGTGCATCGGTCGAGGGTGAAACGGCAGCTACAGCCACTATCTTGTGTGCGGACCGCTAAACGATGATTCATCCCACCGCCATTATTGACCCTAAGGCTGATCTGCACCCCTCCGTGACGGTGGGTCCCTACAGTGTCATCGGTCCGGGGGTTGTGATTGGCGAG
>CAJWQE010000006.1 GCA_913045375.1 uncultured Halieaceae bacterium | reverse complement strand
GCTAACGCGGCTGGGGATACCTGGCCCCTTGAAGGCCAAAACACGGCGAGTGGTACATTTCACCAGACGGTGATGGATATCAATGGTGCGGTGGCATTCTCCAGCACAGGTCGATTCGCTGCCCTGAAACCCCATCATTTTCGTTGGGAAATAGAGTCGCCCGACAGGCAGTTGCTTGTCGCAACACCTGAGGCGTTCTGGCAGTGGGATAAAGATTTGGGCGTCGTCATTCTGAGGGATGCCCCTGAAATTGAAGATCTGCCCATATCCGCCATCTGGAATGGCTCCGTGGACGATCATTCGTCGCGCAATGTTGAAACGGGTCATTTTGGTGACGGGGTAAAGAATCTTTCCGTTCGTTCTCCCGATGAAAATACCATCATCGTTCGGTTTGAGGACTCTCTAGGGCAGGAGACCTTATTCGAATTTAACTTGGAGACACAGGGCGTTGTAACGCCATCAGCGTTCGTCGTAATGGTGCCGGACGGTGTCGACTTCTACGATGAGACAAGTCGGTCCCCGGGGCGCTCTGGAGCGATCGAGTGATCTATCTCGCCGTGGCCATGGGCGGTGCACTCGGTGCCTTGTCACGTTTTGGTATAGGCCAGTGGTTGGCAGATTCAGGCTACGCTCATTTGCATCCAGCGACTTTCCTGGTGAATGTGATCGGCGCACTGCTGATTGGTATCCTATTCGTTGGGGCAGAGCGCTATACACTGTCTGAACCGGCGCGACTGGGTATGTCCGTTGGATTTCTAGGGGCATTTACGACGTTTTCAGCGTTTTCATTGCAACTTCTCACGGATATTCAGGAGGGGCAGGTGCTGCGCGCCATGTCCTACGCCGCGGCTACGGTGTTCCTTTGCCTAATAAGCTGTCTGGTTGGGATGGAGTTGGCCAGATCCGTCTTCGATTAAACATCATTTGGCGTTAGAATAGCGCCCCACACAGGCTGTTACTGACCACCATCATGCTCGACATCAAGCAGGTTCGAAAGGACCCACAATCTATTGCTGAGGCGCTACAGAAAAAGCGCTACGACTTCCCTCTCGATGAGTTTGTGCGTCTAGACTCTCAGCGCAAAGAGGCGGATGTGAGGTCCCAGGATCTTTTAGCTGAACGCAAAAAAGCCTCTAAGCAGATTGGTGCGTTAATCGCTCAGGGCAAAAGCGTCGATGAGGCCAAAGCAGAGGTAAATGAGACGCTTGCCCGGCTTTCAACAGAGTTGGATGCCGCGGTTGAAGAGGCGAAAACGGTGCAGCAAGCCTTAGACGAACTGCTCATGGGGACACCCAACCTCCCTGATGCAGCGGTTCCGGTGGGTGTTGACGAGGACGATAACGAAGAAATTCTGACCTGGGGAACGCCCCCCGCGCTGTCGTTTGAAGCCAAAGATCATGCAGATCTCGGCGAGGCGCTAGGCCAGCTTGATTTCGAGCTGGCGGGCAAAATAACCGGGAGCCGGTTCAGTGTCATGCAGGGGCAACTTGCCAAGTTGCAGCGTGCCCTGACGCATTTCATGCTCGACTTGCATACGACTCGACACGGATACACCGAGGTCTACGTTCCGTTTATCGTCAACAGCGACTCGTTGTATGGAACGGGCCAGCTACCCAAGTTCGCGGAAGATTCTTTCAAGCTCGAGGGTGATTCTGGCTACTACCTGATTCCAACAGCGGAAGTCCCAGTTACCAATATGCTGCGTGATCGAATCGTCGAAGATGCAGAGCTGGGTGACGAAGGCATGAAATTCACTGCACATACGCCTTGCTTTAGAAGCGAGGCAGGTAGTTACGGCAGAGATACTCGGGGTTTGATCCGACAGCATCAGTTCGAAAAGGTAGAGCTTGTGCAAGCAGTGCGTCCATCTCAGTCAGATGCCGCACTCGAGAAACTTACAGGACATGCTGAGGCAGTATTGAAGGCGTTAGAGCTTCCCTACCGTAAAGTCCGACTGTGTGGAGGTGATCTCGGCTTCAGTGCAGCCATGACGTATGACCTGGAAGTATGGCTGCCCGGTCAGAGTGCCTATCGCGAAATTTCCAGCTGCTCTAATTTCAGAGACTACCAAGCGCGCCGCATGCAGGCTCGATGGAGAAATCCGGAGACCGGAAAACCTGAGTTACTGCATACCTTGAATGGGTCAGGGTTGGCCGTAGGGCGCACGCTAGTTGCTGTGGTTGAGAATGGGCAACAGAGCGATGGATCTATCACCATCCCATCAGCGCTCGTCCCATATTTTGGGACTGACACCATCACAAGCCAGTAATTGAGGCGCTAGCGGCTGTCTGCTCGCGCCATAACAGGACCACTAAGGTTGATGGCGTCGGCAAGAATGCGCGCCGTTTCTGTGATGAGCGCGTCCACTTCGCCGGCCTCGGATTCATCTCTAACCGCTGATGGCTCCTCTGCACTGGCCTGTGGTATGTCAGATGAATCGTCGTCTCCATCTACCAGTTCATCCAGGGTGGCGAGGGCATCCATGCCTTTAGCCTGCCGTCGCGTGTTTTCAATGGCTAGATATTGAATTTCCTGCGACGTTCGCTGGGCGATCCGCTGGGCCTCATTGAGTGGCAAAACCTCAGCGCCGCGCACCTTTTCGGCGAGGGCCTTTTGATCCCAAATGTATTGGAAGTCTGGATCGGAATTTGCACGTTCAGTGTGTTTGGCCACGAGTGTAGGAAGGATGGCATCGACTACGCCGTAGTCCTTGTGCCGGACAGGTGCTATGCGATCCCAATCGAGCGCCTTATCGAGGGAGCTCTCACCAATTTCGTCATGCTGTAGCAGGGAAGGGTAGCTGATATCGGGGATAACACCCCGGTGCTGCGTGCTATCGCCTGAGATCCGATAGAACTTACTCTCGGTGATCTTTAATTGCCCCTCAGGCAGATCTAGCAGCGTCTGTACGGTCCCTTTACCGAAACTTCGATCTCCAACAACAATAGCTCGGCCGTAGTCCTGCAGAGCACCAGCAAAGATCTCAGAGGCAGACGCACTAAGACGGTCAATCATGATCGCTACCGGACCATCGTAATAGGGGCCCCGCCGGCGTTTTCCGTCCCGCCACACACGGCTGCCAGTACCGCGTATCTGCACAGTGGGTCCATATTCGATAAATAAGCCCGTTAATTCATTCGCTTCACGTAGGGAGCCACCGCCATTGCCGCGAAGGTCAATCACCAAACCGTCTACGCCTGCATCATTGAGCTCATTGACTAATTTGGCCACGTCACGTGTAGTCGATCTGAAATCGGGATCACCTTTGCGATACGCGTCAAAATCGAGGTAAAACGCCGGGATATCGATAACACCAATTTTTCTAGGAATTGAGCCCAAGTCGTTGATTTCAATTATCTTTGATTGCGCAGCTTGCTCCTCTAATTGAACCTCATTGCGGGTAATAGTGAGACGTCTAGCCTCATCTGCCCGTCCCGCTGCTGGAATCACATCTAAGCGCACTACCGTACCTTTTTTTCCTCTCACGAGATCAACGACATCATCTAAACGCCACCCAATCACATCGGTCATGGGGCCAGCCTTGCCTTGACCCACTGCAATAATGAGTTCAGCGGCTTTCAAGTCGCTTTGTTTATCTGCTGGACCTGCTGGGACTACGCGCACAACCTTGACGTATTCGTCCTCGTTTTGAAGAACTGCACCAATGCCCTCAAGGCTCAGGCGCATATCAATGTCGAAGTTTTCAGCGCGACGCGGAGAGAAATAGCTCGTGTGAGGATCGAATTGAGAGGTGAGGGCATTCGCATACACTGCGAATACGTCTTGTTCGTTGTATTGAGACAGCCGGGTTTGTTGGTTTTCGTAACGCTTTACCAACGTGGGGGCGATCTCTTCTAACGGCTTTTCTGCGAGCTTCAAGCCCAAGACCTGATTCTTGATGCGTTTACGCCACCGATCATCTAGTTCGGCCTTGTTGGCCGCCCAAGCGCGCTCTGTAGGGTCTGAATCAATGTATTCGTCCTTATCAAAGTCCAGGGCGGCGACGATATCTCCCATGTTCGAAATGACGTGCTCTAGTCGCTCGGAGGCTCGCTGCTCATATCGCTCAAATATCTCGAAGGCGGGGGAGAGCTCTCCCTGTCGACCTAGATCGTCGAGGCGCGTCGAATAACGCTCAAACTCAGCTACATCTGAGACAGTGAAATATAGGTGAGACGGGTCAAGGCGCTCTAAATAAGTCTCGAGATGCTCCGCTGACATCGCGTCGTTATAGCGGCGGTCAACGTAGTGGTTTTCTTCGAGCTCGGTTACCAGAGCACGCAACGTCCAGGTTTGCTGGGTTGTAGGTGATAAATCTGAAGCAAACGAAGCTGAGGCTGCGACAATGCTTGCACCCAGTGCCACGAGGTTTTTAGTGAATCTCATCTAGCGTTATCTCTCATACCGGATTTACTGCTATCACGAAGTTCATACACGCCGCTGGTGCAGACGTTGATCTTACTCCGTGAAGGCATAGATTAGCGTAGTTCACGCTATAACCACAGATACGCGGTAGCAGGGGGATCGGACGACACGTGCACCTATTTAATTTAACATAATATACATTATGCGCATTTATGTGTTTGGTAATATGGGTGTATCATAAGAGCCCTACCGCGGCTAAAAGCCCTATAGTGCTGAACGAATGATTACAGACCCTCACCAGCCAACTGTTACGGCTTTCTTCGACGAAACGACATCAACCCTTTCGTACGTTGTAGCTGACGTCGAATCTAAGGTATGCGCAATTATTGATCCTGTGCTGGAGCTTGAGGAATCGTCCGCCGAAATCACAACACGTGGTGCCGACAAGATTCTCGAATACCTACGAGGCAATGGACTCACTTGTGAGTACATCTTAGAAACCCACGCACACGCTGATCACTTGAGTGCGGGCTATTTTCTCAAGCAGCGCTTATCCGCACCCATCGGAATTGGTCAGTCGATTGTTGACGTGCAGCACGTATTTGCAGACATGTATTCTGAGACGCCCAGTTTTAAACGTGACGGTTCTCAGTTCGACTTATTGCTCGCAGATGGTCAAAAATTGCCGCTAGGGCGTCTTTCTATCGAAGCAATGCACGTCCCAGGCCACACACCCGCTTGTATGGCCTATAGCGTTGGAGGTGCTGTATTTGTCGGTGACACCTTGTTCATGCCAGATTCAGGGACCGCTCGGTGTGACTTTCCCGGAGGAAGCGCTATCGCGCTTTATCGATCGATACAGAGACTGCTAGCGCTCCCGCCCGAGACACGCGTTTTTGTGTGCCACGACTACCAACCTAATGGGCGCGAATTAGCGTTTGAAGCGACGGTTGAGACCCACAAGCAGGAAAACGTACATGTGATGGACGGTATTAACGAATCGGAGTTCGTTAGCATGCGCACAGCAAGGGATGCTCAACTGTCGACGCCACGACTCATGCTTCCGTCGATGCAAGTAAACATCCGCGCAGGCGCCCTTCCCGTTCACCCTGTTTCGGCTCGACCCGTCATCACAATGCCAATTAATGCATTCAGCGACGCTGATGTAACAGAATTAGTCGAAAAAACAGATAGTTAGCGTGGCTTTGCAGGCTAAATTGCGTCGCAAAATCCATGTAATGACGTCCCGGAACCCAGCCTTCAGCCCGAAAACCGATCAATAATCTGCTTTCCCAGAGCCATCTGGTGCACCTGATCTGGACCGTCCGCCTGACGACACCAGCGCGCGTAGTTGTAGGCCTCTGCCATCATGTAATCCTCGGTCAGGCCCCCTGCCCCATGTATTTGCATACACCGGTCGATCACCTTCTGCACTAGGAATGGAATCGTCGTTTTGGTTGCTGCAATCATATCGACGGATGCTGGAACGCCCTGTGTATCAATTTTATGACAGGCTTTAAGCAACAGCAGGCGTGCCATCTCGATCTCTGAGAAACATTTAGAGATATCTTCACGGACGCTCTGGTGTTTACTTAGTAATCTGCCGAAGGTGGTTCGGCTATTCGCGCGATGGCAGGCCAGCTCGAGCGAGCGCTGCGCTGCGCCAATGAGACGCATACAGTGGTGCATTCGGCCTGGCCCCAGCCGACCCTGGGCAATTTCAAACCCCCTGCCCTCGCCAAGTAAAATGTTGTCGAGCGGAACACGGACGTTTTCAAAAATGATTTCCGCATGCCCAATCGGCGCGTCGTCGTAGCCTAGTGTTGTGAGTGGCCTCACGAGCTTCACGCCTGGCGTATCTTTGGGAACCAGTATCTGTGACTGCTGCAGATGTCGGCTCGGATTCTCGGGATCCGACTTTCCCATAACAATAAGAATCTTGGTTCGCTCGTACATGGCGTTCGTTATGAACCACTTATGGCCATTGAGAACCCATTCATTGCCGGCTTTTTCAATCCGCAGCTCGACATTAGTAGCGTCGCTAGAGGCAACCTGAGGCTCTGTCATGGCGTAGGAGGACCGGATGTCGCCCGCTAGCAGTGGATCAAGCCACTCACGCTGCTGAGCCTCGGTCGCGTAGTTCATAAAAACTTCCATGTTCCCTGTATCGGGCGCATTGCAGTTAAAGACCTCTGGACACCAAATCACCCGCCCCATGATCTCGGCCAGTGGCGCGTAATCGAAAAACGACAGGCCGCCATGGTCGCAGTACTCAGCATGCTCCTCAGGGACAAAGAGGTTCCACAACCCTGCCTCTTTCGCTTCGAGTTTAAGCTCATCCATCAAGGGTAACGGGGCGAAGCGATTCTCAGCGGCCTTTAGTTGATGTGCGTAGGCCTCCTCGTTTGGATAGATATGCTCATCCATGAAGCGCTGCAATCGTACTGCTAAATCTTGTGATTTCTTGCTGTGTTCATACATAGAATTGACCGTATTGCCGCTGGTATTTTGCGCTGACTGCTTTTAAGTTGGACCTGTATCACTCTGTTTTTATTAATCTTTTCTCTTAATACTGGCGCAAGCTGAGAGATTACACCGGACTGAGCACCGAGCCCCCGTCTACCACGAGCGATGCGCCATTGACGTACGAACCTGCGCCGCTCACAAGTAGTAGCAGAGGTCCCGTCAATTCATGGTACTCGCCGGTCCGCTGCGGCACGAGCCGCTGTATGTAGGCTCGGCCTTGCTCTGTCGCAAACTCCTTTTCGTTGATCGCCGTCTCAAAATAGCCAGGGCACAGTGAATTCACGCGAACCCCCGATCGTGCGAGCTCAAGCGCCATATTTTTAGTGAGCTGATCGATAGCAACTTTTGATACGTTGTAATCGGCTTTGTGAGTACCGGACACATGGCTGTAAATAGACCCCGTATTCACAATATTGCCACTGCGCTGCTGCTTCATGCGCCGTGCCGCCTCTTGTGCAACACGCCATGCACCAGTGAGGTTAACGTCAAGAACAGGGCCCCAATCGTCTTCCGTCGCATCTACAAAACGCAGGGGTGGATTGGCGATACCTGCGTTATTTACCAGGATATCGAGCTGAGTAAACTGTGCATCAAAGGCCTCAAACGCGTCCCGCACACTTTCTCGCGACGTGACGTCCATGGTAATGGCGTCTGCCTTTCCACCCTGATCGCGTAGCATTTGCACCAGCGAAGTCAACCTGTCTGCACGTCGCGCGGAGACGACAACATGTGCACCTGCTCCCGACAGCACCTGAGCGAAGTGCTCACCCAATCCACTCGATGCGCCTGAGATCAGCGCGATACGCCCTTCCAGCGAGAATAAGCTCTCAAAATCGATGCGATGTGCCATGGCGTTTCCAGTCAACGTTGCTCTTTGGGCCTTTTTTATAGAAAGCGTGTCTCGTTGACGCGCTTCCACAGTCGCAAAAATAATCTGTCAGCCGCAGCTTCAGCGGCGAAACCCATCTTTTCGGCCAGTTTTTGCTTGCGCTTATATCGGACTTCAATCAGGTCTCGATCCTTGGCCAACCGCTGCAGGTATCCATCGGAGGTGGATATTTCGTCAATCAGACCAACGTCGATGGCCTGTTGGCCATACCAAACTTCACCTGTAGAAATCTTCTCAATATCAATGCCTTGCCGATTATCAGAAACAAACTGCTTAAATAGGCCATGGGTATCTTCTAATTCGGATTCAAACTTGCGGCGACCCTTATCGGTGTTCTCAGCAAACATAGTGATGGTGCGCTTAAACTCACCAGCAGTGAACTGCTCAACATCGACATCATTTTTCTTCAGCAATCGATGAAAATTAGGCATCTGCGCAACCACACCAATGGAGCCAAGGACAGCGAAAGGTGCTGCCAGGATGCGATCACCCACGCACGCCATCATGTAACCCCCGCTAGCAGCCACTTTGTCCACGGCAATGACCAGTGTCACACCCGCTTCTCTGATTCGGCTGAGCTGGCTCGCAGCGAGCCCGTATCCGTGTACGACACCGCCAGGGCTCTCCAGCCTCAACAGGACCTCATCACCGGCTTGCGCGTTGGGAAGCACAGCCGATATTTCCTCGCGCAAGGCTTCAACTTGCGAGGCCATCATGTCGCCTTCAAAACTTAGTACGAAGGTGCGCGGGCGTTCGCTCGCTATGTCGCTCGGGCTATCAGCTGCTTTGCCAACTTCTTTTGCACGTGCCTTATCCGCCTTCGCACGCTCTTTTTCAGCCTTTTTGTCTAATTTCGCGCGCGCTTTAGCGACTTCATCAGTGTCTGATAGTTCTCTGATAGCAGCGGTATATCCATCGAATCGATCATTGATTGATCGCACTTCGATAAAACCTTCGTCCGTTCCCTTACTTTTTTGCCCAGCATTGGCAGCAATCACCATAATGATGGCGACAATGCCCAAGACGATGAGCAGAGTTTGTGCAGCAAACAGGCCTAATTCATATAAAAATTCCAAGAGATACCCTTTTACTAATTGGATGCCGAGTCCGGCAATGAAGTTAAGACAATGATTTTAAAAACCCATTAATGAGCTGTCCCGCTATCGAGAAGGGAGGTGGCACAGGCGGTAAATTGTCGGCCCTGCACCAGATCGCTTCATCAATTTCCTCGGGATCGATATTTATATCTCCGCTGCGCCATTTTGCCGTGAATCCCAGCATCAATTGCCCCGGGAATGGCCACGGTTGAGAGCCGTGGTACTGGATGTCATCTACCTCTACTCCAACCTCTTCCATCACCTCACGTTGCACTGCTTGTTCGCAAGTTTCCCCGGGCTCCACAAAGCCTGCAAGGCAGCTGTAGAAACGTCGGTTAGCACCTGCTCCTGCCGCCAGCAACATTTCCTCATCGCGCGTCACGAGCACGATCACACATGGTGATAGCCGCGGATAAACACTCAAACCGCAAGGCTCGCACGCACGGCTCTGACCTTTGTCCGCCAGCGCCGTCTGTTTGCCGCACCGGCCACAATGACGATGATCTCTCTCCCAGCACAATAGTTGGTACGCCCTTCCAATGACGTCAAATTGCTCACCAGCAATTCGCCCGATCAGTGCAAACAAGTTACCGCTGGTGTACTTCATCACGTCCATATTGGCTGTCTCTACCGCGCAGGCAAATACGGGTTTGTCATCAAGAAAGCCGACAGGCGTGATATCGGTCACCATTGGAAAGTCGCTCATTAACTGACCGAGCGGAATAGGCGCTCCCGGCGACCCCATCAGCTCGCTTACTAAATGGCGCCCCTGAAACGGCCACACCAGATCGCTAGCTGAGGCTGTCGACGTGGGACGCGTAAAATTCAACATACTGAGTCTCCTTGAAGGGACATACTAGGGGGCCATACCAGCCTACTCAAGCAATCTGCGAACTGATCGACACGTGAGCAGAAAACGTCTTTTATTTCTTCGTTTGCTTCGTATAACCTGAGGGCACTACACACACGTCCACTCTGTGGCCCACTGCGTATAGCAACGGGCGTTCTGGGCGCTCACATTACATTATAAAAGGACAACGTTGTATGAACACTGCGGTCGCTAATCCTTACTGGCAAAACTTCCTCGGGGCCTCCCCTGATTGGTACAAGAAAACGATCATTGCTTTCTTGATTATCAACCCGATCTTGCTTTACGTGGCCGGACCTTTTATCACCGGTTGGGTGCTGATTGGACAGTTCATCTTCACACTTGCCCTGGCCCTACAGTGCTACCCCCTACAACCTGGCGGCCTGCTTGCAATAGAGGCTATCGCAATTGGTATGGCGGACCCACATACGGTCTTTCACGAGGCGGAAGCCAACTTTGAAGTGATTTTGCTGCTGATGTTCATGGTTGCGGGCATCTACTTCATGAAAGAGCTGTTGCTCTTCATCTTTACCAAAATCTTGCTCCGAGTTAGGTCTAAAAAGCTGCTCTCCGTGCTGTTCTCGTTTGTTGCAGCGGTGTTGTCGGCCTTCTTGGATGCACTCACGGTAACCGCCGTACTTATCAGCGTGGGTGTCGGCTTCTTTGTCGTCTATCACAAGGTGGCGTCAGGCACCGACTTTGACGACTCGCAACACGACCATACAACCGACGATGCAGTCATAGCTGAAAATGAAGAGAATCTCGAGCAGTTCAGAGCCTTTTTGCGAAGCCTCCTGATGCATGGGGCGGTAGGTACCGCACTCGGTGGCGTCTGTACGCTTGTTGGCGAACCTCAAAACCTCTTGATTGCGACGGTGGCTGGATGGGAATTCATGGAGTTCTTTTGGCTGATGGCACCCATCACAATGCCCGTGCTCGTAGCTGGGTTACTGACCTGCCTCTTCCTTGAGCAAACCAAAATCTTTGGTTACGGGACAGAGCTTCCTCCAAAGGTTCGCTCGGTTCTGGAGGACTTTCAGGCTCAGGAAAATGCAAAAGCGACGCCCGCATCCAACGCGCGGCTTGTCATACAAGCGTTGGTAGCCATTGTTCTCGTGATTGGCCTCGCGTTGCACCTGGCGGCGGTTGGTCTGATTGGTCTTATGATTATCGTGCTGCTAACTGCGTTTAACGGCATCGTAGAAGAGCACAAGCTGGGACATGCATTTGAAGAAGCACTCCCCTTCACAGCTCTCCTGGTCGTGTTCTTTGCCATTGTGGCGGTCATTCACGAACAACACCTCTTCTCGCCGGTCATCGAGGCCGTATTGGCAATGGAGAGTAGTGTCAGGCCTGCGATGTTCTTCCTTGCGAACGGTATTTTGTCGATGATCTCGGATAACGTCTTTGTCGCAACCGTCTACATCGGCGAGGTCAAAACAGCATTGGATAACGGTGTGATAACACGCGCGGAGTTCGATCAGCTGGCAGTTGCCATTAACACAGGGACCAACCTGCCTTCCGTGGCGACGCCCAACGGACAAGCAGCATTCCTTTTCCTTCTGACTTCAGCGCTTGCGCCGCTGATTCGTCTCTCCTACGGGCGTATGGTTGTCATGGCGCTGCCCTACACCCTCGTACTGACTGCAGTGGGTCTGACTGCGGTTATCTATACCCTTTGAAAAGCCGGTGGTGTGGCGTCAACGACGCCACACTGCCCCGTTTTCAGCAATCTCCGATAACTTATCTAGACGAGCCTCGTGGGCTTGCGCCTCGTCATCTGTCGCAGAAATGACCCTCAACTTGGGCCTGTCGGCTGGCAGCCGCCGAATCGTACCTGCACTGCCTGCGGAAGACCCAATCACATCGTCATCTGCGGATAGACCAAGGGTGGTCTGCCCACCTGTCATCAGCAGGTAAACATCAGCCAGAATCTCTGCATCGAGCAACGCGCCATGCAAAGTTCGGTTGCTGTTATCGACGGCGTAACGTTGGCACAGCGCATCCAGATTATTTCGCTGTCCCGGATGTTTTGCCCTGGCCAACTGCAGGCTGTCAGTGATCTTGCATTCAGACGCAACAAGTCGAGCGTCCGCATCCATTAGCTTGAGTTCAGCATCGATAAAGCCGACATCGAATGGCGCGTTGTGAATGATTAGCTCGGCGCCCCGAATGAAGTCCATAAATTCATGCGCAACGCGCGAAAAGACGGGCTTATCGGCCAAGAATTCTTCAGTAATGCCGTGCACTTCCAGTGCGCCTTGATCAATGGCGCGCTCGGGCTTGATGTACTGGTGGTAATGGCGACCGGTAAGCTTCCGATCAACGATCTCAACACAGCCAATTTCAATGATCCTATGACCTTGGCTTACTTCAAGTCCCGTTGTTTCCGTGTCAAGCACTACCTGACGCATGCTAACTCGCTCCTAATTCGTCCATCGCTAAGTTCGCCAACCCATCAGCGCGCTCATTTTCAGGGTGCCCAGCGTGTCCTTTTACCCACCGCCAATCAACCTGATGCCGCAGACACTCAGTATCCAGTCTTTCCCACAAATCTTTATTTTTAACCGGCTTTTTGGCGGCTGTCTTCCAGCCATTGGCTTTCCAGTTGCGAATCCAGCGGGTAATACCGTCTTTGACATAGGTCGAGTCTGTCGTGAGGATAACTGCACACGGTTCAGTCATTGCCTCAAGAGCGCTGATCGCGGCGAGCAACTCCATTCGGTTGTTGGTCGTTTTCTCCTCTGAGCCGCGAAGCTCCCGTTCGTGGCCACCAAACCGAAGCACCGCCCCCCATCCGCCAGGCCCCGGGTTGCCTCGGCATCCCCCGTCAGTGAAAACCTCAACTGTTTTCATTCAGAGGGTTATTTCCAGAGCGCTGATGCGTCTCGGCGCCGACAGCCGGTCTCGACACGGGAATAGGCACAAGGCGAGGTCGCCCGCGCCGGCGCTGAAGTCCTTTAATGCCCGCACCTACTTGCTTCTTCGCATGCACAACGAATGCGCCACCCATGGGCACGCGGTGGTCAATCAGCCAATCGTCTAGCCGCGCCATCCAACGGAATAGCGCACCTTTGCCAATAGGCCTTAACACGAGTTTATGCTTTGGTTTATCGACCTGAAAATTCAATAGTGACAGCCAGTCCATTAACTTGGGTATGCGTTCCAGTTGGAGGTCACGCCATTTTCGAGGCGAAATGAACCGAGCCATTAACCAACCCAACCCAAAAAAGCTCTCCGGATTGAAGCCGACAATGATCACATTGCCGTTGGGAACAAGCACGCGGTGTATTTCCCTCAGCACCTGGTGGGGCTCGCCTGCGACCTCAAGGCTATGAAACACAACGACTGTATCAATCGTTTCAGTGCCAAAAGGGAGCCACTCATCGGTACAAACAACGCTTTGCGCACCTTCAACCACAGCGCCATCAGTAGAGGCCACCAGTTTGTTTTGTGAATGCGCGACATCTTTGATTGAAAGATCGGGTGGCACGCCCAGAAATAGCGTGTGATAGCCAAATAAGCGCTCAAGCTGGCTATCTAGCTCATCGACTACCTGCTGTCGCAACCGGCGGCCCACAGGCGCAGACGTATACCACTCGTGCAAATGGTCTCGTGTCGTAATGTGGTGCTTTTTAGCGGCTTGATTTCCCATATACCAAGGGTATCGTTTCCCGAGTTGACTGCAAATAGCCTAGGTAACGAGAAATCCTATGAATATCACCCCCATCCCTGCATTTTCCGACAACTACATCTGGATGATCGCTCATGAAGGCCGAGCCGCGGTCGTTGATCCAGGCGATCCCACTCCGGTACTCAAGACGCTAGAGGAGCAAGGCCTGGCACTCGATACCATCATCATCACCCATCATCACTTTGATCACACAGGCGGTGTTAGCGCACTGAAGAAAGCAACTGGATGCCGAGTTATTGGTCCCGACAACCCCAAGATTGCGGACATCGACGAGACAATGACCGAAGGGGCTCGAGTCACGGTTCTTGGGTATGGATTCGAGATTATGGAAGTACCGGGGCACACCCTAGATCACATTGCCTACTACAACGCAGAGGATGGGACGCTGTTTTGCGGTGATACCTTGTTCGTAGGCGGCTGCGGTCGGGTATTTGAAGGCACTTTTCCCATGATGCAGCAATCCCTGGCGAAATTGAGCCATCTACCAAGCGAGACCAAGGTCTACTGCACGCACGAGTACACTATGGCTAATCTCAGTTTTGCGCGCAAAGTTGAACCTACGAATGCCGATTTATCGGCTCACATTGACAGCTGCCAGAAGCAGCGTGATAACGATTTACCCACAGTGCCTTCGACCATCGGGCAAGAGCTGCTCATCAATCCCTTCCTCCGGTGGCACTCCCCCGCCATCATCGCGCAGCTCAAACAGGAAGGACGTCATACCGGCGATTCACCTGCTGATGTTTTCGGGGCAGTGAGAGGCTGGAAAGACGAGGGTTAACCACTCTGAATCGCATTACCTGCGTGGAGTGTATTGATCACGCTGGGATCATTGATGCTAAGGTTTAGGTCGTCACCCCTCATGAATTGGTAGTTCGTATAGCTCTGCCAACGCCGAGAAATATAGTGCTACGCGGGTATCCACCACATCCGGCTGATGATACTGATCATAGAGTTGCATCGCAGATCGATATCCCAGTAGTTGATCCCGATATCGAGCCGCCTCTTCGCTCAAGAAGTCAGTCAGTGAGTCCTCTTGTGCTGGGCGACTGGTCTTATAATCGATGATCCAGCGAATTCCCGTTTGGGCATCGATGAACGTACGATCAACCACCAGTTGCTTTTGTGTCTCTGCCACGAAAAGGGAGAGCTCTGAGTGTGCGTCGTGGTGACGGCCAGCTAGCACCCAGCGGCCCACCTCGTCACCAAGCACACGGTTCACATCGATAATCAGTGAGTCCAGTTCCTCCGCGATATCGGCACTGGGACTTGAAAGCTCAGTCAACTGAAATCTCATGGCTCGTAATATAGAGTCAGGACATTTAGTTGGCAGTGGATCTTGTAGCGCCAATAACTCTAGACCACGGTGCAGCGCTGTTCCGTAGCGCCTACTCTGCAGATTTCCCGACGTCAATGCAGACGCAGGCGATGCCTCGACAGTTTCGCTCAAGAGCCTATCCGGCGGTTCAACCACCCGCAGCAGTTGGCTATGCCCCTGCTCTACCGCGACCTCACTTTGACTTTCGACCGGTGGGTGAAATTGAACCTGAGGGGCTGCGGAGCAGAAATTAGACCAAAAGCTGCCGGTATTTCTGGGTGGCCACTGAGACTCGGACGACATCGTAGCAGTCACACTGCAACTCTCGCGTGCGCGGGTAATCCCGACATAGTAGAGGCGAATGAGCTCTTGAGCTTCCTTACGCTTGTTAACAAACCCGAGGTAGTCGTAAAGCGTGCCTTCTACGTCGGATGCAGGCCGTGCGGCGATCAAAAGCCCGTTTTGCTCATCTCGATTCCACCGCAACAGGGGTTTTTGACTGGATCGACCGGATTTCCCTGCGCCCACAATGAAGACATGATCGAATTCGAGGCCTTTGCTCCGGTGCAGGGTCATCAACTCAACACGCGCTGTTGTCGACTCAATGGTCGCGTGTTTTGTTTCTAGCCAGGTAACTAACCGATCGGCGTCTAAACCCGCCCCCTCTGTTTCTTGATCTCTTAATTGATGGAAGAAGGAGCGAGTGTCCGGCTCCTCTTCTATTGGCAAGATGAGATCTCCACCGAGGCGTTTCCAGGTTTCCTCGACCCAGTTAACCAGGTTTAGACGATCACGCTTGCCCTCTGCCCACAGGAGAGCCTTTAGGGCAAAGACGCTACGCTTCTGACCATCCGTGGATAACTCAAAGCTGCCGTCTGCTACTTTCTCAACCGCAGCAGCCAGCGAGTATCGCGTCAGTATGGGGGTCAATAAGCCTAGGTCTTTTAGCGTTAAGCCCACCATTGGACTGCGCAATATAGCGATCAACGCGACGGTATCTGCTGGATTGGCCAAATAGCGGGTTAACGACACAAGGTCCATGACCGCTGCTCTGCGGGAGAACGAGGTGAGATCCGAGCCGACGATGTCTATCCCGTTATCGCGCAACATCCGGGATATGGGCTCCAACGAGGAACGGGTTCTTGCTAGTACGCCAATAGTGCTGTCACTCGATTGACTTAGTAGCTCGCAAATTTTCGAAAATACAAAGTTTGTCTCCCGCACTCGATCATCCGGAAAGTTATGAATTTCAACCGCCTGCTCGAGACCTGCAGATCGCGTGGCTTCGGCTATGGTCATGGGTACAATGCCGAGTCGGCGATCCCCATACTTGGGGACAATCGAAGAAAACTGTCGGTTTACCCAGTCGATTACGCCTGCTTGAGAGCGAAAGTTGCGCGACAGTGATCTGTCGTTAAGCAGAACTCCCGCGATACCCTCCTCCCGTGCTTTAAGAAAGAGCCCGACGTCTGCATAGCGGAACCCGTAAATACTCTGCATTGCATCACCCACGATAAATAACGTGCGCGGATGTCTAGGATTCATGTGGTTGTGCTCTGACCAGCCCCGGCAAAGTTTTTCAAGCAAGCGGTATTGACCTTGAGAGGTATCCTGAAACTCATCCACCAGAATGTGCGCTAGTTGATAGTCGAGTCGAAGCGCAAGGTCAGTGGGCTCTTCATCGGTTCCAAGCGCCGCTTCAGCTGACATGGCAATGTGGGTGTGGTCAACCACACCTCTCGATCGAAAAACCGTCAGTAATTGAGCTGCAAGGGTCGGTAACACACGGGATAAGTGAAGCACCCCTTGCCACTCTTGATCATCGCTCGTAGTGCTTGGCAAATAGGCGATTTCTATCAGCAAATCCAACCAGACTTTTCGCTCCTCGAGCTCCGAAATGAGCCCAAGCACCTCGTCTTTTACTGTTTGATCAACCTTGGCCTGAAAGCCGTTATTCTTATCGAGACGTTTTCTGGGCTTTTCGTCGCCCGTGAGAATCCAACGTACTACCCATTGCCAACTACTTAGCTCTCCTGGCTCGCTGCTGAGTTGAATTGGAGCCGCCGGGATATCAACTTTTTGGGGCTCCACCAGTCCACTCTCTACGTAAGCCTTCAAACGGCCCACAGCGGCGTTTGCCTGTTGCTCAAGTTCTGACAGCCAGTGAGCGTCGATCGTCTCTGTGAGGACTGACAGGCGCTCAGAGATAACGGCCTGAACGGTTACTGTAAGTCGCTGGCTAGCTCCCTCAGGATCGGTATGCTGACCCAACTCTGGTAACCAGTCGGCTCGACGACCCAACAACTCAATGAGTAATTCAGAGCAGCGCTGCCAATTGTTATCCATACTCAGCAGTAATTGACGCAACGCCTCGCCTCGACTCGATTCCTCGCCAACCAGCTCATATAACTCCGACGTCGCTTTCTGGTAGAGCGGCAGTACATCATCTGTCACGGTGATACCACCGCCAAGCCCACTCAATACGGGCATGACGCGGTTTAATTGCGCCGCGAGGCCATCAATCGTGCGGATGTTCAAGCTCTCTGCAGTGAAGCTCCAATTCAGGGCCCTCGAATGTGCCAGGACCGCATCTGCTAGTGACTGAGTTCGTGCCTCATGTTCATTCTCTGCCTGAATACCCTGCTTAGCTGCGTCCAGTGCCTCCATGACGCGCTCGCGCATCTCTGCCGCTGCCTTACGGGTAAATGTAATCGCTAATACCTGCTCTGGACGTTCCACCGTGACAAGCAACGCGAGAACCCGCTGCGTTAGTAGGCTTGTCTTTCCTGAACCCGCCGGCGCCGTGACACAAAAGCTTTTCGTGGTATCCAGGACCTCATGACGGACGGCGGCGTCACTCACCCCACAACTCCTCTTCAGCATCCCAATCGGACACTACATGAGCTCGGCAAATTGCAGCGTAGTGACAATAGCGGCACGCATTGGGTGATGGGGTCGGTGTGCCGCTGCCATCAACAAAAGCCCTTACCAAAGACCTTAGATCGGCCAGCCACTGATCTTTCAAGCCAGCTAACTCGCTTACACCAGCGCGATCCATGGCTTTCTTGTTCTTTTTATCGGCAGCATCAAGCCCAATATCGGCGCCCAGCGTCAAATAGCCTGGTTCGTTCACTGATACCTGACCAATGGCGATTGTTTCCACGTCGGCGATGAGCTGGCTGTAACATGGAAGTTGAGGCGACTTGAGTGGGCTTTGCGACCAATCTGTCATCGACTGTCCGGCGCTCGATTTGTAGTCGATGACAATCCGCTGTCCGGTACTCAGGCGGTCCACTCGGTCGACTTTCAGGGATAGATTGAGTCCTTCACACTCCCATTCAAGGGGTTCCTCACTTAACTCCACGCTAAAACCTATGTCTCTGCTGCCCTCAAGCTCGAGCCAAGCCGCCAAAATGCCAATCAGTCTCTGACGCTCCAAGTCCAGTGTAGACAGCCCTACTCTCTCTCTGACCGGTGCTTTCAAACCCCTGACCGCCTCATCGGCCGCCGCCTCGATAAGTACCTCACGATCTACTGCCGTTAATGCGTTGATCTGATCACTGTTCTTCAACGAGCTAAACAAGTGCTTGAGAGCCTCATGAAGTACGCCACCTCGCTCACCGGGCGTAAGTCCTTCTGCTTCATCCTCCAAAGGCCTGATACCCAGTTTGTGATTCAGGTGTGCTTTTAACGGGCAAGACGCTTGTTGCTCTAGAAGCGATACCCCGCCTGCTTGGTGATGGGGAAGATTCGTGGCCAAACCTACGGAATCATCGATCGATTCAAGAGGCACAACGATACCTATGTCACCACAAGCCTCACTGGGTGCCTCATCACGACTCAGGTCGCAAAACCGGCTGGCTAGTTTTGCCGTGCCATCTGAGACTCGGTGATATGTACAGGACACCTCGCCTACCGAACTCAGTTGTCCAATCAGTCTCGCCGTAACCCTATCGTGAGCCTCCTCATCAATCTTGCTGATCTGATAAGACCGACAGATCTCCCAGGGAATAAAACTCAACAAACTGGGCTTGGACGGCAAGGATTCGGAGGTCGCTCCAACTATCCGGATAGCCTCGAATGACAAGCCCGAAGTGTCGGCCAGACTCATCACCTGTAGGTTCCCCACGTCCGTCTGCGGTTGAAAAAGCTTCTCGGATAGCACTGAACGCAGTCGTGAGACGAAAAGGGTTAGCGGGTACGGCTCATTATCGAGTGAATTGGCCTCGATCTCATCAAATAGCCCATCAACCAACTCCAGCTGCTGATATTCCACGGAGTCCAATCCAGAGGCGGATGGCCAGCCTGCTGTCTGTAACAGAGAAGATAGACGGTCTCTCCATTCGCAGGCAGTCAAGCGCAATGATGACAACCTATCAACGCGAGCTGCGGACAAGGCCGTCTCCAGAGGGCTTTTTGGCACCACCTTGCCTAGGGCTTCCAGTACATGCCGCAGTTCAAATACGGCCCGCTTTGAGTTGAAAAGATGAGCAATAACCGTAGCTTTGTCATTGCGATCAGTGTCTAGCCAACCAAAAAACGGTGAACGGAGTAGCGCAGTTAATTCAGCGCGCCCTAGATCTTCAACAATAAGGCCTAGTAGCCAGAGCACGTCACGAAACATGGGCACTTTGGCCAGTTCTATGCCGCGACTAAAGTTAACCGGAAGATCGGTGAACACCTGATCCGAGCTACCAAACAAATCACGTAACTCATGCTCTAATAACGGTCTGTCGCGCTGATATTCAGCGAGAACTATGGCGCTCACCCGACCGTTCTCATGCTGATGAAAGCCCCATTTCGCTGCCGCTGCTATCTCTGCCTCGCGAGTCGGGTATCCCTCCGTTGAGATACCGCTCTCAACGGGTTCAGAGTGAAACCAACGAGTTACCTTAAACCTGCTAGACAGAGCAGTCTCTACCGAGGGTACGGGCGTCTCTTCCGAGAGAAACCATACCTCGGAGTCGCGCTCCTTTTCCTCATTGGCTATCAACTCAGGAAGGTCTTCAGGCATCACCCAGCCTTCATGCTTTAAGCGAATATCCACTCGATCAAGCCACTTGAGAAAACATGCAGTGTCCAATTCCGAGGCGAATGATGTGCGCACCAGCTCAGATGCCACTGGCACTCGATGATCCTTTAGCGATGCTCTACATCTTGCCGCCAATGCTGCAGCAGCCTCAGGCTGCAACAAACTAAACGTATTGGTTTGTGACTCGTACCGCGAAATTACCTCTCGCCACAGGGCCTCTATCTCTGAGCTAACCAGCAATCGTCTAGGGGTCTCGCTCGCCTCTGCTTGCTGCCGCCATTCCTGGCGAAGCCATGCATCTAGAGAGAGAATCTTAGGAAAACGAGATACCGAAGAGCGGTACTGAGCCGACTCGCTGACTAAATAGCGTGCTAAACGCTGTGTCGCTGTTATCACGGTGACGCCGTCGCCGACTGCGCTTGAAATAGCGGCGATATTCGGCAGGGGCGATACAGCTGTCATAGTCATGGGGATGTTATACAGCAAGCCTTGAGTCGATTAAATTGCGAATCATCCCGTCGTAATCATGACTACGCCACTCGTTCGGGGTATGCTCCGCTCTCATTTTTTTGACCCCACGGAAGTAATGAGCCAATCAAGCATTCACAACGTCAATGTTGCGTCGCAGCAGGCCCTAACGGCACCTTCGGCACTTCGTTCATCCGTACCTGTTGATGAGTCGATTTTTAGCTTTGTCAGAGAATCTCGCGAGGTTGTTAGCAACATTCTCGATCGCAAGGACCACCGTCTCATGGTTGTGGTGGGACCCTGCTCTATTCACGATCGTGACGCCGCAATCGACTACGCCGCTAAGCTAAAGGCGTTGTCAGACGAGCTTGACGATACGCTTTATATCATCATGCGTGTTTACTTCGAGAAGCCCAGAACGACTACAGGGTGGAAAGGCTTAATCAACGATCCATCACTCGATGACTCCTTTGACATCGAGACCGGCCTCAAGCTCGGAAGGACGCTCCTGCGTGATCTTCTTGCGATGGGTTTACCGACTGCTACCGAGGCGCTCGACCCCATTACTCCACAATACCTGCAAGACTTAATTTGCTGGTCAGCCATTGGCGCTCGAACAACCGAGTCCCAGACTCATCGGGAGATGGCCAGTGGCCTTTCTTCAGCGGTTGGATTCAAAAATGGTACCGATGGGAGTCTCGATGTTGCGATTAATGCGCTGAAGTCAGTGCAACATCCACATCGCTTCCTTGGAATTAATTCTGAAGGTGTGGTTTCGATCTTTGAGACCCGCGGTAATCCCTATGGGCACGTTGTCCTTCGTGGCGGCAGTAACGGCCCAAACTACGACAGCGTTAATATTGCGAAATGTGAATCTGCACTCTCAAAAGCGGGTCTACCCTCCAACATTATGGTGGATTGTAGTCACGCTAATTCAAGCAAGGATCACAACGTTCAGCCACTGGTTACACGTGATATCAGCAATCAGATACTAAAGGGTAACAAATCGATTGTTGGATTGATGCTAGAGAGCCATCTCCACGAAGGGCGTCAGGATATCCCCGTGGACTTGAGAGATCTGCAATACGGCGTGTCAGTCACAGATGCCTGTATGGATTGGAATACCACTGAGACCAGCTTGCGTGAACTCGCTGACAGCTTGCGATTTACGTTAAGGCACCGACAAGAGGTCTAATAGTAGGCGTTACTCCGGTCTGTATGATCGGTCATATCCCGAACACCGGCCAATTCAGGAATCTGCTCGGTTAACGTTTTCTCGACGCCATCCTTGAGGGTGATACTGACAGCACTGCATCCCTGGCAGCCCCCGCCGAAGCGCAAGATTGCGAAGTTATCTTCAGTTACCTCTACGAGTGAAACATCCCCACCATGCGCGGCAAGCGAGGGATTTACCTCGTTGTAGAGCAAGTAATTTATGCGATCTTCAATTGGGCTATCAGCATCAACTCGCGGCATTTTCGCATTAGGTGCTTTTATCGTGAGCTGCCCGCCCATTCGATCTTTTGCGTAATCAACGACCGCGTCTTCTAGAAAGGGAATACTCCGACTTTCTATCCATGCATTAAAGTGCTCGAAGTCATGCTGCTCATCGCTCGCCTGCATGTCACCTTCCCGACAATAGGCAATGCAGGTCTCAGCCCGTGGTGTGCCAGGATTATTAATAAAGACTCTAACGCCGAGCGCGTCCGCCTGCTTATCCAAAAGTTCCTTCAAATAAACACGTGCTGATTCGGTGATGGTGACCATGAATTTCTCCGTCTGACGCCGCTAGGGTAACAGAAATCCTGTAAAAAGATTCTTACACTTGCATTACACACATATAAAAATAGAATATGCATATAACCGATATGAAAGCACTGATGTCATCGAAATTTACACAGATCCTGCAGAGCACACTGGCCGCAGCTTTCGGCGTTCAAAGTCAGCGAAACCGCGCAAAAGACTTTGAAGAAGGAAACGCCGGCTGGTTTATTCTAGCCGGCATAATCTTTACGGTGGTTTTCGTCTTCACCGTATTAACGGTGGTGAACCTTGTTGTCGTTTAGGCGGGAAGACCCGACAGCCAGTCCACAACACTCAATACAACTACTGACACAATTACAACGGCAACAACCGCATCGGCGGTGCTGTCATCAAGATTACTTTTTGCCATAAATCCCCCAGAAAACAGGCGTTTATGAGGCAGGCTTAAAGCGCTGCCTCGAGTTCAGGAAGGGCCGCAAACAAATCGGCAACTAGACCGTAGTCTGCCACTTGGAAGATGGGCGCATCTTCGTCTTTGTTAATTGCGACAATCACCTTGCTATCCTTCATGCCGGCCAGGTGCTGAATCGCACCAGAGATACCCACTGCTATATAGAGATCGGGTGCGACAATCTTACCAGTCTGACCAACCTGGTAGTCGTTGGGGACAAAGCCCGCATCTACCGCTGCTCGCGATGCACCAATGGCTGCATTCAACTTGTCGGCAATGCCCTCAAGCATTGAGAAGTTATCGCCATTCTGCATACCACGGCCACCTGAAATAACCACCGATGCTGAGGTAAGTTCAGGTCGGTCAGAGACCGCAACTTCTTCTCCGATAAAGCTAGAGACCCCAGCGTCGTGAGCACCATCAACTGCCTGCACTGACGCGCTCCCGCCTTCAGCTGGTACTGCATCAAACGCGGTGGTTCGCACGGTGATTACTTTTTTGGCATCTGAGCTCTTTACAGTAGCAATAACGTTGCCCGCATAGATTGGACGCTCAAAGGTATCGGCATCGATAACGGCTGTGATGTCAGAGATCTGCGCCACGTCAAGCAAAGCAGCAACGCGGGGCATCACATTTTTGCCGTTGGCTGTAGCGGCAGCCAATACCGCATCGTATCCCGCTGCAACATCTGCAACCGCAAGGCTCACATTTTCGGCGAGCTGGTTTTCATAAGCAGCGTTGTCAGCGAGCAATACCGAAGCCACACCGGGAACCGCTGCTGCAGCGTCAGCCGCTGCCTGACAGCCACTACCCACAACCAAAACATCGATGTCACCACCCAACTGCTGTGCGGCCGCTACGGCATTTAATGTGGCTGCTTTGAGCGTTTGATTATCGTGTTCTGCAACAATTAACGTCTTCATGAAATCACCTTCGCTTCGTTCTTGAGCTTATCGACTAACTGCTCAACTGATTCAACTTTTATACCCGCTGATCGCTCCGCCGGTGGCTTAACACCCATTAAGGTTACGTGCGACTGGATATCGACGCCTAGATCAGCCGGCGAAACAGTTTCTAAAGGCTTCTTTTTCGCCTTCATAATATTCGGCAAAGACGCATACCGAGGTTCGTTCAGGCGAAGATCGGTGGTAACTACCGCGGGGAGCTTGAGCTCAACCGTCTGCAGACCGCCATCAATCTCACGGGTTACCTGTACTGTGCCGTCACCTACATTAACTTCAGAAGCGAACGTGCCCTGCCCCATACCCGTCAGCGCAGCGAGCATCTGACCTGTCTGGTTGTTGTCACCATCGATAGACTGCTTGCCGAGGATAATCAGATCAGGTGATTCAGCGCCAATAACTCCTTTCAAAAGCTTGGCAACCTCTAGCGGCTCAGGACGACCTTCAGCTTCAACGTGGATGCCCCGGTCTGCGCCTAATGCGAGTGCCGTGCGAATTTGCTCCTGGCAGCTCTTGTCGCCAATGGATGCAACAACAACTTCAGACGCTGTGCCTGCTTCCTTAAGGCGCACCGCTTCCTCAACAGCAATTTCACAGAATGGGTTTATCGCCATTTTAACGTTGTTAAGCTCAACATCAGAGCCGTCGGCCTTGGCGCGCACCTTCACGTTGTAGTCCACAACGCGCTTAACTGCGACGAGTACTTTCATAGCATCTCCACTGAAAGTTAACGTGTTCAAAAATAGTAGTGATCAGAGATCAAATTGTTGCCCGCATTACTACATTTGCGAGGCGCGATACTTTAACATACCGCGAGTTCAAAAAAGCGATACTTCATGCATATTTTGTGTCGATTTGGCCTATTGCGATAGTTAATTGGAGGTGACTAGTGGAACGCGAATCCATGGAATTTGATGTAGTGGTTGTTGGGGCGGGACCTGCGGGTCTTTCGGCGGCCATTAAGCTCAGTCAATTAGCGCAGGAACAAGAGCGTGAGGTCAGTATTTGCGTGGTTGAGAAAGGCTCTGAAGTGGGTGCTCATATCCTGTCAGGCGCGGTTCTGGAAACCACTGCGCTCGATGAACTCTTGCCGGACTGGCGATCAATGGGGTCTCCACTACACACCGAAGTGACCAAGGACGTTTTCTACTACTACACTTCCGGCAAATCGGCTGCGCAAATACCAAATCTGTTCCTGCCGGCACCCGTTCACAACGATGGTAATTACATCGTTTCCATGGGTAACGTCTGCCGTTGGCTTGCCGAGCAAGCTGAAAATATGGGCATCGAGGTCTATCCTGGCTTTGCCGCTGCCGAATTGCTATTCAATGATGATGGCTCGGTAAAAGGTGTTGCTACTGGCGACATGGGCATCAGTGCGGAGGGAGTGCAGAAAGACTCCTACATGCCAGGCATGGAGCTACACGCGAAATACACGCTCTTTGCAGAGGGGTGTCGCGGACATCTGGGCAAAGAATTGATCGCCCACTTTGGGTTAGATGAAGGGAAAGACCCGCAACACTACGGTATTGGCATTAAAGAAGTTTGGCAGATCAAGCCGGAACTTCACGAGGAAGGCAAGGTCATTCATGGACTGGGCTGGCCGCTGTCAGAGAGCGGTTCTTCCGGTGGAGCCTTCATGTATCACGCAGAGAATAACGAGGTTTACATAGGCTTAATCACCGACCTCAATTACTCGAACCCTCACGTCAGCCCTTTCGAAGAGTTCCAGCGTTGGAAGACTCACCCCAAGACTGCAAAGTACCTTGAGGGTGCCGAGCGCCTCGCCTATGGCGCTCGCGCGCTGGTAAAAGGTGGACTTAACTCACTACCCAAGATGAACTTCCCCGGTGGACTCATCATTGGCTGTGATGCGGGTACGCTCAATGCTGTCAAGATTAAAGGCAATCACACAGCCATGAAGAGCGGCATATTGGCAGCTGAGGAAGTCGCAGCAGCGCTCATGTCCGAAACTCCGGCTACTGATCTAGTGGGCTTCGAACAGCGGGTTGCAGACTCTTGGCTGGGTAAGGAGTTAAAAGCGAGTCGCAATTTTGCAGGGTATATGCACACGTTTGGGGCGCTTTTGGGATCCGCTGCAGTATGGTTTGACCAGACCATTATGCGCGGCAATATGCCCTTCACACTTCGCGATAAAAAACCTGATTACGCCTGTCTTAAACCAGCGGCGTCATCAAAGAAAATCGATTATCCGAAGCCTGACAATGTGCTGACGTTTGATCGTTTGTCGTCGGTCTTCTTATCAAATACCAACCACGAAGAAGATCAACCCTGCCACTTGCAGCTGGCTGACACTGCGATTCCGATTCAGGTAAACCTTCCGACTTACGATGAACCCGCTCAACGCTACTGCCCTGCGGGCGTATATGAAGTAATCACAGATGGTGACGAACCGCGCTTTCAGATTAACGCTCAGAACTGCGTTCACTGTAAGACCTGCGATATCAAGGATCCCTCGCAGAATATCCGTTGGGTAACCCCTGAAGGCTTGGGTGGACCAAATTACCCCAATATGTAATACCAAAGTCCCCTGCTTTAGCTTCAGAGTTAAAGCAGGGAGTACTTTTGACCACCACTCTCAACGCACCCGTGGTCATCAGCCATGTCCACCAATCGATACCACGCGGCGCGCGTGAACAATGCCGTCAGCTTATTAGGCAGTGATATAAAAGCAGCACCGGCTGCAGCTGGCTCTGGTGTCAGTCCTGTCTCGTCATCGAGGTAGAAAACACCGCCTGAGTTGAGGATAAGTCCAAGGCGACTCTCCCCTGTCGTTGTATCATCGACGCGCGTAGCGTCTACGACCATCAGTGGATGTAATGCCACGTCGACTTCCACTTTCTCTACCGGGGTAACGAGGTAATAAGCGCCATCGTCCTCACGTCGTAGTAGCCCTGCAAACAGCGATACCAGCTCGACGCGTTTTATTTCAGATCCCTCGTGAAACCAGCGCCCATCGCGATCAATGGCTATATCCACAAAACCGCAATTACTGGGATTCCATTGATCAAGCGGGTAAGGCCGACGACCGTTGACACTGCCAGAAAATAGGGGCGCCGAATCGCTTACCGCCGTAACAGAGCCAGCGTTACGCACGAGTCGCGCAAATGCATCGTCAGCCATTGAGAGTCACCCTAGCGAATGACAACATCGCCTCTTCTTTTCAAATCAGCCATGAACTCCTGCCTAAGCAGTGATGCACTGACGTCTGATACTTCGCGAAGTAAAGCGTCTCTCTCGACACCCACCATGGTGTCTTCGCGACCGGCTTGAGTCCTTGCGAGCTGAACAAGTGCATAACTTTCATCATCGAGCCGCACGGCACTCACGGTTTCAGTGTCTGTAGACCGCTTACTGAACGCTGACTGCAACACCGATGAAGGCAGATTGACGTTTTGCCGGGTAGCAGCCAACTCAACCCGCCATTCGAACCCCTTAGCCGATGAAACGGACTCAAGCGTCTCGCCTGCCGAGAGCGATGCGTTGACCTCACCAACTAATTTTGTCATGGCACGATCCTTGGCCTCGGACACAAGTTGCGCCTCAATACCGTCACGAACCTCCGCTAACGGTTTTATTCCCTCGGGTAGACGTTCCTTGACAGCCAGGGCAACAAAGCGAGAACCCGACAGCTCGATCACGTCACTATTGTTGCCGTCGATCAAAACATCCTCCGAGAACGCTGCGTTCCGAAGCGATGATTCCACAAAGAGACCTTCACCTTCATCCCGTGAAAATGGCTGAGATGTTGATACTGAGAGGCCGAGTTGCTCGGCAGCAGTTGCCAAACCAGTTGAGCTGAAGACAAGATCACGGAGTTGATCAACCGCGATCAGTAAATCGCGCTGAGTCTGGGCAGTCTGCAGACTTTCAGTGATTTCAGCGCGTAGAAGCTCATCCGGAACCTGCTCCGCAGCCGATCGGCTTTTAACCAAAATAAAGTGAGTTCCAGCATCCGTCATCACGGGGGACGAGACCCCACCGACTTCCAAAGAAGCAATTGCATCTTCCATTGCATCGGGAAAAACTGAGCCGTCTGTAAAGCCCAGGTCACCGCCCACGAACGACGAACCAATATCGTCTGAGGCGTCAGCTGCAACTGCTGCGAAATCTTCATCCGCGGCGAGTCGAGACCCCACCTCATCTATACGTGCAGCATAGGCCTCATCTGATTCGTCATCCTCCTGAATCAATAGGATGTGTGCCACCTCTGACTGTGCCTTCGTCTCGTAATCGGCAAGTGCATCAACAAGTTGGGCCTCCAACTCAGCCTCGTCCACAGGCAAAGCGTATTGAGCCGGATTTAGCTCGATATACTCCACACGTAGACGCTCGGGTTGAGCGAATAATCCCGAATTAGCGTCATAGAATGCCGAAATAGCCGTGTCATCAATCACAGAGGCGGCGGAGAGCGCCGTGTCGGGCACCACTAAGAAGCGCACGTCTCGACGCTCGACTACGACGTCAATGGCTGCTTTCGCCTCCACAGGCGTTATGAAGTCCGCATCAGCAATGATCGACTCCAGTTTGATAAGCTGGTCGGTATTACCCTGCTCTGCGCGGTACTGATCGGTCGATAGACCATTGGAGCGCAATACATCACGGTAATAGTCAGCAGAGAAGCTACCGTCCACCTCAAATGTTGGGTTGCCAATAATGCTACGGCGCACTGCCTCTGGAGACGCGGTAATACCAAGCGCAATTGCGTAATCCTCAAGAAGCGCGCGGTCGACCAGATTATTTAAGACCCCAGGTCTCAGCAGGTCATCATCGAGCAAGCTTGGATCTAATTGATCACCGTATATTTCGGATAATTGACGGCGCTGCTGTTCAATCGCAAATTGGAGCTCGTTAAAAGATATTTCGCGATCATTCACCTTAGCCGCGCCCGATTGAGCACCACTGAAAGTTAACGACTCGGCGCCCGTTAGGACAAACGACAACACGATTAACCCAATCACCACCAATACCCATGGGCTCTTCACGCCCTCTCGCATGCTCTGAAGCATTACATTTACCCTGCTATTACTTTGAAGAAATTAGTTGCCACAAAAAAAGGCGCACGAGGCGCCCTTTCAATTCTCAGCCCCAGCTGAGATTTTACACCATTACGAGTTGCACGCGTCCTTCAACGCCTTACCCGCTTTGAAGCCAGGTGTGTTTGAAGCAGCAATCTTGATTGTCTCACCCGTGCGTGGGTTGCGACCGTCGCGTGCTGCACGTGGCTTCACAGAAAACGTTCCGAAACCTACGAGAGATACGCTGCCACCTTTAGAAAGCTCTGACGTAATGGCTGCAACGGCTGCATCAAGTGCACGACCAGCAGCTGCCTTTGGGAGATCTGCTTCTGAAGCGATAGCATCAATTAGTTCATTTTTATTCACGATAGATCCTCGTTATATGCTTTAGGAAAATGCCTGAAAGTGAGGTCCAGCCTACCTATGCGGGCAATCTTGGTCAATCGCGAAATGTAAAAATTTCTTAATTTTTTCGCTCAAACGGACTTATATCGCGTCAATGAGACGTAGCTCTCGCTTCACCCTCTTCTTGCCCATCTGAACTCGTCACTTTTGCATCATTTGTTCCAGCCAGATACTCATCGTCGCTCAATGGTTGAGGTGACGATTCAAGGGCGATCTCAAGTACTTCATCAATCCATTTCACAGGCTTGATGTCGAGATTATCCTTGATGTTGTCCGGCACCTCTGCGAGATCACGCTCATTCTCATGGGGAATGACGACCGTCTTGATGCCACCACGGCGCGCAGCGAGCAGCTTCTCTTTAAGTCCACCAATGGCCAGAACCTCTCCTCGTAAGGTGATTTCTCCGGTCATGGCGACGTCACCGCGCACCGGAATATTCGTGGCGACACTCACTAGCGCTGTACACATTCCAATGCCAGCGCTCGGGCCGTCCTTCGGTGTCGCACCTTCCGGCACGTGGATATGGAGATCGTGCGTATCATGATATTTGGCAGGAATACCCAAGCCCTGTGAGCGCGAACGAACCACTGTCATCGCGGCCTGAATCGACTCTTGCATAACATCGCCCAAGCTACCGGTCCTAACGTGACGTCCCTTACCACTCACCGATGCCGCCTCAATCGTGAGGAGCTCACCACCAACCGACGTCCACGCGAGACCCGTGACCTCGCCAACCTGATTAGCCTCGTCAGCCACACCAAAAGTGAACTTGCGCACACCCAGCAGATCCTCAAGGTTCTCAGACGTGACCTCGGTGCCGGACTCCCAGTCCTCGAGCGCTAGCTTTTTAACGACTTTACGGCAGACCTTAGCAAGCTCCCGCTCCATCGCGCGAACACCAGCTTCGCGCGTGTAGTAACGGACAATATCAAGAATCGCTTCGTCCGCAACGCTAATTTCAGCCGGCTTTAACCCGTTTACTTTGACCTGCTTAGGCAAGAGGTATTTACGCGCAATGCTGAGCTTCTCGTCCTCCGTGTACCCAGGAATTCGAATGACTTCCATGCGGTCCAACAATGGGCCAGGGATATTCATCGTGTTGGAGGTACACACAAACATGACATCTGACAGGTCGTAATCAACCTCAAGGTAATGGTCATTAAAGGCGTGATTTTGCTCCGGATCGAGCACCTCAAGCATTGCTGATGCAGGATCCCCCCGATGATCCATGCCCATCTTGTCAATTTCATCCAACAAGAACAGCGGATTACGAACACCGACCTTAACCATCTTTTGAATCAACTTACCCGGCATCGAGCCAATGTAGGTACGTCGATGTCCCCGAATCTCAGCCTCGTCACGCACGCCACCCAGGGCCATTCGCACAAATTTACGATTAGTCGATTTAGCGATCGATTCGCCCAATGAGGTTTTACCTACCCCAGGCGGACCAACGAGACAAAGCACTGGGCCTTTAAGCTTTCTGACCCGTTTTTGAACGGCCAAGTACTCCAGAATACGGTCTTTTACCTCTTCAAGACCGTAATGATCCTGATCGAGGATGGTCTGCGCCCGCTTGATATCGTGCTTAACCTTGCTGCGCTTTGCCCAAGGAACACCCACCAACCACTCAATATAGCCCCGCACCACCGACGCTTCGGCCGACATGGGTGACATCATTTTGAGTTTGTTCAGCTCGGCACTTGCCTTTTCGATGGCCTCATCCGACATCTTAGCTTCATCAATTCGATTCTGAAGCTCATCGATCTCGTTGGGTGCGTCGTCCATTTCGCCCAGCTCTTTCTGAATGGCTTTCATCTGCTCATTCAGGTAGTACTCACGCTGGCTTTTTTCCATCTGCTTTTTAACGCGGCCACGAATTTTCTTCTCGACCTGGAACAGATCAATCTCTGAATCCATTAGAGACATCAAGTGCTCAAGTCGCGCTTTCACCGCTGACATCTCTAGAATGTTTTGCTTCTCCTGCAAATCCACCGACATATGCGCGGCTATCGTGTCTGCCAGCCGGCCGGGCTCATCAATGCCGGAAAGTGATGTCAGTACTTCATTGGGCACTTTCTTGCTGACATTCACGTACTTTTCAAAGTGATCTACCGTTTCGCGAATTGCCGAATCAGCATCGGCATCGTCAAGATCCTCACATTCAATCTGCCTGACCGTTGCCATCGAAAAGGTTTCACCCGTATCGATAGCTTCGATAGCCGCGCGCTCACTACCCTCTACCAGTACCTTAATGGTGCCATCAGGCAGTTTGAGAAGCTGAAGAATCGTGGAGACGGTACCTACCTGGTACAAGTCGTCCACATCGGGATTATCGTCAGGGGCGTGGCGCTGAGCGACTAGCAGTACTTGCTTGTTACCTGCCATAGCGTGTTCTAGCGCTTCAATCGAGCGCTCGCGGCCAACAAACAGGGGAAGCACCATGTGGGGATAAACCACAACGTCGCGAAGTGGCAGTAACGGTAGCTGAAGTGCGGATGTATCGCTCATAGTCATCTCCATGTGTTCAGGGTAGAGATGGGGGCTTTTTCACCAATCTCAAGCCCCGGGACGCATCAATTTATGCGTCTTGAGCAGCAATCGTCTCGTCTTGTGTTTCGTAAACCAGCAGAGGTTCAGAGTCGCCGTTAATGACCGACTCGTCTACCACGATCTTGGCAACACCGGTCTGCGATGGGATGTTGTACATGGACTCAAGCAGGACATTCTCCAGAATAGACCGCAAACCCCGCGCACCGGTCTTCCGTTCCATCGCTTTAGTAGCAACGGCACGTAATCCGTCTTCGCGGAAATCGATTTCTACGCCTTCCATGTCGAACATTTTTCGGTACTGCTTGGTAAGCGCGTTCTTGGGTTCTGTCAGAATTTGCATTAGCGCAGTGACGTCAAGCTCCTCGAGGGTCGCAATCATTGGCAAACGTCCGACAAACTCAGGAATCAATCCATACTGAACTAGGTCTTCAGCCTCAAGGTCATGCAAACTCTCGGCGAAATTCTTCTGCTCCGATTGACCCTTTACGTCGGCCGAAAAACCGATGCCGCCTTTCGCCGAGCGGTTTTGAATCACTTTATCCAGTCCGGCAAACGCGCCACCGCAGATGAAAAGAATGTTGCTGGTATCAACCTGCAGAAACTCCTGTTGAGGATGCTTTCTGCCACCCTGCGGGGGCACTGAAGCCACAGTTCCTTCGATCAACTTAAGAAGTGCTTGCTGGACGCCCTCACCCGATACATCACGCGTGATCGAGGGGTTATCGGACTTCCGAGAAATCTTGTCGATCTCGTCGATGTATACGATGCCCATTTGAGCCTTCTCAACATCGTAATCGCACTTCTGCAGCAGTTTCTGGATGATATTTTCAACATCTTCACCCACATAGCCCGCTTCGGTCAGTGTGGTTGCATCTGCAATCGTGAAAGGTACGTCCAGTAAGCGGGCCAGTGTTTCGGCCAGCAGTGTCTTACCAGAACCCGTCGGACCCACTAGAAGGATATTCGACTTGCCCAACTCTACATCTGAGGCTTGACCTTCGCCGGTACGCAACCGCTTGTAGTGGTTATAAACAGCCACGGACAGAACGCGCTTGGCTCTGGATTGCCCAATCACGTACTCGTCTAGAATTTCGTTAATTTCGCGAGGCACGGGTAGCTTGTCAGACGCCTCTGGCGCCGCAGCTTCCTGAATCTCCTCTCGGATGATGTCGTTACAAAGATCAACGCACTCGTCGCAGATGAAGACGGACGGACCCGCAATTAGCTTACGGACCTCGTTCTGGCTTTTCCCGCAAAAAGAGCAGTAAAGCAGTTTTCCGTTTTCGTCGCTGGTGCTGTCACCCGTCATCGCGTCTGACCCTGTGTCTTGCCTATCTTCTTACCACAAAGATGATAGGTTTCTACGCCTATTGCAAGGCGCCAGATCTAGTTTCTACAAAAAGGCGTTAGCGTGATGTGATGACCTGGTCTACCAGACCGTATTCAACACTCTGCTCTGCACTCATGAAGCGGTCACGTTCGGTATCCCGCTCAATTACGTCCATCGGCTGACCCGTGTGCTCAGATAGCATTCGATTGAGTCGCTCGCGCAAGAAGAGGATCTCTTTGGCCTGAATTTCAATATCGCTCGCCTGCCCCTGGGCACCGCCACTTGGCTGATGAATCATGGTGCGAGCATTTGGCAGTATGAGTCGCTTACCTTTAGCACCACCACTCAACAAGAAAGCTCCCATTGATGCGGCTTGGCCGACGCACATGGTACTGACTTCAGGTTTGATAAATTGCATCGTGTCGTATATCGACAGACCTGCAGTCACGGACCCGCCCGGGCTGTTGATGTATAGATGAATATCCTTGTCAGGGTTTTCAGACTCCAAGAAGAGCAACTGAGCCACGACAAGATTTGCCATCTGGTCCTCTATCGGGCCCACGATAAAGATGACGCGCTCCTTTAACAGGCGAGAATAGATATCGAACGAGCGCTCACCACGTGAGGTCTGCTCAATCACCATTGGCACTAGACCCAGTGCTTTCTCGTTTCCTGTCTCGTAGCCGTACGACATCCCTTCTCTCCTAGTTAACTCGCAGCGCTTACTGCTGGGTCGCTGCTCGGGTCCGCTGCAGTGCGTCCTGGTAACCCGTTGCTTCTTCGGTGACTTTAGCCTGTTCAAGCAACTTTTCCACTACCGCATCTTCCAACACACGCGACTCAATGCCCATCAATTGGTTGTTGTCTTCGTAATACCAATTGATGACCTCCTCTGGATCCTGGTAGGTGGAGGCAATCTCCTCGATCAGCTCGCGCACTTTGTTTGGCTCAGCACGGACGCCCAAGTCTTGGACAAGTTCGCTCACCAGCAGGCCCAATCGGACGCGCGTTTCAGCGCGCTCGCTGAACATCTCGTCAGGGAGAATACTCTTAAGATCCATATCTGGACTCACACCACCGCCAAACTGCTGGAACATCTGGCCCCGCAGTGCATCGGTTTCCTGGGCAATCAGACTCTGCGGAATCTCAAGCTCTGGGTGCGCCTCTATGATGGCATCCATGACCTGCTGCTTAACGTGCGCGTCGATCGCACCCTTGAGCTCTCGCTCCATATTCTTCTGAACTTCAGCTCGGAAAGCTTCGACATCATCACCCTCTACGCCATAGGAGGCGAAAAGTTCGGCGTTGAGCTCAGCAAGCTCCATCGCTTTCACTGCCTTCACGGTCACTTTGAACTCGACTGCCGCCCCTTTGAGCTCCTCGGAGTGATAATCCTCAGGGAATGTCAGCTCAAGCGTGCGCTCCTCGCCGGCAGAAGCACCAACGAGCCCATCCTCAAACCCAGGAATCATCCGGCCTGAGCCGAGCTCCAGTGCGGTATCTGTTCCAGCCCCGCCATCGAAGGCCTCACCGTCTTTGAATCCCTCGAAATCGATGGTTAGTGTGTCACCCTCTTCCGCTGCGCGATCTACGTCGACTAATTGTCCCTGCTGTTTCTGGAACACTTCGATGATATCGTTGACGTCGCTCTCGCCGATCTCACAGGTAAGTTTTGTGACCTCAAAGTCTCTGACTTCATTAAGGGAGACAGTGGGATAGATTTCGAACGTCGCAACGTATTCCACGTCCTTCCCACTCTCGACACTCTTGGCTTCAATGCTTGGTTGTCCTGCGGGTCTCAGATTTTCACCAATGACCGCTTCTTGGAACGACTGATTAATGACGTCACCCAGAACTTCCTGACGAACACCAGGACCGAACCGCTGCTTCATCACGCTCATGGGGACTTTACCCGGACGAAAGCCAGGCAAGCGGACATTTTTGGACGCTTCTGCTAACTTTTTATCAACCGCAGAATCCACTTCGTCCGCTGGCACACCTACTGTTAATTTACGCTCTAAACCCGATGTCGTTTCTACCGAGACACGCATCTTCGTCTCCTAACTTAAAACACTCAAAGGCCCCGTCGTGGGGCAATAATCCATGAAGGAATTTGGTGCGGAAGGAGAGACTCGAACTCTCACGTCGTAAGACACTGGAACCTAAATCCAGCGCGTCTACCAATTTCGCCACTTCCGCGTAAACGATCACTCATGCGAGTGCGTCGGTGGTTCCTGACCTAAGGGCGCGGATGGTGTCACATTAGATGAACCGATTCAATCGGCGAAGGCCAAATCCATGGCAAGAATCGTGAAACTAATGCTGTTGCAATACAGCGGGTCTTACATCGTGTGGGTAGGACGGTCAGAGACAAGACCTGTGCCTAAATGCTCTTCAATTTTTGTGGCAGCAGCAAAGTCCGCTTCAGAGAACTGAACGCCTATCCCAGCCTGCCGATTACCCTGCGCACCTTTTGGAGTTACCCAGACTACTTTTCCGTTGATCGGGATTTTCTCGGGCTCGTCCATCAGCGCCAGCAGGATGAATACCTCCTCTCCGAGCTCATACTTCTTGTTCGTGGGGACAAAAAGACCGCCGTGCCGAACGAAGGGCATATAGGCCGCGTACAACACCGCACGATCTTTAATCGTCAGTGAGAGGATGCCCTGTCTATTGTCTTCGCTCATGCGTTCAGCCTATCGCTCACGGGCTTGGTTGCCAAGTCGCGTTCAAGCGCCCATGACCTCAAGGCTTCGATTGATGGCAGCCACATCGTCGCCCCTTGCTTTCGCAATTAAGCTCGCAATCTCGTAGCACGTGGACTCCTTTGCCGGAACAGCCCCGTTACGTAGTCGCTGCAAAAGCGAGGCGATGGCTCGATGCAACTGCAGCAAGGCGATAAGCGAGCTACTTCCGGCAGCCTGACTGCTCAGTCGTTCCTCAAGAGCGAGTGTGACTGCCTCTACACTGTCGGTGAGTTCAAAACCTTGAAGCACACTTGACGCGTCAGCCACAGACATGTCGGTCGACAACATCACTTCAACCATGTTCATTACGACAGAGCGCGCCTCCGCTTTTCCTTCGACCACCGCTAAGACCAACCTTTCTAGCGCTCGATCGTTCTCGCTGATGTCCGAGGGAACAGCAACGCCTGCAGCACGAAGGTGGTTAATGGATGAAGCTGCTTTGAGTGCGGGTAATCGCCAGGTCTGACATCGCGAGCGAATCGTAGCGGGTAATAGCCAGGTTCGTTGCGACAACAATACGATCAATGAGTTTCCCTGAGGCTCTTCTAGTGTTTTGAGGAGCGCATTTGAGGCGCCCGTAGTCATTTTCTCGGCATCGGATATGACCAATATCTTTTGCGAGCCGTAACCCGCCGTTTTCGTGACGAAGTCGCCGGCTTCGCGGATCTGATCCACACCGATGCTCGCTTTCCCCTCGGGGACCTCCACCCAGCGATAATCACCGTGCGTGCCGCCTGATACGCGACTACAACTACTGCACTCACCGCAAGGCGAGTCATTATCTCGCTCACACAGAAGCGTCGCGCACAGACTGCTGGCAACACTTGCGAGCCCAACTCCGGAGACACTTGTAATAAGAACGGCATGGGGTAACTGATTATTGATATGCAGCGACAGGAGATCACCAATAACCACTTTATGCTCGGAAAAGACATCCAGCATCATGATGCTCTGTCCAAAAGGGGCTTCAATATCTCTCGCAGTGCATCCTGCACATCGCCAATTGATCGCGATGCATCAATGATTTTGAAACGCGAGTCGCATTCAGCACGGCTCAAATAACCTTTTCTGACCTTCTCAAAAAACGCCAACTCCTCTTGCTCGAAACGATCGAGCTCGGCACGCTGCCGCGCACGCGCCATCCCAAGCTGCGGATCAATATCAAATAAGAGGGTGAGATCAGGATGCCTTCCTCGTTGTACCAACGCTTCAAGCGCTTCGATCTCGCCCAAGTCAAAACCTCGACCGAACCCTTGATAGGCATAGGTGGCGTCAGTGAAACGATCACACAAGACCCACTGACCCTCACGCAGCGCGGGTTCAATAACTTCGTGCAGGTGTTGCGCACGTGCCGCAAACACCATCAACAGCTCGGTGGTCACGGAAGGAGCCGTGCCTTCCTTCGACAACAGCAGCTCTCGCAAGACCTCGCCAATCGGTGTCCCACCCGGTTCTCGTGTTTGGATAAAGGGAACGTTGTGTTCCTTAAGTAAGGACACAATAAAATCGCGGCTCGTAGACTTACCTGCCCCCTCGCCACCCTCAAGCGTAACGAACATTGCTGACGTTTTTGATTCTGTCATTACTTGGGGCTCGACCGATAATCCTTGCGACGTTTTAGTTGATAGCGTCTCACATTTTCCTCGTGCTCGCTCAACGTCCGACTGAACGCATGACTGCCGTCACCTTTTGCAACGAAATACAGCGCCTCTCCGTCTTTTGGATTCAGCGAAGCCACAATCGCCTCTTTTCCCGGTAGAGCAATGGGGGTTGGCGGCAAGCCAGCAATGCGGTAGGTGTTGAACTGATTGTTGTCATCCCGCAAATGACGACGAGTAAGATTACCGTCAAATTCGGTGCCAAGTCCGTAGATAACCGTAGGATCGGTCTGGAGCCGCATGCGCAGCGCCAAACGCCGAGTAAAGACACCCGCAATTTCAGGACGCTCACTGGCGACTCCTGTCTCTTTTTCGACGATCGAAGCCAAAATAAGAGCCTCATAGGGCTCTGTCAGTGGCAGGTTCTTAGTACGCGCGCTCCATGCATCCATCAACGCGTCTTGCATCGCAGCTCTTGCGCGTACCAGGACGTCAAGGTCTGTATCGCCCGACTGGATGAGATACGTCTCTGGGAGAAACAAGCCCTCGGGGCTGGCATAGGGCTGAATGACATTCAAAAGACGCTCGTCATGAACGCTTTCGAGCACCCTCGTTACCTCGGGATGTTCCCACAGCGTCGCTAAAAACCAACTGAAGGTGACGCCTTCCGGAATAGTGATTGGATAGAGAATAACGTCATTCCTATCCATTCGATCGAGGAGTTGGAGCACAGTCTCCCCTGCAAAGAGCTGGTACTCCCCTCGCTTTACTACAAGATTCTTACCGTTCAACCGCAATCCGACCCGAACCTTGAGCGCCGAGTCAATCACACCCTCGGATTCCAGGGTATTCAGCACCCTGATCAGCCCGTCTCCTTGTTGAACCTCAAAAATACCCGGTTCCGCATTTAGATTGAGAGGATTATGGAGCGCATTTTGTGCCGATGAGACCAGAACAGTAACGGCTAACAAGGCGAGAAGCGCCAGTGCCAACCCAGTTCGTATCAGCACCTGGTTGCGCTCAGCTGAACTTTTTAAAGACGAGCGTGCCGTTGGTGCCCCCGAAGCCAAACGAATTCGATACGGCGACATCGATCGATCGTTCCTGCGCCATACCCGGTACGTAGTTCAAATCACAGCCATCGTCTGGATTTTCGAGATTAATCGTAGGCGGTGCAACACCATCACGGATCGCGAGAACTGAAAATATTGCCTCTACGGCGCCAGCAGCACCTAGCAGGTGTCCTATCATCGACTTTGTTGAACTGACGGCCAAATCGTATGCGTGCTCCCTGAATACGCTCTTAATCGCGACGGTTTCGGCGACATCACCCGCTGGTGTCGAAGTTCCATGAGCGTTGATGTAGTCCACATCAGAGGGGTTTATGCCGGCATCCCGAAGGGCGTTCCGCATTGCCAGAGCAGCACCACGTCCATCTTCAGGTGGTGATGTCATATGGTAAGCATCCCCACTCATGCCAAAGCCAACCACTTCCGCGTAAATCTTAGTGCCCCTCGCCTGAGCACTCTCTAGCGATTCAAGCATCATCACACCGGCGCCATCACCGAGTACAAAGCCGTCTCGATCTTTGTCCCAAGGCCGCGAGGCGTGCTCTGGATCGTCGTTACGGGTTGATAACGCTCGGGCGGCTGCAAAACCGCCTAGCCCAACCGGCGTCGTACCCATCTCTGCGCCGCCAACCAACATTGCATCGGCATCACCGGCCGCAATCAGTCGCGCACCCAGGCCGATGCTGTGTGTGCCGGTCGTACACGCAGTCACCATGGCCAGATTAGGTCCACGCAGATTGAACTCGATAGACAGGTTACCGGCCACCATATTGATGATGGAGCCGGGAACGAAAAAGGGAGAAATTTTTCGAGGGCTAGAATTATTGAGTGTTAAGGACATCTTCTCGATTAGTCCAATACCGCCTATGCCCGCCCCGACATTACAGCCAACTCGATCCTGATTTTCTTCCGTAATTTCGAGACCTGAGTCCCGCATAGCTTGAATGCCGGCGACCATTCCGTACTGAATGAACGCATCCATGCGCTTGGCGTCACGTGCCTCTAAGTAACCCTCGGTCGAAAAGTCATTGAGACTCGCACTGAAACGAGTTGAGAAAGCAGACGCGTCAAAATGCTCAATTGGGCGAACTCCGTTCACGCCATTAGTGACGCCACGCCATGTACTGTCGACGTCCAAACCCAATGCGGTTATTGCACCCACACCAGTAACCACGACTCTGCGGTTGTTCATCTGTGCCCCCAGATTTGTCAGACCACTTATTGTACCAGCATAAAAAAAAGCCGCCCTTAGTGGAGCGGCTTTTTCACGAGATTACTCTCTGGATTTAAGCGAGATTCTCGTTGATGTAGTTGATAGCCAACTGAACAGTCGTGATCTGCTCGGCTTCTTCATCCGGAATTTCGGTATCGAACTCTTCCTCGAGCGCCATGACAAGCTCTACGGTATCGAGAGAGTCTGCGCCGAGATCATCAACGAATGATGACTCATTGCTCACTTCATCTTCTTTTACACCGAGCTGCTCTGCCACGATTTTCTTAACGCGATCTTCAATGTTGCTCATGACGTCCCCTTTCTGGTTTCCTGTTGTCGCCTGCCCTCAGACGGATAGCGTGCGGATTTTACCTATTATTGAAGAGATTAAAACCCGCATTTTTTCGCATCACATGTACATACCGCCGTTCACGTGAATGGTTTCACCCGTAATGTAGGCACCCGAGTCACTCGCCAAGAAGGCGACCACTTTCGCGATCTCTTCCGGTTCACCCAAGCGCCCTAACGGTATTTGACCCAGCATCAAAGACTTCTGATCGTCCGTCAGTACTTTGGTCATATCTGTATCAATAAAGCCCGGCGCTACACAATTCACGGTTACCGCACGGGACCCCAACTCTTTTGCCATTGCCCGAGACATCCCTTCTGCGCCCGCTTTACTCGCTGCGTAGTTGGCTTGTCCTGCATTCCCCATTTGTCCAACGACAGAGGAGATGTTGATGATGCGGCCCCATCGTGCCTTTGTCATTCCGCGCAAGCAGGCTTTACTGACGGTAAACAGGGGATTTAAATTTGTCCCGATAACGTCAGCCCACTCTTCATCCTTCATCCGCATCATTAGATTGTCACGCGTGATTCCCGCGTTGTTGACTAGAATGGTAGGAGCGCCGTGCTCCTCTGTAATTTCGCCAATCGCCGCCTTCACAGCCTCACTATCGCTCACGTCAAGCCGCTTGCCTACGCCGCCCCACTCCGAAAGATGCGACGTTATCGTCTCTGCACCGGCATCCGAAGTCGCTGTGCCTATGACGGTGTGCCCTGCTCTAGCCAGTTCCTGAGCAATAGCTTTACCAATACCGCGTGTAGCCCCGGTAACCAGCGCTACACGACTTTCTATCGATCCACACATATCTCAGCCTTACAAATCGGTTACGCCAGCTTCAATCGCAGCGACCGTCTCTATTGATTTAACAGGTACTGATTTATCTATTCTTTTACTTAGCCCACTTAGTACATTGCCGGGGCCACACTCAACGAAATGAGTGCATCCCGCCTCACGTAATGTAGCCATGCATGTTGTCCACAAAACGGGCGCTGATATCTGCTTAACTAAGCTGTCGCGAATTGAATCCGCATTGCTTTGCAGCGAGCCATCCACATTACTGACAACCGGAAACTGAGGTGTAGACCAGCTGACGTCTTCGAAGGCTTGTTGCATCACCTCGGCTGCGGGCTGCATCAAGGGAGTATGGAACGGCGCGCTAACGGGTAAAGGCATCGCTCTGCGCGCACCTGCGTCTTTCAAGGCGGCGACTGCTGCATCGACCGCAGCCGAGTGCCCCGCAATAACGACCTGTCCGGGCGCATTAAAGTTCACGCCGCCTACAAAGCTCTCCGCCGTCGATACGCTGATACAAGTGTCCGTGACAACATCGTCATCAAGACCCATGACCACAGCCATGGCACCTACACCCACCGGCACCGCATCTTGCATGGCTGCGCCACGTTGCCGAACTAAGCGAACGCCATCTGCCAAGGATAAAGTGCCCGCGCTGACGAGAGCCGAATACTCTCCCAAGCTATGGCCTGCGCCTGCAACTGGCTGAAACGCATTGGCCTCAGTGAAGGCTCGAAAAAGCGCAACGCTGGCTGTAAGTATCGCCGGCTGCGTATATTCGGTAAGGCCTAGTTTTTCCGCAGGTCCCTGCGATACCAATTGCCACAGGTCATAGCCAAGCGCTTCGCTGGCCTCGGAAAAGGTATCAGACACAACTGAAAACGCGCCGGCTGCTTCCTCAAGCATCCCGACGCGCTGCGAACCCTGTCCGGGAAAAACGACGCCAAATGACATAAGTTCAGTCGTCGTTGTTTGTATCGATGACCTTCTGACCCTTGTAGAAGCCATCGGCGCTTACGTGATGACGACGACGCGTCTCACCTGACGTGCTATCCACAGTCAGTGTGGAACCACTCAGCGCATCGTGCGACCGACGCATACCGCGCTTGGAACGCGTTTTACGGTTTTGTTGAACAGCCATGGTGCTCTCCCATCTCTTGAAGCGGCTCGGTGTAAGACACCGAATCCAGTGTTAAGTTCTATCCCTTGTCGTCCTCTGCGTCAGGTGTTTTGAGTAAAGCACCTAAAGCCGCGAACGGACTTTCCTTCTCTTCGACGACTTCCATCGTTGAGTCGCCAAATGCCCTTGATACGTCTTCACAGTCACCCACGTCATGCATGGGCACCGCGGGCAACGCAAGAAGTAATTCTTCCTCCACCAGCGCATGTAAGTCGCTGACGTCGCCAGCTATCAGCGGGTCATAACCCGATGGCAGCTCCTTAATCGAATCCTCGTTCCAAACAACACAGAGGCTGCTCTGCGTTGCCAGTTCCAGCTCACATTGAGAGAGGCAACGCTGACACTCGAGCGCCACTGTCACCTGCACTTTGACGTCAACTATGTAGCGATGTTGCTCGTCTTTCCAGCACCTGAGCGTCGCGTAAGCAGGCTTTTCTCCGCTCGCGACGACAGCTTGTAATCGTGGCATCCGAGTCACTAGCACATCACCTTCGACTTCGATGCCGCGGGAGGCCCAAGTTCGTAGCTCAGCCTCGCGTGGTAAGGCAGTGTTCGACATGGCGGCGGACTATACGTTCCGCGCCTTTAACTGTCAAAATCGAAAGCTGTCAAAAACTAACACGACTAATATGCCCTCAAGAGATTCAACGCTCATCCTTGCTTCGACCTCGACGTACCGAGCCAAACTGCTTGACCGTCTGCGCATTCCTTTTGAGACGAGCGCACCTGCTGTAGACGAATCTCGGTTACCCAACGAGACGTTTGACGTCATGGCAGCACGTTTATCGCAAACGAAAGCAAAAGCAATTAGACATCCCAATGCCTTGATTATTGGCTCTGATCAGGTTGCCGTTCTGGGGGACCAGCAACTCCATAAACCGGGCTCTGTGAATCGTGCGGTAGAGCAACTGGAGATCATCAGCGGCAAAACCGTTGAGTTCTACACCGGAGTATCACTCTGGAACACTGCGACGGATCGTTGTCAAACCAAGGTTGTCCCGTATAAGGCGACACTCCGAGACCTTAACCGTCACGAAATCGAAGCCTACGTCGCAGCCGACTCGCCGTTGGACTGCGCAGGCGCATTCAAGTGGGAGCGTCTAGGGATTTCTCTGATGCAAGCGCTCGAAGGCGCTGATCCTACTGCTCTGGAGGGCCTACCCTTGATAGCCCTGTGCAATATGTTACGCAATGAAGGCCTGGCGTTACCCTAAACTTTTCGTTCCAAACGAATCACACACCGCAGAGAGTTCACCGTCGAGCGGCGCTTCGAAACGGTAGCGTCGCCCACCCAATCGAAACTCCAACCGCTGTGCATGCAGGAATAATCGCTTTAGGCCGTGTGCTTTTGCGAGTGCGAGCTGTTCTTCAGACCCGTATTTAGGGTCGCCCAGGATCGGATGACCCGCGTGCTGTGCGTGAACACGTATCTGGTGCGTCCTACCAGTTACGGGCTTTGCCTCGATCAAGGTGGCGCCCCGATAACGCTCTATAACCCTAAAATCGGTCAGGCTTCGACGCCCCTCCGGCGTCACTCGAACAATACGCTCTCCCGACGGAAGTGCGGATTTCTCTAGCGATGCCTCAACTCGCGCTCGATGTGCGGGCCACTTTCCGGCAACCAGTGCCAGATAACGTTTATCGACGCCATCACCTCGCAGTAGTTTATGAAGTTCGCGCAGGACCGACGCGCGTTTCGCAATCATGACCAATCCCGATGTATCTCTATCAAGCCGATGAACAAGCTCCATATACCTTTGATCTGGGAACATCTGTCGCAGCGACTCAATGAGCCCGAACTGGACCCCACTGCCACCATGCACCGCAAGGCCTGTGGGTTTATCGATTACCATGAGCTCGTTGTCGTTGTGAATGATGCTACGGTCGATTCGTTGCGACCAACGATCTGAAACACGTTTACCCTCTTCCCGTGCGGCGACCGAGATGGGAGGTATTCGAATGACATCACCAGCATTCAATTTGCGTTCAGGCTTGGCTCGTCCCTTATTGACGCGAACCTCCCCCGTCCTGATCGCTTTGTAGATTCGTGTTTTCGGGACGCCACCCAATATCCGCATCAAGTAGTTATCAAGGCGCTGACCCGATTCCTCGTCGGACAACTCAATGAATTGAACTCTGGATTCAGGTTGGGATTCAGACACCGTGCTCTACTTAACTCTTTGATTGATGAATCAACACCCCAGTGCTATGCTCCGCCCTGGTTTGCGATGGACCGATAACGACGCGAAAGCGACCGGGAGGAGACTACCCGAAACACGGACCGCAAAACCAGTAAAACGAACTCGAAGCGCCAGCGAATTGGAAACGGAAACGAAGCACGGCAGCTCAGAGTTACTTGTAAACACCGCGATCCGATAGCGCGGAGAGATTCAGGCTGAGTTACACCGTAATATCAGCCACGACAAGACGAACTAAGCGACAGAGCCCTGTCCGCTTTCTGATATGTCGTGCACTACAGTGCACTCCCCCGCTGTTGGGTTGCCTTATGGAACCTGACACATGAAGAAAATGTTGATCAACGCCACCGAGCGCGAGGAAGTTCGCGTAGCGCTCGTAGATGGCCAACGCCTGTACGATCTTGATATCGAAAATCGGGCGCGACTGCAGACCAAAGCCAATATTTATAAGGCGAAAGTTACTCGCGTCGAACCCAGCCTAGAAGCGGCGTTCGTGGATTTTGGTGCAGAACGACATGGCTTTTTGCCGCTCAAAGAGATTGCACACCAGTACTACCGTTCCTCATCTCCCGATGATGGCAAGCTGAAGATTAAAGATGCGATCAAAGAAGGCACAGAGGTCATTGTCCAAGTAGACAAAGAAGAGCGTGGCACTAAAGGCGCTGCGCTTACGACCTACATCAGCCTCCCCGGGCGTTACATGGTGCTCATGCCTAACAACCCACGAGCGGGTGGCATTTCTCGTCGCATCGAAGGTGATGATCGGTCTGAACTCCGAGACGCATTAGCCCAACTGGAAATACCCGACGGCATGGGTGTCATCATTCGTACCGCCGGTGTCGGTCGAACCGCTGAAGAACTTCAGTGGGACCTCGATTACCTCCTGAAGCTCTGGGCAGCCATTTCGGAGGCCGCAGACGAGAATGCACCGCCAACACTGCTTTATCAGGAAAGCGATGTCATCATCCGAGCGATTCGCGACTATCTGAAAGACGATATCGATCAAGTGTTGATCGACGAGCCACACGCGCACCGGCAAGCGCTCGACTTTGTCAGCATGGTCATGCCGAAGTATCAGAACCGGATCAAGGCCTATAACGATGGTCTTCCGCTGTTCAATCGATTCCAGGTCGAGGGTCAAATCGAAACAGCTTTCCAACGCGAAGTCAGACTCCCCTCTGGCGGCTCTATCGTGATCGACCCTACCGAAGCTCTGGTATCGATTGATATCAACTCAGCACGAGCAACCAAAGGGAGCGATATTGAGGCCACAGCCCTTCAAACCAACCTTGAAGCGGCCGACGAAATTGCGCGTCAGTTGCGTCTTCGTGATATGGGCGGATTAGTTGTTATCGACTTCATCGATATGAATGCGTCGAAGAATCAGCGCGCGGTCGAGAACCGCATGCGTGACGCACTTGAGATTGACCGAGCACGCGTACAACTGGGCCGGATTTCTCGCTTCGGCTTGTTGGAAATGTCGCGTCAGCGGTTGCGCCCATCGCTGGGAGAAACCAGCGGAATGGTCTGTCCACGGTGTACAGGCCAAGGATCGATCCGTGACACCAAGTCACTGGCACTCGCCATATTGCGATTAATTCAGGAAGAGGCATCCAAGGAGCGTACCGGCGAAGTACGTGTGATTGTCCCAGTCGATGTATCGGCCTTCCTGCTCAATGAAAAGCGCGCTGCGGTCGGCGAAATAGAGCAGGCTACTAAAGTGCGTGTGGTTGTGATTCCAAACCCCAATATGCAGACGCCGCATTTCGAGGTTATCCGCCTACGAGATGACGAAATTGATCAGGACGATCGCGAGAGCTTCGAGATTGACCTCAGTGAGTTTGATCGTGAGCCATCCTACGAGGACGCCGAGAAGCCGGCAGCCGCGCCTCAAGCGCTCGTGCGTGGGGTGACCCCCGATGCACCGCCACCCGCCGTCGCTCCCGAGGCAGCACCACAACAGACACCTGCAGCGGCTGAAGCCGCAGACAGTCCCAAGCCGGGCCTGTTCCCGCGTCTGTGGTCGGCCCTGTTCGCTCCGATGCCAAAGGTGGAGGAAGCCGCTGAAGAGGAATCCTCAGACGGCAAGAAGAGCGCGAGCAAAACCGGTAACAAACCCAAGCGTCGCAATAATCGACAGCGAAAACGCCCTACCAAGCAGGCCCAGGCAGCTGAGGAGACTACTGAGGTTACCCAAGCCGCTGAGGATACGTCGGATGACTCCAATGCCGACGGTGAGCCTAAAAAGCGTCGCAGACGGGGTCGCAGAGGCGGACGTAGACGTTCAGGAACTGATGCTGCTTCAGATCAGATGAGTACCGACGAGGCAGTCAGCGACAGCGAAATAGTAGCTGAAGAGACTGACGGGGCAGATACTGAACAAGATGCAGCGCAGGAACCCCGCCACCGACCGGCTGAAAAGCGTTCAGAGGGACGTCGTCGTCGTCGACGTGGTCCCAAGCCTGTAGGTGACGCGACTGGCAACACAGAGCCTCAAGCCGCTGAAGGAGTGCAGTCTGCCAGCGCAGCTACACTTGCAGCTGTCGATAGCGACAGCGGTTCGGATACAAACGATGAAGAGGCGTTGTTTGCAACCATCCCATCGGCGCAGACAACCGATGCACCATCCGCTGAGAGTGGAGAGGAGCCTGCTGATGTGAATGAAGCGGCAGAGACCGAGGCGGTTCAGGCTGACTCCGATCACGCCGAAAATGAACGGGATATGTCAGGTATCACTGCCGACGGTCGCGCCATTAATGACCCACGAGTAGACGCACGACCTGTTGGTAAGATCACGGTGCAAACAGCGATTGGCAGTGTATTTGGAGCCGAGGCTTTCCCTGACGCGCCACACTTTGCGAGCGCGGCTCCGCGGGCCGCAAACGATCCCCGAGGCCCGAGAATCGATGAGCCTGCGGCAAATGATGAATTAATCGAGGAAAATGAGGCGGCCGACGCTTGATCGGGGGAAAAGCCCCGCTATAATGCGGCGCTTCTCGAGACTAGCGTCGTGAGAGTTTTGGTGGGCTGGCTGAGTGGTCGAAAGCGGCGGTCTTGAAAACCGTTGAACCGAGAGGTTCCCGGGGTTCGAATCCCTGGCCCACCGCCATTTTAAGGAAACCGTCGAAAGACGGTTTTTTTATGCTTGAGGCTCTACAGAACCTACTGCTCCGCAGGCCAGCCCCAGTCGCTTACATTGCTATTGGCAGCCATCCAGACGAAAACGAGGTAGGCCGCAACGTTTTGATCCATTGCCGCAGGGTCGATTTTGTCAAGCGTATCATCTGGCGTGTGATGTAAATCGAAGTAGTCGCTCCCATCTTGAACAAAGCGGAACCCAGGGAAGCCCTGTGCGTTCATGGGACTGAGGTCAGGCCCGCTGGATCGCGCATTGTTACTACCCGGGGCAATACCTAACGGCTCGACGAGCTCGGCAATCTTGTCCGCGACCGGCGTTGCTTGCTCATTGATGTTGCGAGTGATCTTCCAGATCCTGCCGGCACCAAAGTCGCTCTCCGTACCGATAACATGATTCCGCAGGTTATCTTTATGCTTGTCCGCGTAAGCGTAACCACCGAGCAGTCCTACCTCCTCCGAGCCCCATAAAACCAATCGAATGGTGCGGCGGGGCTTGAGGCCCGCCTCTTTAATGCGTCGTAATACTTCCATTGTGATGGCAACACCGGCCCCGTCATCAATAGCGCCCGTTCCAAGATCCCAACTATCTAGGTGACCACCGATAACGACCAGCTCATCGGCTAGGTCACTTCCGGGCAGCTCGGCGACCACATTGCCGCTCTCAACCACGCCCGTATAGCTCGGCGTTAAGGTCAATTTGACGCGAATACTTTGGCCCCGCTGCGCCATTCGCTCCAGCTGATCGGCATCCGGGTTGGACAAGGCCGCAATAGGAATGGGGGTTACGTCACTCGAGTAACTCATGTTACCCGTGTGCGGCATGCGGTGGCTGTCGGTCCCAATCGAGCGAATGAGCGTCGCTATGGCGCCACGGCGCCCTGCCTCAACAGCACCAGCTGAACGTAGTCGAACAAAATGGCCGTACGAGGAACCGTCTTGAGTGCGCTTCATTGCGTGACCGACGTAGGCGATTTTGCCTTTCAAGGAATCATCGGGCGCAGCCCGAAGCGCGGCCAAGGATTCAAAAAGAACGACCTCCGCCTCAACACCGTTTGCAGGTGTCGCCACACTGTTACCTAACGAGGTTATAGCCAGCTTTTGTGGGAATGGTGATACGACCTCTGCCGTCTCGGCGCCTCGACGCCAACCCTCGATCATGAACGGTTCCACACGAACATTCTCAAACCCGTAGCGCGTGAGGTTTTCGACCGCCCAGTCCCTCGCTCGAGCTTCAGCCTCACTGCCCGCAAGTCGCGGTCCGACTTCCGTAGTTAAGCTCTCTACAATATTCCACGCGCGTGTTCCCGACATCGCATCGTCACGAAGTAAGATGGCCGTTTCGACATCAGCTTGTGAATACGAAGTGTCGGTGGTAGCCCACCCTGTGGGTGCAGACAAAAAAGCCAGAATGACTGTGCATAGGCGAAGGTTTGGCATGACAATTTCTCTCTGTACTAATATCTGTGCTGATACGTTTCACTGTAACAGGCGCAGTATGATGAAAATCACACTGAGTGGAACTTTTTTGCGGGCCTCACAATCAAAAAGTGGGCACCTCCTTTGGATAGCGTCATGAAAAAACTGCGATTTTTCTTATCGATTCAGCTCGCTTTGGGGCTTCTCATCTCTGTACCTTCACTGGCCGCAACGCAACTTGACGTCACCGGTAAGGGGATGGTCTCAGTTGCTCCTGACGAGGCAACCATCACAGCACAGGTATCGCTGGTTGACCCAGACGCGGGCAAGGCACAGGCACTAGCCTCGAAAGAAGTCGATGCGATGCTCTCCGCCATAAAACCATTCTCACTAAAGCCAGACAGTCTGAACGCGAGCGAGCTGTCGTTACTCCCCGAATACCGGTGGGATCGAGCAACCGATCAGCAGCAATTTATCGGCTTCAGAGTCACTAGAACTATCTCTTTCACCATCGCCGAAATAGACCGCTTGGGAGCGGCCTTGAGCGCGCTCGCCAATGCTGGAGCCACTCTGATCAGCTCTCCCGTCATGGGGTCTTCCCAGGCACAAGACGCAAGAGACAAAGCATTGGTCAAGGCCGTAGAGGATGCACGCAAAAAGCTAACTCTACTTGCGGGGGCCGCAGACATGTCGCTTACGCGCATCTCCCAAATCTCCGAAATCGCACCCCACTCCCCAAGACCGCAACCCACCTTGATGCGGGCGGAAATGGCGCTCGATTCAGCTTCTTCCAGTACCTTTGTAGCGGGAAATTTAACCTTTGTGGCCGAAGTTAGGGCACAAGCAGAGGCTGAATAACGCTTTTTGCTTGGATATGAGCCGAGTCGCCCCTATATTAGGTGATGTAATATTAAGCGATGTAACAAAGTAATTACCGGACTGGTTAACTTACGAGAGGAACCAAACATGTCTGAAAGACGAGTCGATGTGTCAACGGCACCCATGGACGTGGCAGCACGCGAAACGAATCGTGTTTTAAAAAACACCTACATGCTGCTAGGGATGACATTGGCGTTCAGTGCAGTGACCGCGACCATCTCAATGGTGCTTCAGTTGCCGACATTTATGTATCTGGTCTTCGTTCTAGTGGGCTTCGGCCTGCTGTTTGTTGTCAACCGAATGGCTGATAGTGCAAAAGGCCTCCCCGCTATTTTCGCATTCACAGGGGTGATGGGTGCCGCATTGGGGCCGTTACTTAACGTCTATCTCGCACTGCCCAATGGGCCCAATTTAGTGTTGCAGTCGTTAGGTGGTACGGCACTCATCTTCTTTGGACTGTCGGCTTATGCATTGCAGTCAAAGCGCGACTTCTCTTTTATGGGTGGATTCCTGTTCGCTGGATTGTTGGTCGCCATCGTGGCCATGATCGCTAATATCTTTTTGGCCATTCCAGCGCTGTCACTCACTATCTCGGCTGCGGTCGTCATGATCATGTCAGGTCTGATCCTGATGGACACGAGCCGTATTGTTCACGGTGGTGAGACCAATTACATTCGAGCAACAGTGGGCCTATATCTCAATATCTTTAACTTGTTCGTACATCTCCTCCATCTGCTCGGCGTGTTTGGTGGCGACGACTAAAATGCTAGCTTGTAGCTGAAACCCCGGCTTGCCGGGGTTTTTTATTGCTCACCCCAATCCAATGACCTCACTGTCCTTACTCATCAAAAATGAACCGGATCTGACCGCAGGGGCTCTTCGTTTTGCCAGGGCGATTGACCCGGGCAATACGCGGGTGGACTGTGTCTTTTTCTTCGGAAAAGGCGTCCAACATGCGACTGGGGATAACAGGAATTTTTGGTCTTCCTGGTCACGCGAGGTAGGCGCCCGCCTGATTCTCTGTAGCGCCTCCGCTGAGACCTATGAGCTAATAGCAGACGATGATTTTTATGTTGGAGGTTTAGGGGAGCTTGTTGAGGCAGGGATGACCAGCGACAAGGTGGTGAGTTTTGGATAAGAACACCACTTGGCTTTTTATCATCGGCAGCAGCCCGTATACGCATGGGCTGCCCAGTGACCCGGCTATCGACGCGACGATGGCGGCAGGTGCATTCGGCCAAACCGCTTCGGTGTTATTCTCCGGTGACGGTTGTCAGTACCTGAACCAGGGCCTCTTTCCACCCGCTGAGCAGACCGATCTGCGGAAACTCATTAAGTCACTGCCGCTCTACGACATCGATCATCTCTACGTGAGCTCAAACGAACCTATCGCTAATACCAATGTCGGCGATCTACCTGTGACCTGCCTAGCGCAAGCGGATATCGCTTCGCTCATAAACAATGCATCTCACGTGGTGACCTTCACATGAATGTTCATGTCATCAATCGTGCACAAGCATGGCCTGCTGCTAGACCATTCATCGCAGCCGCTGATCTTGTGATTTGGACCGATACAACGGGTATCGGACGCCTTGCTGAAGAGCTCAAGTCAGCAGGAGTGAAAATTGTCTGTCTCGCTTCAGACGATGGATCATGCGAGAAGAATCACGATTTTACCGTCATTAGCGACCAGGCCTGGGTACAATACATACTCGGCTCAACCACCCTTTGCTCATGGGGATAGTGTGAATACGCTTCTGTCATCCATAACGCTCGATAAGCACGGTTTTTTGAAAGACCGACAGGCTTGGACGCGCGAGCTGGCCACGGTATTTGCAGCTGATGAAGGCATTACGTTGCAGGATGAGCACTGGGAAGTCATTCATCTCCTCCGAGAATACTTCGAAGAGTTCGATGCATCACCCGCTAATCGAGCGCTGGTAAAATACGCCAAACTAAAACTAGGCTCCTCTAAGGGATCGAGCATTTATCTGATGTCTCTATTCCCAGGCTCCCCAGCCCGCGTCGGCAGTCGAATAGCCGGCTTACCCAAGCCTAAAAACTGTCTCTAAGTTCTCGTGCTACCCAAGGACTTTCAACCCGAGCGCTATCAAGAGCTACTTAATGAAAAGGTAGCGACGGTTCTCTCTGACTTTAAGGCGTTGGATGCGCCTGAGCCTCAGATATTCCCTTCGCCCAACCATAGCTTTCGGATGCGAGCCGAGTTCAGGGTCTGGCATGATGATGAGGATCTCAATTTCGTCATGTTCGAGCGCGAAAGACCACGAGAGCCCATAAAGATCACCACGTTTCCTTTTGGTAGCGCAGGAATGCAGGCGGTGCTCCAGCCCTTGAGAGTGCTCCTGCAGGGCAACGCCATACTTCGCACTAAGCTTTTCCAGGCAGAGTTTTTATCCACACTATCGGGTGAGTGCCTCGTTACTCTGATCTACCACCGAAAGCTCGATGACGCGTGGGCTCAGGAAGCCATACAGGTCGAAAAAGCACTGAACATCAAGTTAATTGGTCGATCGCGCGGCCAGAAGCTTGTCGTCAGTGATGATTGGGTTACGGAGACATTGCAGGTTGACGGACGCTCGTTTACCTACAAACAACCCGAGCAAGCGTTTATACAGCCCAATGCCATGGTTAATCAGGAAATGCTCAGCTGGGCATGCGCGCACGCTCAAAATACGGATCAAGACCTTCTTGAACTATATTGCGGTATGGGTAACTTCACGATTCCGCTGTCGAAACACTACCGACGTGTTTTGGCGACGGAGGTATCCAAAGTGGCCACTAGGGCGGCTCAGGACAACTTGGTGTTGAATGAAGTCGATAACGTCGCCTTCGCTCGCTTGGCTGCGGAGGAAGTGACCCAAGCGCTGAACGGTGATCGCGAATTTCGTCGACTGAAGTCGCTAGACCCGCCATTGAATGACTATAAGTTGGCTACTGTCTTTGTTGATCCGCCACGCGCGGGTCTCGACGATGGCACGACGAGGCTTTGTCAAAAATTCAATCAAATTCTTTATATCAGCTGTAACCCATTGAGTTTAATTGATAATCTTAAATCGTTGAGCGTGACGCACCGAATCGAGGCGCTCGCGGTTTTTGATCAGTTCCCATACACCCATCACCTGGAGTGTGGAGTCAGTCTGATACGGCGAGGATCACATGAAAGCACTAACTGACGTACAGGTAGAATACGCGCTTAAGACCACACACAGTCGATGGCGCCTGGAAGGCAAGTTCATTCGTCGTGACTTTGTGTTTAAGAACTTCGTCGAGGCCTGGGGATTTATGAACAGCGTTGCCCTACTCGCCGAGTCAATGGACCATCACCCCAATTGGGACAATGTGTATAACCAGGTAACCATCCGACTGTCGACGCACGACGCCGACGGCCTGACTGACAAGGATTTTCAGCTGGCTGGCGCGATTGATTCAGTGTTGCCGTAGTTCTAGTGGTTAAAAAACGCCTCGATCGCAGCGATAACTGCCTCATCCTTCAACATCGGTGCATGCCCGACATCAGCAACCTCGAGATAAGCCATTGAGGGTACGCGACGCTGCATTTCGGCTGTGATTCGGTCATCGAGAAGGTCTGATAAGGCCCCTCGTACAAGCATCAGAGGTTGTTGCGCTAACAAATCGAATACCGGCCAAAGATCCGGGGGAACGGCATCAGAATCCTCCGCATTTACCGCCTCAGAGATCCTCGGGTCATAGTCCAAGACGGGCACACCGTCGATCTCCTTGAAGATCTGTCGCGCGAACTGCTCCCAGCCCTCATCTGACAAGGTGGGAAACGCCACCTCGTTGATTCGTCTGTTGTAGGCCACTGCCTCAGTCCACGTGTTAACTGGCTCGCCCTGCCCTACATAACCTTTGATTCGGTTGAGGCCCTCGTCACAGAGCTCGGGGCCAATATCATTGAGTACAACGTGTGAAAAGACGCCTGGCATCGCTGAGTTCATGACCATTGCCATGAGTCCGCCCATTGAGGTTCCTACCGTGGCGACACGGGAAACATTTGCCGCCTGCAAAAGCGCAAACATATCTCGAACATAATGCGGAATCGCGTAGCGTGTTGGGTCCGTATCCCACTCCGACTTGCCCCTACCGCGCTGTTCGGCAACCAATACGCGATAACGCGTAGATAGATGATCAGCGAGGACTTCGAAATCTCGCGAGTTGCGGCTTAGCCCATGCATCAACAACACACATTGAGCATCAGGTGAAGGTGCAGGATAGTCACGCGCATACAAGGTGAGGCCATCCTCACTTTGGTAGAACAAATCCTCGTAGTTGGGGCTCTGCTGCTCCGACATTAGCCCGGATACGCCTCGGCGAGACCTCGGTAAACCGCGTCCGCAAAGTCTGTCTGCTTGGGATCTAGCCGAACGAGCAAATCGGAAAGATGCTCGTTATCTTCGCGGCCAGCCCAAATTTTGATGTATGAGCCGTCTTTGTAACCGTGGTCCTGCCGGAAAAAATTCAGGACGTTTTTGCCTACGTACATGCGATAGAGTTGCTCGAAGCTGAGATCACTCGCCGCCATGAGCCCCAAAAACGCGCTGGTGGAGAAGGACTGGGTCGTAATGCACGACTCGGCCAAGATCTCAGTGGCCTCTAGCAGAGACGATTCTCTCGGTATGGCGGACAAATCTTTCGCAATCTGGGCTGCTAGTTCATCGAGACTGTCACAGCGGCAGATCATGGCAGACATACCGAAATGCCATATATCCACCACTTCAAGCTGAATTTGCTCCATGTCGGGATCTGCGTGCTTCCACCACTTGTAGCCCGCATGATCCATCAGCTCAGCGCACTCGATCCATGCAGCCCGGTACCATTCAAAGCCTTGCTCGCGCCACTCAGGATGAACCTTAGTATTCATCCGGTCTTGTAGGTCTAGCATGGTACGAACAGCATTTAACATTGAGTGGGGTCCTATTAGATTTAGTCTGGAAACGTTACCATGTCGCGCCACGTTTTAGGCAGTAATTTAAGGATTGAGAAATGACTAGCAATGATCAGATTGCACGACTGAATGAGCACAAACCGCCATTCATCGAACTGCTTAACGGGGAGATCATTGCAGCCGATAGTCAGGCGCAGAGCTGTACGTTTGAGTTTCGACCCACAACGGACCACTGTCACTCAATTGATGTGGTGCAAGGCGGCTTCATCACCGTAATGCTTGATGCGGCTATGTCACACGCAGTCTTTGCGCATTTAGGTCCCGAGGGCGTTGTTGCACTCTCGAGCCTTGAGGTCACAACGCGATACCACGCGGTCACGCGTGGTGGCAAAGGCCCCGTTTTCGCCAAGGGCTGGATTCGCCAAGCGACCTATAAAACCGCCTTCATGGAGTCAGAGCTTCTAGATGCAGATGGCAAGCTCCTCGCGACCGCCCAGAGCGTCGCCAAAATTAGCAGGCAATCATCGTAGGGGCAGAAGCAGGGCCATCACTGGCTACTGAGTCACTTCCACCGTTCCGCTAGCGGATACGCCAGACGCATCAACAACCACCGACTCTCCGGTGCTGGTTTGCGATACATCTATTTCCGACACAGTCACCGTAAAGTTTTTAGTCACTGTAGTAGGCGGGGGCGGCGTTGTACCACCACCGCCTGAAGGCGGCGCAGAACCACCGCCCCCACCTCCACCACAGGCAGCAAGAGCCGTACTAAGGAAGATAGCGCCACAGATTTGCTTCATTTGATTCATCGGTAACATCAATATTTCCTCAGAGTTCGTAAGTGATCAAGACCTGACTCGCCTCGGTCGTAATCGATAAAGCTTCGTTAAAGGTAAACGTTACGCTGCCATTGTCAGTGGTGTAGCTGCCCTCAGCTACCAGCTCAGAAGTGTCAGCAACACCATCGCCATTGGCATCGGCGAACACCTTCACCGCACCCACTTCATTGGCGTCGTTGAGATCGCCCGTTGCAGAGAGTGTCAGGCCATTAATCTGGGCATCAGCAACATCAGCTTGAACAGTGAATGCCAGGACCACCGTATCTCCATCGCCCTCTTCAAAAGCGGTCGACGAAAGCTCGGTCACTGCAAAGGTAATATTCAAGCTCGAGCCTGTATCGTTCGCTGAACCGCTAATATCGGCACTCCCACTCTCGTAACCTGAGCGTGAGGTGCCAACAGTGACCACACTGCTCTGCCCCGACCTCAAGCCCGCTACCGTTATCAATCCTGATGAACTGATCGACGCGGTGCCTGCAGTCGGAGTGACATCCCAGGTAAAGCCTGAATCATAGTTGCTCACCTGAACGGTAAATCCGTCTGCAGTCGAGACAACGCCACCAAACTCGGGCGTCAAGGCCGCTCCCACACTCGCCGAGCCACTAATATCAGCCGCACCGCTCTCGTAGCCTGTTCGGGAAGCAGTCACGCTCACGGTCGCGCTTTGGCTAGGCGCTAAATCACTTACTGTGATCAAGCCAGTTCCATCGATGGCCGCACTCCCCGTCGAGGCAGACACCTCCCAAACGTAAGCCCCATCGTAGTTGCTAACCTGTACCGTAAATCCGTCAGCAGTCGAACTCACTGCCCCGAACTCGGGTGTCAGGGCGGCACCCACATTGGCGCTACCCGTGACCTCAGCCTCTCCATCGTTGAAACCTGCGCGCGAGGCGGTAACCGTGACGGTGGCACTCTGACCTGCGCCCAACCCTATGACGGTGACAAGACCGGTGCCACTAATGCTGGCGGAGCCTGCCGTCGTCGCTACATCCCATGTGAATTCCGCATCGTAGTTACTGATCTGCACCGTGAAGCCATCTGCGGTACTCGTCAGGGCAGCAAAGGTTGGAGTCAGCGAGTTACCGTCTGCTCCCACGGGGATCGCCGGTGGGAAGCTCACGCTCTCGCCAGGCCAGCCATCTGCGAAAGGGGTTACCCGACAATCGTAGGTCTCGCCATTGATGAGACCTTCAACCACAAGTGGTGAAGACGCTCCGGACGCAGTGCCCTCGGACGCTGATGAACGTGAAACAATGGTGACGCCCCAGCTCTCTAGCTGACCGCTGTCCTCAAGCTGGGTGTCCGAGACATCCAAAACCCAGGTGCCAAGCGTGCTCTCGCCCTCAAAGGCCGACAGTGATTCAGCAGGCAGTGCAGTGATGGGGTAGGTCTCGATTACATTGTCGTCACCGTCTGTACCCACTGTCTCTTTAAGCCTTACCGTTGTGCCGGCCGGTGACGAGAGGTCAACCACCACATCGCCACGCCAGGTGTGCGTGATGTTAACGGGTACCTGGATGCCGTCCTGTTCGATGGTAAAGTCATCCGTAATTTCCAACTCGCTTGTAATTGGTGTGTTCTCATCAAACGGCAGAAGCGCTTCGATTGAGTAATCGGTTTCCGTCGCTATGGACTCGGTCGCACAGTACGCCTCATAGGTATCAGCTACGACCCCGTTGGGCTGGCCTTCGCCAAAGTAGAGAGTCAGCTTGGTATCTCCCGCCTCGACACGGTCTAACACTGGCGTAGGCGGAACCGCGCGATCTGAATCTAGCTGAAACGCTGCATCCGATACGTCATAGAAAATATTGCCCGCGCCTTTGATCATCAGACGGGCGTCTTGAGATTGGATACCCGCGGGAAAATTGATGTTGGCAGACCCCGTGTTATCCACCGTGTCGATGAGCTGATCGAAACTCACACCATCGTTGGTAGACAGGTAAATCTCGACCATCGATGCACTTACAGGCGCTTGCTCGGTAAAACCCGTGTCCCATTCGACCGTTTTTGAGCGCCCTACTTGCTCACCACCGTTGGGTGAAACGACCTCGAAAGGACCAGAATCGCCATCGATAGAGACGATAATGTCATCGGACTGAACACCACCAGCACCATCCTTCACGGTTAGCCGCATGGTCATCTCGCGAGCCACCTGAGGAATTCGCTCACTCAGATCAAGAGTGCCGGAGACGACCGTTGCCAGTGCGGGCAAATAGCGCTCCGGTGAAGATGATGAGTCCAACATTCGGAAGAGTGCAAATCGCCCATCATCGGGATCGGTCAGAGCCGCCTGCGGCCCTAAGTCTCGTTGCTCCCAGCTGTAAAGCAATGAACCTTGCTCCTGGTCAGTCGCTGAACCGGTAAGCACTAATGGTGTCTGCTTTGGGACAACATAGTCAGAGCCAGCATCAACTTGTGGTGCCGTATTTCCTGATACTGCCTCGCTGCCGCAGACTGACCCTATGCCCTCAGTGGTATAACCAATAATCTGATCAAACGACTGGTGGTGAAACAACGCATCAACGGCGCTCGCAATATTATCTGCACCACATAGGCCCGCGTAACTCATAATAGATGAGCCACTGCCTGGCTCGTAGGCGCTATCGGGTCCACGCTGCTGCGGTCCGCAGCCGCCATTCGACCCATTCCAGGTGTGATCCGCAGCGAACTGGTGTCCTAATTCGTGTGCCACGTAGTCAACGTCAAAGAAATCGCCTTCTGGACGACTCGATCCTGTGACGCCCTCAGCCTTACCGCCCTCTCGGCAAACTACACCGAGTCCCGCAAGGCCGCCCGCGCCAGTACTGAGTGTGTGTCCCACGTCATAATTTTCAGTACCGATCAGCAAGTCGATCTGAACCTGGGACTCATCGATCAAAGTCCCAGCATCATCATTACCGGTAAACGGGTCAGTAGCAGGGTCTGCAAATACGACAGCATCATTGTCATCGACTAACTGAAATCGTATGGCAAGCTCTGACGCAAAAATGCCGTCCACGCGGTTAATGGTCGCGACGACAGCTTCAAGCGCTGAAGCCGTGGTCCCACCGTGGTAGACGCCGTATTCACCGGTCGTTGCAACGGCAAGACGATAAGTTTTCACGGATTCGCCCGTACTCCTAGCTCGGCGGGTCGTGCCTTTAAAGTGATTATTGGGAACACTGCCCCCTCCGAATACCCCGGCGGAATCCAACTCGCAGAAAGCCTCATCTTTAGTGTGAAAAGATTTGGAATACTTGTAGCTTCGCGCAAATTCAGGACTCAGACCTTGCAAAGGGTCTATCAGCCAGCGGTTGCCTGCACCCAACACCTGCGCGGTCAAACCTTTCGAAGAGAGTTCCAGTCGTATAGTTGTAGCGGCGTCGTGGAGCGCCACACCTTCAAAAGCACGAATCTCGGGATAACGCGCCGCCAATTTCTTTGGCATGACAGACGACGGACGTAGGGCAAACTCGACCGCGCCTCCGTAGGGATCAGGCAGCATAATGTTGATTGCATCCGAGCCATTGAGAGCATCGCGTAACTGCACCAAATCGAATTTGAGCAGACGACTTTCACTCGGATCTTGGGATGGTTTTGGAGAAAGAGAAGCCTGGATTACAGGCTCATTGTCGCTGACATCACTCCAGTATCCGGTCACTACCTCAGCGGACTGCGCCAAATTCGCAATCAAAGCCACCGTCAGAGCCGCTAGCGTTTGTCGGACCCCTCGATTAAAAGCAGCCATAGTCACCCTCAAACTTTGTTGAATTTGTCACAAAACAGTATTGCAGAAATTGACGCCGACGCAATAAAACCAGCATAGGCGCCGAACAAAAACAACCCAATTCATAGACGGGCATGCTCATGTCCACCGTACAATCTGCAAAAAGCGTACGATCGGGAGGTAGATATGCGAGTTGTTTTATTGCTGGTTTTGAGCGTTTGGATCACAGGATGCGCGGGCAGCCGCCCATTCGTCGATGAACCTATTATCGATCGTAAAGGTGTCGATATGAACCGTTACTACGCCGACAAGGCAGACTGCGAGGCTTATGCCGATGAAGTTCGTACCGGACAGAAAGTCGCGCGCGGTGCGGTTGGTGGCGCGGTTGTTGGTGGTGCCATTGGCGCCATTATTGATCGAGAACCGAACTCTGCAGAGCGAGGCGCGGGAGTTGGTGCCGTCACTGGCGGCGTGCGTGGCGCGCAAGAAGGCGTTCGCGAGACGGAACGTGTCATGAAGCAGTGCCTCCGAGGCAGAGGCTACCGGGTGCTTAACTAAGTGATTAGCAGCGGCACTCCGGTCTCGGAGGCCACGCTATCCAGCTAAGTCACTTTTCGTAAGTTTCAGTCAAAGCTTGATAAACCGCGACCTTCACGTCGGCGCGGAGGGGCCAGGGGCTCTGCATTAATTGAATAAGACTAACCACGACTAGCTCCTCAGTCGGATCCACCCAGAAGATAGTTCCCGCGGCTCCACCCCAGTTATATTCACCGTCACTCCCTAAAATACCAATAGCAGTTGCATCGGTAACCACGCCAAAGCCTAAGCCAAAGCCAAAGCCTGGCCGACCAATATCCGGCGTCGGTATCTGTTCCCATGCGGCATGCATCGAAGGTTCTGAAAGATGATTTTTGGTCATGAAGGCGATGGATTTAGGGCCAAGAATTCGCGCGCCATCAAGCGTACCTCCTCGTCGCAACATCTCGGCAAAGCGCGCATAGTCCAATGCGGTCGACACCAAACCCGCTCCACCCGAAATCAAAGAGACATTGAAATAATCAGATAGCGCAACACCCTCCCTGTAACCATAGGGCGCTGGAGCGTAGTCAGCGTTAATCAAAGATCCAGTTTCGGGGTTGATGAAGTGGTTCTGGACGAAACGATCCCGTTTTGTTGGTGGGACTTCAAAAAAGGTATCGTTCATTTGCAGTGGCTTCAAAATATTTGTGTCGATGTACTCATCGAGCGGCAGGCCTGACAAGCGCTCCACAACTAATCCCGTAACATCAACTGCAACCGAGTAATGATAAATCTCACCCGGCTGAGATCTGAGGGGGAGCTCTGCAAGTTTCGATACAAAACTCTCCAAATCCGTAGCGGTAACAAGGTCAGCCGCTACGTACAATTTGTCCACGGGGTCTCGATAAGGGTGAAAACCGTACGAGAATCCTGCTGTATGCATCAGCAACTGATGCATCGTCATCTCTCGTTCAACAGGACTGAGGGTCCCGTCTTCATTCAACACATTCAAACTCTGCAACTCCGGGATAAATTTTGTCACAGGGTCCGAAAGCTGGAATTTACCTTGCTCATACAGCTGCATCGCCGCGACGGACGTTATTGGCTTCGTCATGGAGTAAATACGGAAGAGGTCGTCCCGTCGCATTGGCGTATTGTCATCAACACCGCGATTACCGACGGCCTCAAAATGAACAATTTCACCATTGCGCATCACCAAATTGACCATGCCTGGCACTCGCCCCTCTCCAACGTACTTTGATGCCAGCTGAGATAACCTTTGAAGTTGAACACTAGACATCCCCTGTTGTTCCGGCGCACTCCGCTCAAAAGGTTTTGCACCTAAGCTCGAAGCGACAAATACAGAGAGAATTAACAGAATAATTCGTGGGTAAGCCCGGCTGTGGCCGGATGCTGAAAGAGAAACGCGTGACATAGATAGAGAACTTATTATTAGGGGGCGGAGATCTTACCCTACTTATTCATACTCGTAGCCACTAGTGGCATGCACCCTAGTTGGACAACAGCAGACCTCTCAAACTGTTAATCTAAAAAAGCTGGCGAACGATTTTCACAGCAGCCTAGGCCACCAAGGTGCCTATTCATCATCAGTCAGATCAAGTCGCAATCTCTTTCGTGAAGCATTAACTCCAGTTAGCATCCCCTACCATGCCGTCTTACCAGCATTCAGCTATTACTAGAATCGTTTCAAATGCTTTAAGCTCGTTAGCCTGCGTGGCTTTAACTATGACCGTCGCCTCCGCTAGGGCAGCTGGTGAGAGTGAGGTATCGTTAAAGCAACAAACCAAAATATACTGCGGAAGCCTCATCGATGGCATCTCAGACCATCCACTAAGTTCGCAAACACTAACCATAAGTGACGGTATTATCATCTCTATTTCTGAGACTTTACCCGCTGCCGAGATCGATCTAGATCTTAGCGATTACACATGCCTTCCCGGGCTTATAAATACGCACGTTCACTTCGACGCAAACCCAGAGGATGCGGCCGACTACGGTATCTATGCGCGTCGCACGTATGCCGACAACGTGGCATTAATACTTGGAAATGCCGAAACCACGTTGCGCACTGGCTTTACTACAGTTCGACATGCAGGGGCTTGGTTTCCCGATGCGCTCGCTAGTGCAAAAGCGAAGATTGATGCTGGCCATGCGGTCGGCCCAAGGATTCAATCTGCAGGGCCTTATCTCACCATAGCGGGTGGTGGTGGCGACCTAAGGTTCCCCGAGATACCGGCTGATAAGATACCCCCCGAGTCGCAACAAGGTATTGCCTCAACGCCCGAGGAATTCGCTGCGAGAGCCCAAAGCGCAATCTCTAATGGTGCTGAGTTCCTGAAAGTCATTGCATCAGGGGCTGTTTTCTCGACAGGCACTGAACCCGGCGCTCCCGAGATGCATCAGGATGACATTGCAGCCGTTGTGGCAGTGGCAAAACAACATGGCGTAAAAGTCACAGCCCATGTGCACAGCGACCAATCAGGGCAAGACGCTATCCTGGCGGGCGTGAACTCGCTAGAGCACGCTTCCCTGCTCTCTGACGCCACTATTGCATTGGCAGTGGAGAGCAATGTGGCGCTGTCCATGGATATCTATAACGGGACCTACACGGATACCGTTGGACGCGAACTGGGATACCCCGAGGTGTTTATCCAGCGTAATCACGACACGACTGAGGCCCAACGGGTCGTATTTGAGAAGGCAGTGGCCGCAGGTGCGACGATACTTTATGGCACGGATGCCGGTGTACTGCCGCACGATATGGGCGGTTGGCAGTTCGAGATTATGGTGGAGCGTGGCATGACACCCATGCAGGCTATTAAGTCTGCCACATCGGTCGCAGCAGAACACATGGGGCTCGACGCAGACATCGGGAGCCTCCGCGTGGGACTGCAAGCCGACATTATTGCGGTACGCGGCCACCCGACTGTAGACGTCACACGACTGCGTGATGTCTCTGTCGTTCTAAAAGGTGGTGTTGTCATCAGACCACCTGCATCAATGGCGTTGTGATGAAGTAACCAAGCGAGCTCCCAATTACCAACCACGGTGGCAAGGATAAGAACCGCGACTTGCAAGCCGCGCTCGATAAAATGCCCGTTTAATCGTTGATTACGTCGCTACTTTGTATTTACTGCAAAGACGAGAGGTGAAACTAGAGTGCTTCCTCATTTCCCGAAGGTGAGATCGGCTTCTCTCGACCGAGTGACGAGGTTTTTTCGGCATTTTCTTTTTTCCGTAATACGCTCTCCACCATAGAAGGTAAGGCAAGCGCGCATCACTAGAGGCGACATGGCATACGTAGCTATATATCAGTTGCTCATAAGCCTTTTTGTTGGCTGCAATTACTGGTGGCCGTTCGCGCCGCTCGACAAGCGCTACAGCTCTGACGTGTACCTCATGCAGTTTGGCCGAATCGCCGGACGTTAAAGCCTCTTTGAATCTTACCTCGAGTCGCTGGACTTCGTTCATGACACTTTAATCCCCATGTCGTGGAGCATTGGACGGTCTGTCTTCTGAATAATCAAAACACTGCAAACGCATCAGCAATACGAAAAACCGTAGCCCTGACTTTCGTTCGACGACTCTAGTATCTAGACGTCGTGTTACAAATTATCGGTCGTTCCTCAGTACCGCAAAGCAGTCATGGTTAAGTTCGATTGGTGCCGGTTGACCGACCTGATTCCATTGGCCTGCACGAGACAATGCATAAGTTTCAAGGCCAACCCCAGCGTTATCTGCCCTCTGTATCCTCTACAGTTCGTAGGTGATCAAGATCCGGACGGCAGCGCCCTGAGTAAACACAGGGTTTGCGAATTCAAAATCAATAACACCGTCGTCTGCGGTGTAGGTGCTTTGGTCCAAAAATTCTGATGGGTCTGCAGCTAGATTTTTATTTTCATCAAGGTGCACCTTTACCAAACCCACATCAGTGACTTCATCAAGCTCACCCGTCGCCGTGATTGAAAACCCATCAAGTCGCCCATCAACATCGCCAAAGAGATCAAAAGCGAGCACCACACTATCGCCATCGCCCTCGCGGAAATTTACTGTGTCGAGATCCACGGCAACCGCCTCCAGAGACGGAGATGAGCTTGTTGAGTCTGAGAAAAATTCCCAAATGATTTGGTTAGGCGTTCTTCCCTCGATCTGGGCAGAGAACCAAGAGTGACCTGCCGGCTTATCGAATTCAGTGTTGATCACGTACAAGTTGACCTCCGTACCCTCTCTCCCGCCAACATGGCGCTCCAAGGTCACGTCACCACCATTTAACACTGATGAAATTTCGGAGCCCTCCGGTATCTGATTTTGCTCGACCCAGAAATCTATAGAGCTGTAAACAGACGGGAAGTCCCCACTCCCATCAAGAGGGATTACGGAGTCGTCGCTTCCATGAAAATGAAGGACCGACTTCGAAATCGACTCATCGCATGCACCATCGAGCCTCACACCAGACATGATTGCCACGGAGTCAAACACATCTGCCGCTGTGCACGCCAAGTCGTATGCCATCATCCCACCATTTGAGAATCCCACAGCAAACGTGTTTTCAATCTCTATTTGTAGCTTATTGGCGACATCAGAGACGATGCGTCGAGCAAACATAACATCATTAATTGCTATATCCGGCCCAACGTCGCCTGGCTCCCAGTACGGATCACCTTTCTCCCGAATCATCGCTTGGGGATAGGCAATTAAAAAACCCTTGTCATCAGCTAGATTATTCAGCCCATAAAAGTTTCCTATGTCCTCTGCATACGCGTTGGCACAGTCGCCATAGCCATGGAAATTAATTATCAGCGCTAAAGGGGTACCCGGCGATTCGAGGGTCGAAGGGTATAGGATGTACTCTCTTCGTACTCCATTCTCCTCGATCTGCTGATATCCCACGGTGTTTTGGTTGTTGCAAAACGTTGGCTCAGCCACCTGCGCAAACGTTACCTGCATGTTAATGAACGATGCATAAAACGAAAAAAGAAGCACTGTCAGGTACTTGTAAATTGACGATTTCATTCGCAACCCTACTGGTCAAATCGCTTGTATTCTCTAACTATAGACGGTCAGGGTGCCTAAGGGATTCTTTCGATGGGTTTATACTATGCAGCCAATTGGAGTCTATCGCGTTGATCAGTAAGCAGTAGTTGCTTGCCAGACACATTAGAGTGCAATTAGCTCCGAGTGCGACAATGGATTAGGCTCAACGTAGCAGTGCCCAACACAGCCAAATGTGATCGAGCGAGGTTACAGAGTATGCACGTGCTATCTAGTGATGACTTCCTTCAACACGCAGACTGGTCGTTTCCTGTGCCTATTGCCTATGGCCCCGGGCGATTCGACGAACTCCCTGATCATTGTCAGCGACTCGGCCTCAACAATCCCTTAATTATCACCGACAGTGGGACTGCATCTCTGACCTTCGTCTCAGACGCATTAGATTTACTGGCGCAGGCGGGCATTGCTAGCAGCATCTTCCACAACATTTCCCAGAATCCGACAGAGAATGATGTCAGAAATGCGCACTCCGCATTTCGCTCAGGCAGCCACGACGGTGTTATTGCCATTGGCGGTGGCAGCGGTATGGATGCTGGCAAAGCGACTGCGTTATTAGCAGGGAGCAGACATGAGCTTTGGGAACACGACTTTGAAAAAGTCCCGCCTAGACTCAATCCTGCGGACAAGTTCCCGCCTCTAATATGCATTCCTACCACTTCTGGAACAGGTGCTGAGACAGAAAGTACCGCAATGGTTACGAATCTAAATCGCGGTATGAAACTGTGCGTGTGGCATCCACTTCTGAAACCACAGCTCGCAATTTTAGACCCCAAACTTACACTCGGTCTGCCGGCCGATTTGACTGCCTGGACGGGTGTTGACGCATTGGTTCATGCGTTAGAAGCCTATTGCGTTCCCAGTGTTCACCCTATGTGTGACGGAATAGCCTTGAAGGCATTAACTCTTATTGGCCGGTGGTTACCTGACGCAGTCTTCAACCCGCAGAATCTGAATGCGCGTGGTGCAATGCAAGTCGCATCCTGCATGGCTGGCGTAGCATTTTTGAAAGGCTTGGGTCTAGTGCACTCCATTAGTCATGCAATCGGGGCCGAGTACGACACTCATCATGGCCTTACAAACGCAATTACCCTGCCCGCAGTGATGAGATTCAATGCGGCGTCGATTCAAGAAAAGTGCCCTTACATTTCACAAGCGCTGAATCTCGAAGGACGGGACTTCGATGCTATTCATCATTGGATTTGCCAACTTCTGGATCAATTGGAGATTCCGAGATCTCTGGCTGATATTGGCGTAGACACGAACAAAGTTAGCTCTCTTGCAAAGCGGGCTTTTAGCGACAGTGCGACTGCAACCAACCCAAGAAAGCCAGATCTTGAGGCGCTAGAGATAGTGATTCTCGAGGCAATCACCCAGGGCCGCTAGCGCAAGTAGCCT
>CAJWQE010000005.1 GCA_913045375.1 uncultured Halieaceae bacterium | reverse complement strand
ACAAAAAATTAACTTTAGAAGGGGACAGAATTAGTTCTGTCCCCGTGTGTTGAGGAGAAGCATCATGGCTAAATTAGATGGACGTGTGGCACTGGTCACCGGTTCCGGTCGCGGGATTGGTCAGCAGGTGGCGCTGCAGCTGGCGGCCGAAGGTGCCAGCGTGGTGGTCAACGACCTGGATGAGGCGCCGGCAACCGAGACCGTGGAACTGATCAAGAGCAAAGGCGGTGAGGCCGTTGCCTGCGTGGGCAGTGTGACTGACCCCGCTTTTCCGAAGCGCTTTATCGACACCGCCATGGATAACTTCGGCGATATCCATATTATCGTCAACAACGCCGGCTACACCTGGGACGCCACTATCCAGAAGATGAGTGAGGAGCAGTTCGATGCCATGATGGACGTTCACCTGAAGGCCCCCTGGCGCATCCTCAAGGAAGCCTCAGAGATCATCCGTATCAAGTCCAAGGGTGAGGCGGAGAAGGGCGAGCGGGTGATGCGCAAAGTGGTCAACATTTCTTCGATCGCCGGGTCGCGCGGAAACGCCGGGCAGACCAATTACTCCTCCGCCAAGGCGGCCCTGATCGGTATGACCAAGACTCTGTCCAAGGAATGGGGGCGCTACAACGTCTGCGTTAACGCTGTTGCCTTTGGCGTGATCGAGACCCGGCTCACCGAGGCGACCGATGAGAAGACCGAGATCGAAATCGAAGGCAAGACAGTTCCAATCGGCGTACCCACCGCCGCGGCCGCGGGTATCAAGATGATGGTGCCACTGGGACGTGCGGGCACACCCGCGGAAGGCGCCGGCGGTGTGATGTTGTTCTGCCTGCCGGAGTCGGACTACGTGTCTGGCCAATTGCTCGAAGTTACCGGAGGATTCTGATCATGGAGCGCGGCCTGTCCTATGACTTCGCCCAGGATGAAATCGATTCCTGGTCTGAGGAGACCCGCAAGCGCTATGCCGCCAGTGGTGCGTCCATTGCGTCTAATGAGAGCATCTCTTCGGTCAGTTGAATCCAGGTGCGATTGGGTGCAGAGCTGATGGAGACTGACAGAAGAAGGGTGCAAAAAAAACTATGCGTAGCGTTGAGCACGCCAATTCGACTGGGGGAAACCTTCCCCCAAAACGTCTATTATTGAATGAACGAATTGTTTCTATAGTTTATGAGCAAATTCAAAGAGTTAAGTGATGCCTTTATCGGGATGCGCAGCGAACTGGCGCGCTCTATCCTGAAAATTGTGCCCCCTGACACGGTGGAAGACATCGTGCAGGAGACCTACGTAAAACTCTGCCAGCAGAGCAGTGATACTGATATCAAATACCCCCGGGCCTACTTTTACCGGGCGGTGAAGAACCTGGCCCTGGATCATGTGCGCCGCTTCGACCAGCGGTTCACCGACCCCCTTGAAGATGAGGCCGACCTGCTCGAGGGTGACGATAAAACCTACACGGACGCGGTCACCCATGAACAGTTCGGGCACCTGTGCGACGCAGTGCGGCGCTTGCCGGTGCAGTGCCGCCGTGTAGTTGTGCTGAAGAAGGTGTACAGCTACAGCCAGAAAGAAATCGCTGAGGAACTCGGCATCAGTGAAAAATCCGTGGAAAAACACATGGCCCTGGGGCTACAACGGTGCCGGGACTATATGGAGAGATACATGCCGGAGAAGGCGACTGGTCCTACCGATCGCGACCAGCAGCGGGGTGACGGGGAATGAGTAATGTTATCCCGATGCAAAACGACCAGGATCGGCGGCAACAGGCAGCCGAGTGGATTGCGAAAATGGACCGCGATCTATCCAGTTCGGAACTTGAACAGCTCAGGGCCTGGATTCGCGCAGACCAGCGTAATGAACGTGAACTGGAAGAGTGCGCGCGCCTCTGGGACATGCTGGGTGCACTGCATTCCCTGGCGGACCTGATGCCCCACGAAAAGAAACCATCTTCCTGGCGTCCTGTGGCGTTGGCGGCCTCCCTTGCCCTGGCGTTGGTGGCTGGCTTGGCAGTCCTGGTGAACGATGCTTCAGTGCAGCCGGCCCATGAGCCCCAGGTGGCTGAGGTGAGTGAGGTGGTTGACCAGGCGATCTATACGACCCCGGTAGGCGATCAATCCACCATTCACCTGAACGATGGCAGCGTGGTACAGCTCAACACTGAGACGCAGCTACAGGTGCGTATGACGGCTGAGTACCGTTTGCTGACTCTGGAGCAGGGCGAGATCCATATCGATGTGGCTCACGATCCACAACGTCCGCTGCGTGTGTTGGTTGGCGATAAAGTCTTTGAAGCCCTTGGCACGTCCTTCAACGTGCGCATTGATGAGAGCGGGGAGGTTGAGCTGATCGTTACCGAGGGGCGTGTGAGGGTGGAATTGCCCGCTGAATCTTTCACCGTATCAGAGCAGGACTCAGGCAACACCGAGCTCGCCCAGGGTGAGCGCATCGTCCTCGACGAGGTCCCGGAGGTGGAGGCCATCGCTGATGGCGATATCGAGGTCAAGCTGGCCTGGCGCGAAGGCATGCTGGTATTTCGTGGCAGTTCCCTGGATGAAGCCGTTCGCGAAGTAGGGCGCTACACCCACCTTGAGTTTGTGGTTCAGTCTGAGGACCTCAAGGCAATGCGGGTGGCCGGTGTGTTCAAAGCCGGTGATGTCGAGGGCTTTCTTGCCTCCCTACGTGCCAACTTTGATGTGGTTGACAGGCGAATTGATGAAGAGACCATCGCGCTTTCCCTGAAGCCCTCAAGCAGCGTGCTGTAAACATTGAAATTCCACTGGGGGAAAATGTCTGCCGGCCCGTCTAATCAACGACTGAGTGGTCCCTGCGTCTTTCGGGTACTGCTTGAGATCGTCATAACAACCGGGTTGGCGCTGGCCTGTTTGCAGGTGCAAGCCGCCCCACAAGATCTTGAGCAACAGGTAGAGTTCGATGTTTCCCGACAGACCGCAGATCGATCATTGATCGAGTTTGCGACTCAGGCGGGTGTCACCCTGGTGTTCCCGTTTGACGAGGCAGCTGAAGTCACGACCAACCGGCTCAAGGGTCGGTATACGTTGACTGAAGGCCTCAGCCGGCTCCTTGAGGGAACCAGTCTTGCAAGCTCGATCGATGATGGCGAGCTAAGTGTAGTTTCAACGAATAAGGAACGAGGACAGGGGAAAATGAAAACATCATTCTTTGGTCGCTTATTGTCGGCCCTGGTTGTAGGAAGTGCGACCACAGGTGTTGCAGTGGCGCAGGACAGTGCAGGAATACTGGAAGAGGTCATCGTAACCGCCCAGAAGCGTGAACAGGCAGTGATGGAAATACCATTTTCCATGCAGGCTCTATCCGGCGAGTCCCTGAACAGGGCGAGTATCCGGGACCTGCAACAGGTCATGGAACTGGTGCCCGGCGCCATTCAGACTAACGAGAACAGCCTTGGTCGCCGGCAGTACAGTATTCGTGGTGTGGATCAAGGCTTTAGTGATCCCACGGTGAGTTATTACGTTGATGACGCGGCCTATTTCCCCGGCGAAGATTTTGCCCCCATAGCGCGTACCTTCGATATGAGCAGGGTCGAAGTGCTCCGGGGACCCCAGAGCACCTTGTGGGGGGCGAGCTCCATGGGCGGCACGGTGCGCTTTATTACTGAGAAGCCCAACCTCGAAAACGTCGAAGCTCACGTGAGAGCAGGCTATTACGACACCAAGGGCGGCGATGACAGCTATTACACCGACGCTGCGGTGAGCGTGCCCTTAGTTGAAGACAAACTGGCGTTGCGAGTTGTGGGTAGTTTCGAAGATGTAGGAGGTTGGACAGAGGACGCCCTGGGTAACGAAAATGTGGAGCCTGGGGATATCACTTCCTACCGCGCCAGCCTGCTTTGGGCGGCATCCGATGATCTCGATGTCCGGTTTACCGCCATTCATAATGAGATCGATCAGGAATACGGCAATATCGTCTATGACCGTGATCCAGTGGTGAACTTTTATGGGCAAGACGACGTCAACGAGAATGAATACGACTTTTTCTACCTCACTTTTAACTACGACCTGGGTTGGGCGGCGCTGACCAACACGACGACCTATATCGATGCGACACCAAACACGGTTATCAACCTTGCGGTTCCCATACCCCCTCCTTTTGGCCCCCCTGATGGCATCCTGAGCGTTGCCGGCTCCGGCAATACGGAAACCATAAACAACGAGTTTCGCCTGGTTTCCCAGGGGGACAGTGATCTGCAATGGATAGCGGGTGTGTTTTACGCCGATGAGGATCTCGAATCCACCACGGCTTCCAACGCCCAATTGTTGCTTCCGGATACGACCCTTAACACCAAGTCTGAGAGTATTTCGGTGTTTGGCGAAATCTCTTACAGCCTGATGGACGGGCGCCTGATTCCGTTGGTAGGGCTGCGTTATTTCGAAGACGATCGCAGCGCTGAGGAAGCTACCGGCACTTTCGAGATCAATGACCAGCGCTTTGACAGTTGGAACCCGCGCTTCAACCTGGCCTGGTTTCCCAATGATACGTCCAATTACTACCTGAATGTCGTCAAGGGTTTCCGCAGCGGTGAGCTTAACTCTCCCCCGGTGAGTGAGCTTCATGTCACCCTGGGCGGATTGCCCTCTGAAGTGGCGGTTGATTCCGATGAGCTGTGGAGCTACGAGATTGGTGGCAAGTTCACCTTGCTTGACGGGCAGTTGCAGCTGGAAACGGCAGCCTATTATATGGACTGGCAAGACTTCCGCCAGAACGTGACTTTCCTCGAATTCCCTCTGGTCTATACGTTCGGTGACGCAGAGATATACGGTGTAGACCTGTCTGTGAAATATGCCCCGGCGTCGATTGACGGTCTTAACTTCACCCTGGTTGCCAACCTTGCCGACGGCGAACTGACCCGTGTTGATCCTGCTCTGGAGGCCGCTACGGGTATTGAGGAAGGCAGTGACCTGCCGGGTCAGCCAGACTCGACCTTCGCACTCTCTACAAACTATTCCTGGAGTATGGGTGATAACTGGCAGGGCATTGCCAACCTGACCTACAGCTATATTGGCGAGCAGTTCGCGGCTGGCGATGGGGATCCGATACCGGGGGATGCTCGCAATCTGTTGCGAGGACGTATTGGCGGATATTACAAGGACTTCGGTGTGTTCCTGTTCGGTAATAACTTACTGGATGAGGACGGATTTGTCAGACGCAGCAGTGTCGGAACCGAAGTCACGGGCATTGTTGATCGTCCGCGCCAAATCGGCATCGAGATTACCTACGATTTTGAATAAGTAAGCCGTAGCGTTTGAATCATCGAAGGTCCGACGACCGTGCTTTTGACGGACATGGTTTCTATCCTCGCACTGCTGGGCTTCTGCATCTGCTGGTTCCGTGTTGGCATGGCCAGGCGAGATGCACTGCTATGGGCTAGCGCATCGGTGGCACTGCTTGCCTCGATAGCGGGCTACGCCAACTATCGAGGCACGGCGATGATTGCGCTGGTAGTCGCCCTGGTGCTGCTGCTGGCCCTGGTGATTCGGCGATTGCGCGGTTCCAGGGTGCTCAGCGGAAGACCCTGGGCTAGCGGTGTGCTGTTCTCGCTGTTGACGGCGATTGCGGCGTTCGGATACTGGACTTTTCCCAACTTCGAGATGCCAGCGCCTTCCGGCGAGCACGCGGTTGGTGTGCGCGATTTCGAGCTCACCGATACCTCTCGCAAGGGGGTGATGGCTGCCGCCGTGGACGAACCGCGGCGCCTGCTGGTGCGCGTCTGGTATCCCGCGGGCTCGGTGGCGGGGCTGGAACCACGGCCCTATTTCACCGACGCCGAAGCGGCGACTTCACAGGTCTTTACTCATTTTCGGCACGTCGACACCCACTCTTACGAGAATGCACCGCTGCTAAGCGGAGCTTCAATGCAACCCGTCGTTTTCTTCAGTCATGGCTACCAGGGGCGTTTGTCCCAGAATACGGGGCTGATGGAAGAGTTGGCCAGCCATGGCTACATCGTCTACTCGGTGGCTCATACCTACGACGGACCCGAAGGTGTGTTTCCCAATGGCGACCCGATTCCCGAAGATGACAAACTGTGGGAAGAGGCCTTGGAGTCGGCGCTCCCAGGCGGCAAGGCTGTCGATAAGGTGAACGGGCCGACAATGGCGGAGCGGCGCGCCGGTATGATAGCCATGCTTGAACGGTACACTCGCGACAATACCCGGTTCCACCGCAGTCGGGGCGTCTGGATTGAGGATCGCCTGTTCGTGAAGGACGAGCTTATGGCGGGTCGGGTTGATCCTGCTATGGCAGAGATCGCCGCCGCCGGCGATTTTATCCGGGTAGGCCACACCGGCATGTCATTTGGCGGATCTACTGCGGTCTCAGTGTGCTGGCAGGACGCAGATTGCGCCGCGGCGGTGAACCTGGATGGCGGCAACTTTGACCCGCAGCTGTTCAATCGCAGCGTGGACAAGCCCCTGTTGATGTTTATGCATGACTGGCCGGTGATGAATAAACTGACTGACGGCGATCAAGGCTGGGATTACAGCGAGTACGGCTATGCCGACCTGTCCTACGAGGCGCACTCGGTTGCCGGAACTCGGGACGACATCTATCGGCTGCGGGTCAAGGACGTACAGCACTTTGGGGTGACGGACATGATCATGGCTGTCCGGGGGCCGGTCAAATCGGTCATCTTTGGTGGAATAGATGGGCCTACCATGATGGCCGTTATAAATGATTTCGTACGCGGCTTCTTCGACAAGCACGTTCGCGGTTTGGATAACAACTTCCCGGCAGCGCAGTTCGCGGAACATAGCGAGAGCGTGGTGCCGCACGATGCTGGCAGAGTCCGCGACTGGTGGAATAGCCTGAGTGAAACTGAGCGGGCGGAATTGCCTGTCAGGCCGGATGTTGCCGGTGCCCTGCTCGAGGCGGATAAAGCTGGTAGGGCTGCCGTCAGTGGGGAACTGTAAACAACGAAGATAGACCGATGAAACAAGCTGGAAAAATCACCGGTGCTGCCCATTGGGCGCTGTCTTTCCTTCTTATCCTGGGCGCAGAAGCACAGGCTGGTGGGGATGACCGTCGCCTCGAACAGCAAATGGCGGACTACTGGGCGGAGTACGTGGAAGCCTATCCGCTTATAGCAGCGGGCTTCGGTGCCCAGGGCCCGAGAGATGTGCTGGATGATTTTGGCCCGGAGGCCCGTGCCGCGCAGGTGAAACGCCTGGACGACTATATCGAGGCCCTGGCCAAGGTGCGTGTTAACAAACTCTCACCGGAGAACCGGGAACACTTCGAGGCCTACAATTGGATGCTGCGCAATGAGCGGGCCAACCTGGATCACAATAGCCGTTTCTTTGCCTTCAACACCTTAACGGGTTGGCATAGCGGCCTGGTGGGGCTATTCCTGGCGCAGCCTTACTTCAATGAAGAGGATTATCGTGACCTGCTCTCGCGCATGTCCCAGGTAGGCCGCTTCGCCGACCAGAATATTGCCCTGTTGGAAGAGGGTATAGCTGCCGGATACACCCAGCCCTGTGACTCCCTGCAGGGCTATGACGCTACTATCTCGGCTTATGTCGCCGATGATCCGCTAAAGAGCGCGTTCATAATCCCCTTCGCGCGATTGCCGGAGTCGATCCCGGCAGAAGTGCAGGCGGAGTTGCGGACCGAAGCGGCCACATTGATCCATAAGCAAATTAACCCCGCCTACAAGCGTTATGCGGCTTGGTTCGCTGATACCTATATGTCGGCCTGCAGAAAGGAGGCTGGGCTCAGCTCACTGCCCGGTGGTCGCGCTGCCTACGACCAGTTGCTGCGCTACTACACCAGTCTGGATACTGACGCCGATACGGTGCATGCCCTGGGCTTGTCTGAAGTGGAGCGTATACAGGCCGAAATGCGCCAGATTATCGAGGAAGTGGCGTTCGACGGTGACTTTGCCGCGTTCCTGGAATTCCTGCGCAGCGATGAACAGTTCTACAAGACCAATGAACAGGACTATCTGAACCACGTGGCCTGGGTAGCGAAGAGCATCGATGGCAAACTGCCCGGCTACTTCAGCCGCCTGCCGAGTAACCCCTATGGGATCAAGCCAGTACCAGCTCAAACCGCACCCAGGACGGCCACCGCTTACTACCAGCCGGGAGCCAGTGATGGCACCCGCGCTGGCCAGTATTTCGTTAACACCTACGACCTGAGCAGCCGCCCCCTGTACGAATTGGTGGGCCTGTCCCTGCACGAGGGGGTTCCAGGTCATCACCTGCAAATATCCTTTCAACAGGAAAACCAGAGCCTGCCCCAGTGGCGCCGGGAGTATTACTTCCACGCCTACGGTGAAGGCTGGGGGCTGTACTCCGAGTGGCTGGGTGAGGAGATGGGTGTTTACACCACACCCTACGAGCGCTTTGGCCGCCTGATCTACGGAGTATGGCGCGCCGTGCGCCTGGTGGTGGACACCGGTATGCATGCCAAGGGCTGGACCCGCCAGCAAGCCATCGATTACATGATGGCGAACACCGGTCTCACAGAGCAGAACGTGGTTTCCGAGGTAGATCGTTACATCACCTATCCGGGCCAGGCCACGTCCTACAAGCTCGGTGAACTCAAGATCAAGGAACTGCGCCGGCGCGCTGAGCAGGCCCTGGGCGACAAATTCGACCTGCGTGAATTCCACGTGGTAGTACTGGAAGGTGGCTCACTGCCGCTGAGCGTACTGGATGCGAAAATTGACCGCTGGATCGAGAACCAGTAGTAGGCGGGTAAGCAGCGATAGCGAAGCCTGCAACGATAACCAAGGAGATAAGGTAAATGAAATTAATCTCAATAGTGTTTGCCGCTCTGGCACTACTTGGCTCTGTGTCGGCTGTCGCCGGCGACTACGTGATCCATGCGGGCCGACTGATCGATGGCAACAGCAGCAAGGCCATGGAACAGATGTCCGTGCTCGTTAAGGATCAGCAGATTGTCGGAATAGAGAAGGGCTATGTAGCGGCCACGGACGGTCAGGAAGTCATCGACCTGAAAAACCACACTCTGATGCCGGGTCTGATGGATATGCACACCCACCTGGATATAAACCCGAATCCGGCCGAAGCGCTTACTGACGCCTTCCTCCGGGACGAGGCAGATCGGGCCCTGCGGGCAACGGACTACGTGGAAGATGTGCTGATGGCCGGTTTTACTACAGTGCGTAACCTGGGTGGCATAACCACGCTGAATCTGCGTGATGCGGTGAATGCGGGCTACATACCGGGGCCTCGCATCTATGCGGCGGGGACTGCGATTGCTACTACTGGTGGTCACGCCGACCAGACCAACGGTTTGAACCGCACTCTCTCCCACCTAATGGGACCGCCGGGGCCCACCGAGGGTGTGGTGAATGGTCCCTATGAGGCACGCCAGGCGGTTCGACAACGTTACAAAGATGGTTCCGATGTGATTAAGCTGACAGTCACCGGCGGTGTCGGGAGCCTGGCCAGGAGCGGTGATAACACGCAGTTCATGGCGGATGAACTCGAGGCCATCATGCAAGCGGCTAACGACTACAACTTTGTTGTGGCGGTGCATGCCCACGGTGCGGAAGGCATGAAGCGCGCGGTGGAAGCCGGGGTTCACTCGGTAGAGCACGGTACCTACATGACCCCGGAGATCATGAAACTGATGAAGAAAAAGGGCACCTACTATGTGCCGACGATTTCTGCTGGCAAGTGGGTGGCCAAGCATGCCGATTTCTACCCTCCCATGATCCAGCCCAAGGCGAGAGAGATTGGACCGAAGATACAGGGTACCTTCGCCAAGGCGTACAAAGCAGGCGTCAAAATAGCGTTTGGTGCAGACAACGGCGTGTTTCCCCATGCCCTGAGCAGCCATGAATTTGTGTACATGGTGGAAGCGGGTATGCCGGAGATGGAGGCCATACAGGCGGCAACGGTGAACGCTGCCGACCTGCTGCGTATTTCCGACAAACTCGGTTCAGTTGAGGTGGGTAAGCTGGCGGACCTGGTTGCCGTAGAGGGAAATCCTCTTGAAAACATCGAGCTGATGACTGACGTCAAGTTCGTGATGAAAGATGGAGTGGTCTACAAGAACCAGTAACGCTTACTTGCGTGCTTTATCTTTACCCAAAAAAAACGCCATGAACAAAGGCCGTGATCAATGCAGCGCAAAACGCTCAGCAATTTTATATTAGCCTTATCTTTAACCTGCCTGGCTTTACCCGCGCTTGCGCAGCTATCTGAAGTCGACCAATCCGGTTTGAAGGTTCAGCCTGATCTGTTCGCCCGTGATTCGTTACGAATCGACAGCATTGTCTGTCCCTTTAAAAATGAAGTGGACTATGAGCCAGGGGATATCGAATGCGGTCTGCTGGAGGTGCCTGAGAACCGGGAAAAGGCGGATTCGCGTTTTATCGAGCTTCACTTTGTCAAAATCAACGCGAAAGTGGATGAAGCTAACGATGCTGAAGTCAAGTGGACCCAACCCAAGGCGGGCAAACGCGATGATCCGGTGATTTATTTAACCGGCGGTCCCGGTGCTAAGGTCACCACCTATGTGAAGCGTTTTAAAGACCACGGCCTGATCAAACATCGTGATTTATACATTCTTGAGCAACGCGGTATCGGCTATTCTGATGACTTTTGTCCTTTTTACAGCACGAGACAGTTGAGCATAAAGAGCCCCAAGACCTATGCGGAAAAGCTCGCACAGAAGAATGATGCCATCAGGCAGTGTTTCCACAACGCGGCTCGGGCCGGGGTTGACCTAAGCGGTTATAACACCATCGAAAATGCGCGAGATGTTCAGGCCTTGCGGATGGCGCTGGGATTTGAGTCATGGAATGTATGGGGTCTCTCCTATGGGACGATATTAGGTCAGGCTTACCTGAAGCAAGATCCCCAGGGAATCAAAGCCGTGGCGCTGGACTCCGTTATGCCGCTATTTGCACGCGATGATGCCTTGTACTGGCGAATGGCCAAATGGTATGACAGAGACCTCAAAAAGTTGGATGAGGCGTGTCAACAGGATGAAAACTGCGCTGAATATTATCCGGATTTAGGGGCGCAAGTGCGCGCTGTCGCCCAAAGTGTCACTAATTCTCCCATCAGCGTTGAAGTAAAGGACGTTGAGCATTATCCGGACGGTCAGGCTCGCCTGTTCGAGTATGAAGCTGCGGGATTGCCCTTTATGCTGCTGTACGAAGACTCTAATTTTCCGGCGTTACCGGCGATTATTCATGGCTGGTCAGAAAAAATTCGGCAACGTGACGAATCCTTCTTTAAATTGATTTTGCAAGCGCCAAGTAATTTCTTCACCTTTAGTCGCGGAATGCATGACGCGGTGTTGTGTCTGGACGGAGGGCGAGATTCGCAGCGTGCATCTGGACTGGCTGACCTCAGAGACTTTGAAGTGCTCGCCCCGGTGTATGGTAGTGAAGCGTCATATCAGGCCATCAGCGATATTTGCCGTGAAATGCAGGTGGCGCCTCGAGATGCGGCTGAATATGCGATGACCGAGACTTCAATCCCAAGCTTGATAATCGCGGGGGATATGGATCCAGTTACGCCGCCGCCGCTAGCCAGGGAGATATTGCCCGGCTTTAAGAACGGAACTTACGTGGAGTTTCCTTACGCCGGACACGGACCGACACGATCTGTTGAGTGCGCCGGTGACATGCTAAACCTGTTTTATGACTCGCCTCAGCGCCAGCCTGACTTGTCCTGTGTTGAGCAAGTGAAAGCGCCCGAATTTATCGCGCCGTTGATGACTACCGACTTATTTGCACAGTTATCTCTGATAGCCACAGAGGATAAAAATAAACTGGCCAAACCTATCGTTTGGGTAGGCGTTTCGGTTTTACTGCTTGTTATTGGCCTGTTTGTTCATTCGATCAACTGGTTCATCAATCGAACCAGTGAGAAAAATCCGGTGTATGTGGCGAGTGCCAGGCCTTTGAGTTGGTTGGCGAGCGTAACAGCGTTTACCGGTCTGGCTGTTTTTGCGGCGGCTGCAGCGGCGACGATAAACGTGACGGAAACTCTGATCTTATTCGGACTTGTGCCGTGGGCCAGATACGGCCTGATATTGGTTTATATCGCCGGGGTGATGGGTTTAATCGTTATCTACCAGATTATTCAGGTTCGCATGAAAGCCGGGATCGCTGCTCATTTGCTGTTGGGCTATCTGGCCAATGGACTCGCGGCAGTTTGCTTGAGTCTATTCTTTATAAGCTGGGGTGTTTCCCCCTTTTAAGCCCTTCCTGAATGGGCGGTATAGTTGGTTAGTAATCTCATTTCCGACTGGGGGGAATTTCGTCCCCATCCGTCTACAACGTGATGTTTTATGACCAAAGCTAGACGTTCGCAGGAGAAAATTGCCGCAGGCGTCAATGTGCCGAAGCCGAAAACCGAAATTCTCACCGGTGTGAGCGTTTGCCTGCTCCAGGACCCGGATGGGAATTGTGTTGAACTAAAGGAAGGGAGTAAACAGGAATGAACATTGAGGACTATACCTGCATCAAGGTGGATCGCCCCATCGAACGGGTCAACCGCATTACCCTGAACCGGCCCGATAAGCGCAATGCGCTATCTGACCAGCTGCGCAGGGAGTTGTTCACCGAACTGACCCGGGTTGATACCGATGACGATATCAATCTCACCATCATCCGTGGCAACGAACAGTGTTTCTCCGCCGGTTACGACCTCTCCGAGCCAAAGGAGTTTAGCGAGAACTACCCGTTCTTTACCTCCGAGGGGCTGGGCGCCTGGCCCCGCCAGGTCACCGAGGGTTGTTTCCGTATCTGGGACCTCGCGAAGCCCGTGATCGGGCAGGTATCCGGGCACTGCCTGGCGGGTGGTTTTGAACTGGCGCAGTCCTGTGACCTGGTGTTCGTCGCCGACGATGCCAACATTGGCTACCCGCCCGTGCGCTCACTGAGCCCCCCGGACAACCAGGCGATACCCTGGCTGATGGGTTTTCGCAACGCGATGTACCTGATGCTCACCGGTGACGGTATTACCGGCAAGCAGGCCGCGCAGCAGGGTTTTGCCAATGCCTCATTCGCACCTGACGTACTGGAGGAAGAGGTGCTGAAGGTAGCAGAGCGCATGACAAAAATACCCACCGATGTACAACAGATCTGCAAGCGCAGTGTTCACCGTCAGATGGACATCATGGGTATTCGTGCGGGTATCCGTGCGGGCACGGAAATGCAGGCTCTGGCCTGTTTTACCGAAACCACCCAGGGTTTCTTCAAAAAGCTCGTTGAAGGAGGCGTTGCGAGTGCCGTTGCCGACCGCGATGAAAAATTTGGCGACCACGGTACCAGCGCCTGACCACATGAACCGCCGTGGTACGGAACCGTATGCCCGGTGGTGTGGGATGACGGCGGGAGCAATCCGGCCTCCTACCCGATTGTTGAGTGGTAGTGCGAAATGCCGTCGACGTTAAGTAAAAAAACAAAGTTCTATTACGGAGCAGGCTATGCTGCATGGGCAGCAAAAGATGCCTGTTTCCAGTTCTTTCTGTTCTTCTATTACAGCCAAATTCTTGGTCTTTCGGCAAGTCTTGCAGGCCTGGCTGCACTTTTAGCGCTGATTGCTGACGGTATTTCTGATCCGATTATTGGTCATCTCTCTGATAGATGGAAGTCGAAAAAGTGGGGCAGACGGCATCCATTTATGATGTGGTCTGTTGTGCCATTTTGCCTTGGTGTGTTTGCCATATTTAATCCGCCCGCGGAGCTGTCACAGTGGCAGTTATTCTCGTGGTATTTAATCATGGCGATTCTGGTTAGAACGTCATTAACGTTTTTTACTGTACCCCATATGGCACTCGGCGCTGAACTCAGTGATAGCTATCATGAAAGAACCAGTATCGCTGTTTATCGCACAGTGTTGGGTTTTTTTTGTGGCCTGTTAATTCAAGTGGTCGCGTGGTTTGTTTTGATACCCCATGCAACGGCTCAGGGTGACTTGGCATCGGGCTATGTGAGTACTGGCGTATTTGCTATCACCGTGGCATTTGTTGGAATGCTCATGGCAATTCTGGGCAGCAAATCACGTATTCCCTACCTGCATCAAATTGGTGACGAACAAAGTCATCGACCCTGGTATTCGGCATTTAGTGATTTGATTGGCCTGATGAAGGTCGATTCGTCTAGGATTTTTCTCCTGGCGAATCTTGTTATAGCAACAGCGATTGGCATATCCAACACAATGCTCATTCATGTGAACAGTTTTTATTACGGATTTAGCAGTGAACAAATGGGTATCTTCATGCTCTGTATTGCGTTTGCGCTACCATTCGCGTCTCTGCTTTCTGTAAAAGTATCTCGGGCTATGGGGAAAACCCGTGCGATTGTTCTTTTTCTTATAATTACCGCTTTGATTGGGCCGATACCAGTGCTATTGCACTTGTACGGCTTTCTTCCAGAAACCGGTAGTAACCAGTTATTGCTTGTCGTCTGCATTTTTGTCGTATTGTCTCAATCTTTCTATATTGCCCATGCCAATATCCTCGGAGCAATGGTCCCTGATATCGCCGACGATTTAGCATCACAAAATGGTATGCGGCAGGAAGGCATACTAAATTCAGCAATGATGCTCACACAGAAAGTAACATTTGGTGTTGGCACATTTATGGCGGGGTTGATGATAGATTTCGCGGGTTTTGACGGAGTGGAGTCTGCAAGTGAAGTAAGCCACGATATGATGTTAAAACTTGGCTGGATGTATGGTCCTGGAATAGCAATTCTTGTATTAGTGGGTGCTTGGGTATATTCGAAATATTCCTTGAGTCCTGAACGTTACATGGCTATTAGGCAGCAGCTAGACGGCTCGATCTCAAGTCAACTTTAACAAAAGTCGATAAGTATAAGCTCTTTTTCTCCACAAAAAATTTACGGCGGCGCCAACGAGATCCAAAAGGAACTGATTGAGGGCGCTTAATGGTCGAACTGCTGCCCGTGATCTACATGATACGGTTTACCTATATGAGCACTACTTTGACAGTTTCGAGGAGGGCGAGCTGGATGAAATAGAGGCATTGTGTCGCAATCAGTCAGCTGTAATTGATGAGTACAACTCAGCGTATAGTGAAGACACCATTCTATCAACATCCGACTAACTTGATGACCTGGCAAAATTGATTGATTTATATGAAGGCCGCAATTCCGGCACCTGGTAAAGGCTAATAAATCCGTTTGTGCAGTTGTCAAATAATGTGGGACTGTTGATTTGCATTCAAGTTTGGCCGGCATCTGTGTTTATAGCGATTCTCTTGTATTTGTGGAATGATCAATCCATAATTGCGCTTCTTCGTAGCAGTTGAAGCTCAACCCATGGCAAGACCTGTTCAGATCGATCGCGACAAAGCACTGCGAGCGGCCCGTGACATCTTCTGGCGCCAGGGCTTTACCGCTACCTCCATGAGTCAGCTGTTGAAGGCGATGGACATTGGTAGTGGCAGCTTCTATGCGGCCTTCGGTAGTAAGCCCGAACTGTTTGCGCAGGTGATTGAAAAGTATGACACCTGGTCGGCGGCGCAGTGGGAGAGGATTCGTACCACTAAAGCGGGACTGGATGCCATTAGTGAATTCCTCCACATCACCGTGGTGGATGTGTCTGATAAAAATCGCCTCAAGGGTTGCCTGCTGGTGAACAGTATCCTGGAAATGGAGGGGGTAGATACCGAACTGCATCAACAGTTGGTAAACAGGTTCAAGGGTCTCGAACAGGTACTATCCCTCTGCCTGCAGGAGGCACAAGACAGCGGCACCCTCCGCGAAGATGTGAGCATAGCGGAAGGGGTGGGGTATCTCATGACCAATATTTACGGACTCAGGGTTGCAAGTCGCGCGGGCTTGAGCCGGGCAGAGGCCCGGCGGCGCGTGCAGGTGCTAATCCAAATGATTTCAAAACCGAATACCGGGGAGTAAACAATGCAGGTACAGGTAGAAAACCGCGACGGCGTGGCGCTGATCCAGTTTGACGATGGCAAGAAAAATGCCATTACGCCAGAAGCGGCAGCGCTAATTCTCGCCGGCCTTGAGGAGGCAGAGGCCAGCGCCGATGCCATCGTGATTGCCGGGCGCCCGGGTGCTTTCTGCGCCGGATTCGAACTGGCCACCATGACCAGTGGTGACGTGGAGGCGATTGGCGAACTGACGCTGGCAGGCGCCAAAATTCTGTATAAGCTCTATGGTACGGGCAAGCCGCTGGTGGCTGCCTGTACCGGACATGCCTTTACCATCGGTGCCCTGTGGCTGCTGGCCTGCGATACCCGCATTGGCGAGCAGGGGGCCTACAAGTTCAGCATGATAGAGACCGCCATGGGAATGGTGTTGCCAGACTGGGCGATGGAGCCGCTGAAGGCGCGGGTGAATCCCACCCGATTTTTGCCAGTGGTTACTCAGTCAGTCACCTTGGACCCGGTGGGCGCGGTCGATGCGGGCTTCCTCGACCGTCTCGTTCCAGAGGGCGAGGCCGTCGATGCCGCAGTCGAACTGGCCGCCGAGTTGGGCAAATTACCGGGCAAGGCCTATGCAGGAAACAAGCTGGTACCGAGGCAGCAGCCGCTGCAGATCATGGCGGCCAGCCTGGGTCTGTAAGTCAAAACAACCGATAGAGGAATAGAAAATGTCTTTATCACTGTACGACCTGAGCGTCGCTTCTTATCTGCAAATCCTGGGTGGCGTGGCCAATGTGCTGGCCAAGGGCGAAGAATATGCGGCCGCCGGCAATATGGATCTGGAGCAAATTGTCCGTTACAAACTGCGCGACGACATGGCGCCCTTCAGTTTTCAGGTGCTGTCCGTCTGGCACCACTCCCTGAATGCCATCGCGGGCCTGAAAGCCGGCGAGTTCTCTCCGCCGCCGAGGATGAGTGGGCTGGATTACCAGGCTCTGAAGGGCCTGGTTAAAGAGGCTATTGAAGGGCTGCAGGGCGAGACGCCGGAGGAGATCAACGCCCTGGCAGACAAGCCTTTGTTGTTCAAGATGGGCGAGATGGAAATACCCTACACCACCGACAACTTCATGTTGTCTTTTTCCCTGCCCAATTTTTATTTTCACGCGACAACCACCTATGCGGTGCTGCGTGCACACGGCGTGCCTCTGGGCAAGATGGACTACCTGGGACAACTGCGGGTAAACCTGTAAAGGAGAGAGAATCATGGCTATGGAATTATGGACTTCGCCCACCCCCAACGGCTGGAAGGTCACCATTATGCTGGAGGAACTGAAAGAGGCCGGCGTAGCGCTTCCGGAAGTCAAGCTTGTACCCATAGACCTGTTTCAAAGGCAGCAGTTTTCCGATGCCTTTACCGAGGTCAGCCCCAACCAGAAGATTCCAGGTTTGCGTGATGGCGACAAGACCATCATGGAAAGCTGCGCCATCCTGTTGTACCTGGCGGAGAAATATCCATCTCCCTTGTTGCCCACGGATGAATCCCGCTGGGACGCTATCCAGTGGCTGTTCTGGCAGGCGGCGGGGGTTGGCCCCACCTTTGGTAACAAGCTCTCCTATACCCGCTATATGGATGACATTCCCATGGAACAAAAGGAGCACCCCTTACAGCGCTTCAACAACGAGGCGCAGCGCCTGCTGCGCGTTCTGAACCGTCAGCTTGAGGGGCGCGACTATATTTGCGGCGACGGTTTAACCATCGCCGACATTGCCGCGTATCCGTGGGTGCGGGGCTGGAAATGGAGCAAGGTCGATATCACCGGCCATGCCAACGTGGTGGCCTGGGTAGACAGGGTGCGTGCCCGCCCGGCCGTGGAGCGCGGCCTGTCCTATGACTTCGCCCAGGACGAGATCGATTCCTGGTCTGAGGAGACCCGTAAGCGCTATGCCTCAGGTGGTGCGTCCATTGCATCTAATGAAAGTATCGCTTCGGTCAGTTGAGTCCAGGCCGGAGAATTCGTCTGATTGCGTCACTTAAATCGGTTTCGTGTCGTTGTGGGAGTTTAGACCAAAGAGTTTTGCGGCAGATCATAGGGGCTTATGAAGTTAACAATAGGAGTTGGTGATTATCGCCGGGTTGGCATTGAGGAAACTATTCAGTTTGTTCAGTTTGCTGAAAATCTAGGCATAGACAGCGTTTGAGATATTATGCCTGTTGTCTTAGCCTTATCATCTTGCAAGCAAAAGACTCGGAAGCTTTATACGAAGCCATCCGTTACCACGTGCGTGCCTTATGTGGTCGGGAGGGCGATTCACTTTAGTTTCCACAGCCTTCAATAGCGTAACCACGGTTTCTGGTTCCAGGAAGGGATGGACAACTTTTATTGTTTGACTTGAAGGTCCGGTATGTCACCGAAAATCGGATAGATAACTCTCGACTTGTACTTCCACTCGCCATCAACTTTCACATATTCATCTCGATAATCTGTGATGACGTGTATGTCGGCAGGATGCGGCCCTTCCCCGTCTGCTGCGATCAGTGTGAGCATCGTCGTTCCGGTGATTCGATCAGCAGTTTCTTCGTGAATGCAAACGGGAGAGAAAATGTGACGCGACACACGATGTCCGCGCGCTTTTCTCATGTCGTAAAATGCTTTGATTTCTTCACGGCCGGTCGCGCCCTGGTTTTCGAATCCGTAGTAGCCGTCGTCTGTAAAAAGATCTGGCACACCCTCTCCATTTTTGTGGTCGATCAACCAGGAGAATTGTGCATTTAGTCTCAAAATCTGTTCATAATCGCTCATTGTTATGCCTTTCGATCACAAGTGCCTCAGTCACGTCTTCAAAGAGATGGTCAGCAGATAGCTCATAGGGTCATAGTTTCAGGAGTTGAGAGGCACCATCCATCAATTGAATGGCAAGCCTGTATTCCTGCGGACTTCCCAGCATACTTATCTACTGACAACCACGCCTTTTTTGAGCTTACTTACGAATTTCGATTGGATTCGAGAGTTTGCCGATCCCTTCGATTTCGATGGTACAAGTTCCGCCGATGCGTGAGAAATCCCATTCCCCAATGGCTGAGTATTTCGCACCCTCTACGGCTTTCATTGCTGTACCACAGTGAATGATGTCACCCGTTTCCAGTGTCATATACTTGGACAGATGGGCGATAATATGCTCAATAGAAAAAGTGAGATTTGCCGTTGAATCTTCGAACACCAAAGTATCGCCATCGTACGTATTGACTGCCAGGCAATTGGGGTTAGCAACTTCGTCAGCAGTGACGATCCAGGGTCCCATCGGCCCAAACGTATCAGTCCCTTTGGACAGTGCATGATAAGTAAGGTAGATGCTGCGGTCATGTTCGTCAGTTAAGTTGCGACGCCAATCAAGCAACTTGTTATAAGCAGTACCATCACCCGGAATGACCAGCTCAATACTGTCTCTTGCCTTCAATCCCGGCGACGTAACATCGTTGATGATCGAGTATCCAAACACATGGGACAAAGCCTCAGCTTCAGATATGTTCTTACCTGGCTTCCCAATAATCACCGCAAGTTCCGGTTCGCAATGGGTATTTCCGAAGTCTTCACCAACTTCAATTGCATCACCATGACCCGCCAACGACGAACTTGGCTTAAAAAAGAAGGCTGGGTTATCGAATCGACGATGCGCGAGCATTTGAATCATTCTGTTGTTGGCCGCCACTCCGATTATTTTGCCGGGTCGACCAATTGGCTGCAGAAGCTTGACATCTGAAGATGCAATGGATGCCTCAGCATTCTCCGTCAGTAGAGAAGTGTCAATATCTCCATCAACCAAATCTTCTAGGAAACGATCCAGATTTTTTGGCGCTTTACTGCCAAGCAATTTTGGCAGATCTACAATTGTGCTGTCGTCCACCCAAAAACCATAGGATTTCGAGCCGTTAATTTTATAGCTAGAGTATTTCACCGTTATTCTCCCCTCCCGATTAGAACACTCCTTCTGGGGCTTCAACTTCCATCAAATACGCGCCAAGCTTCTGAAGAGCTACATCAAGGTCAGAATATGCGTGAGCGCCGGTCATTTTGTTATCGCGCCACAATCGTTGCATTTCGTTAGTATTGAAAAATGCACTGCCACCTGACGCGCGGAACAGTCGATCAAGTGCATCAATGGAACGGTTTGTTACGAAAGTTTGATTGGCGCGCCATATTTCCTGTTCTTCCGCAGTTGGCATTTCGCGACGGGAACAAGCATCATCAATCTGAGCCCAATCTTGCCTGATTGTCGCTTCAAGAGCTTTCAATTCAAGAACGGTCTCAGCGAGTCGCATACAGGATGGCACGTTTTCAGATACCTTTGTGCCAGTGTATGCACGGACGCGATTTGAAATTTTGTCACGATAGACGTCCGCAAAACGCTGCGCAGTAGCTAGCGCTACAATTGAAAAACCAAGTCCGAAGTGGTTGAAGAATGACGCATGGAAAAGCTCGCCAGCGTTAGACCCAAAACCTGAAGAGATTCCAAGAGCCAAACCCACATGGGACTCGCAACGATGCTGCGGCACAAAGACATTATCCAGTTTCAATGTCTTACTGCCTGTCCCTTCCAGACCGGCCACGTGCCAGTCGTCCACAATCTCGTAATCTGATTTAGGAACTATAACCAGATGAGGCATAGGTTCATCGAAACCCTCCTGGGACATCTTGCAGCCAAGAAATGCCCAGTCAGCATGATCACACCCGGAAGACCAGCCAAAACTACCGGAAAGTCTGATGCCACCTTCTACTTCTTCAGCAGTGATGATTGGCGCTACAGAAGAAGATAGAAGTGTATCGGGTTTCTCGCCCCATACTTCATCCTGAACCTGCTTAGACAATAGGGCTAAGCCGTGCTGGTGCTGGGCCAACAAACCAGATGCCCAAGCGGTGGATGCACAAACCTTCGCGATGTCCATCAATATTGGGCCGTATTCCTGAGCCCTGATTTCCAGGCCACCGTATTCAGCAGGTTGAAACGCCTTATAGAAGCCTGCCTCCCGAAGAAGTGCGAAATTTTCATCTGGGACCCGGCGGTCGCTATAGCACTTTTCTACATTTTCGGCGAGTTTCGGCAATACCGCTCGAACTCTGTCGTGTAGAGCCAAGCCTGCTTCCTGTGCTGTTGTCTTATTATTCATTATTGCATTCATTATTGAACCCTTCCTCATTTAACGGCGGAGCATGCAATTGCCCCATTGGTTAAGTGTTATATAAAAACTTGGTCGGTCAATCAATATGAAATTGAACAACCAACCAAGTTGAGGTATGACTTGCTTGAACGGAAAAATGGGGCCGCATATGGAGGAAACCAGATACAAAGAATGATGTTATGCGCTTCCCACTCGCCGGTACTTGATTACGCCGATGAAAGTAGGGAACCGGTTCAGAGAATACTTGCGGCTTTTGACGATGTTCAGGAGAGAATCAGGCGCTTTGATCCTGATTTGATCGTTATGTTTGGTGTAGACCACTACGGTGGTCACAGCATGAACTGCATGCCTAGCTTCACGATTGGAGTGGAAAACGTTGGTAATTGCAGACGTTGGCGGGAGACCTGGGCCGTTAAAGGTCCCAAAGGAACTCGCTGTGGATGCTGTGAACTACGTTCGCAATGGAGGGGTCGATGTCGCCGTCTCCTATTCCATGGACGTAGATCATGGCTTTTCGCAACTGCTGGGTAGAGCTGCTGGGGGCGTTGACCTGTATCCGATCCTGCCGATATTTGTGTCTTGTATACAGATACCCTTTACACCCTTTGCCAGAGCGAGAGCGCTGGGTGAGGTAATTGGCAACTTCATTGACGAAAAGCACTCTGATAAGAGAGTTTTATATATGGGTACTGGTGGCCTAAGTCATGATCCAGCAATGCTGTTCCCACCGATAGACTCTGTTGGGGAAGAGTGGAAGCCCTACCATCTGCACGGCAAAGCTCAAAGCATTGTCCCGCAGCAACAGTGGATAGATTATCAAATCGAAGCCCATAAGGTTGGGGCGCAAATCATGCATGAGGCGCCTCACGACCCGGCTCAGTTCGGAGTAAACCCGGATATTTTGGTGGGTGAGAGTTATCGGCAAATGACTTAGAATGTTCATCCATTAGTCGGTCGCCAAAGATGGGCGCGAACGAGCAACAACTTATAGCCAGCGAGGGCAAGAGTGAGCGCAGTAAGTAGTGCCAGGGCACGTAAAGGCAAGGGTGACGGGGAGACCAGGGCTAAAATCTTGGCCGCTTCAGAAGAGCTATTCGCCGAGTTGGGGTATTCAGGGACTTCGATATCCAAGATCGCAAAAAAGGCAGGCGTCCTGTCTGGTTCAATATATTTTTGCTTTCCTTCAAAGGACGATATTTTCGCAACTCTGATAACAGAAGGGAGTGATGCCTGGCGGGAGTATATGCACCGAGACGATAGGCAGGAGAGTGAGCTGCCCACAGACCTTAAGGGTCTCAAGGATGATCTTTTCCAAATTCTGTATTCTCTCCGAGAGCGGCCGAATTTTGTGAGGTTAATGTTTGCCGCAGTGGTTGAGGCCAAGACTGATAATAAAACTATACGGCATGCACTTCGGGTTTTAAGAAGGAGCTCGATCCGTGACTTGGAGGCGGATCTGATGGCTGTCTATCCTGACCTGCCCGAAAAAGCGGTTAATGACATCGCAAAGCGGTATGCACGTCTTTTGATTGTAATGTGTGACGGTGTTTTTATGCAGAGTTCAATTGAAGGCTCGAGCCCCGAACTAAAAGAACTTTGCCAGCTCATGGCTGAAACTGTGGTCGCTGGTATAGAGCGTGAGGTCTTGGCTCTGTCACAGTAGTCTGTGGTGCGGCCACCTCTTTTGGCGCTATTCTGGCTGGAAGCAGCCCTTTGCCAGCATGATAGTTATCACAGCTCTGGTAGCAGATACAACGCAATAGCCAGCAAGGCCACCATCGTTGAAAATACGGTGACATTGGCGTCTAGAAAAAAGGTCTTGCCTGCTAGGTTGATTTCGGTAGGTAGGTAACCATTCTCATCGTGAGTTTTTCCATCGAATAACCCGATGCACATAAGTGTCATGAAGAAGCCGCCATAAATGGCCGCACACAAGAAAGCGCTAATGTATAAAGGCGTGGAAGAACTCCCCTCGTGAAGCCAAATCAGGTAGAACGAAAACAGTCCCAGCCAGCCGTACGATAGGCATTGCCAAACAACATGATATCGAGCGTGGCCGGTCCAGAGCGGATTGGTTGCGTGCGTCTTGTTGAAATCAGCAAGCATTGGAATGATGCTGCAACCAAATGTCGTGATGCTGAGTAACACGCGGACGGCGAAATAAGGGTCGCTAGCAGTTTCCATAATATCTCTCTTGTTTATCTGATCGACGAAGAATCGTGAAAACTCAGCAGGATACTAAAGTTAAATGGTCGGTCAAGTAAATAAGATGGCTCCATTGCTTATCGTCAGTGGCTGTGAAAGCGACCCAGTCTGGGGTACGCGCTCCGTACAAACTCAATAAATATAGGACATATATCACGCCCTAAACCCCATTTACTTGTCCCAAGTCTCACGAAAGTAGTTGCCATTTCTCCTGGCGTATGTGCTCCAAATTCCAATTTCGTTAGCTCTACTTGAATGGTCGACCAATTTAATATATGGTGCTTCCATCGCCACCAGAACGAGGGTGGCTTTCAATAATAAGTAAGAGAGGGTTATCCCGGTGAAGCCAGATAGTCAGGAGTTCCGTAAAGCACTTGGTGCCTTCCCTACAGGTGTGACAGTGATAACCACGGTTGACGCCGAGGGAAACCCGGTTGCGATGACCGCATCGAGTTTCAATTCGGTGTCATTGGAGCCACCGCTTGTGCTGTTCTCCATTGGAAATGAGCGGTCTTCGCTTAGCGCATTTCTGCAGGCCAGGTGCTTTGCCATCCACGTGCTCGGAGCCGACCAGCAGGATGTTTCTAGCCGATTTGCTCGTTCCGGTGCTGGAGACTTTACCGGCCTTCGCTACACATTGAGCAAGGACAACGTGCCTTTGTTTGAAGACTTTGTTGCCCGCTACGAATGTGAGACCCGTCATGAGTATGAAGGGGGAGATCACCTGATCATTGTGGGTGAAGTCAGAGATTTCAGTGCCCACGACAAACCCGCATTACTGTTCCACAGAGGAAGATACGCCAGTATTCAGGATTCACCTCCTTCATAGCTCGATCGGACGAGTGCGCAAGCTGATAGTCGCGAAAGGTCATGCGCGGGAATGCCGACCTGCGAACCAGAAGAAACCTGGCTTACGAGAAGCAGAAAATTCCAATACCAATAAGGAGATAGCTAACTGTGAACCTTAAGAAGATGAGGTTGTTGCTGAAGATCGCTTGTTGGACGCCGCAATAGAAAAAGCCAAAACGCTGAGTCAAATGGACTCAAAAAATTTCGCTGCAATTAAACAGAGTTTTCGAGCGCCAGTGGCCGAAAAAATTGCCAGTTATGCGCCGGTCAACTTAGGAGGGTAATTACGATGGAACTTTGGACAGCACCCTCGCCCAATGGCTGGAAAGTCAGCATTATGCTGGAAGAACTGCAAGAGGCCGGTGTGACTTTGCCAGAAGTAGAGGTGAAATTTTTGGATCTGCAGGGTGGTGATCAGTTTTCTGATGAATTTACCGCCATCAGTCCCAATCAGAAAATTCCGGGCCTTGTGGATGGCGACATTCGTATGATGGAGAGCTGTGCCATTTTGCAATACCTTGGGGAAAAGTACCCATCACCACTGTTGCCCGACGGGGATATGCGCTGGCAGGTTATTCAATGGTTGACATGGCAGGCGGCTGCCGTGGGCCCTACGTTTGGCAACAAGCTGAGCTATACCCGCTATATGGACGATGTGCCGGCCGAGCAGAAGAGCCATCCACTCTCGCGCTTTAACAGCGAAGCCCAGCGTTTATTGCGGGTTTTGAATAAACAGCTTGAGGGCCGGGACTATATCTGTGGTGATCAGTTTACCATCGCCGATATTGCCAACTATGCCTGGGTACGCAGCTGGAAGTGGCAAAAGATAGACATCACCGGCCATCACAATGTGGTGGCCTGGGTGGAGAGGGTGCGTGCCCGTCCTGCTGTCGAGCGAGGCTTGCAATACGGTGTACCGCTCGAGGAAGTGGACCAGTGGAGCGAGGAGCGCAAGCGACAAGTCGCACGCGGGGCGGCAATCATGACATCCAATGCAAGTATTGAATCAGCCGGTAAATGAGGAATAGAAATGGTTCTGACAAGTTTATTCGTCAATGAGAGGAAGTCTAAACAGAAGAATAGATAGGGTCTGAGACCCTCTGTAATCGTCTCTACGGGGTTCTTTTGTATTACGGGTATATTCCGTTATACCGAAAAAAAGGGTGTGTGAGAGAGTGTGAGAAACGCAGAGAATATTCCCAAAAATCTTCCCAGATTGTTCCCAGATATTTTTTCCATTCCCAGAAACGAAAAAATCAGCAACCTAAGTCACTGATTCTTCGTAAGAAAGTGGTAGCTACGGGTGGACTTGAACCACCGACCCCAGCATTATGAATGCTGTGCTCTAACCAGCTGAGCTACGTAGCCACGAGGGCGCGTAGTGTGTCGATAAATGGTGCACAGGTCAATTCCCTGGCCCCTCATTTCACTACTTTTTCTCTTTACTGAGTGCTACTGCTTTCAGGTATCCGCAGTCGGGTCAGACGTTGAATCGGAAGTGAATTACGTCGCCATCTGCGACCGTGTATTCCTTGCCTTCAAGACGCCATTTGCCGGCCTCTTTAGCACCCGACTCACCCTGGTAGGTAATGAAATCGTCGTAGGCGACCACTTCGGCGCGAATAAACCCTTTTTGAAAGTCTGTGTGGATAACGCCTGCGGCTTCCGGCGCCGTCGCTCCTACTTTGATCGTCCAAGCGCGCACCTCCTTTGGACCGGCCGTAAAGTAGGTCTGAAGATTTAGCAACGCATAACCCGCGCGAATCGTTCGATCGAGACCTGACTCTTCCATTCCCATATCAGCTAGGAACTCGAGTTTCTCGTCATCTTCGAGCTCAGAAATCTCTGACTCCAGCTTGTTGCAAATAGCGACTACTCCGGCCCCCTCACTCGCTGCATAGTTGCTGACAGCATCTAGGTGAGGATTATCCTCGAATCCATCCTCCGCCACGTTAGCGATGTACATCGTCGGTTTCGTGGTTAACAGGTGCATGGTCTTCACAAGAGCCTGTTCATTGTCATCGAGTTCTAAAGCTCGCACCGGTAGCGCCTCGTTTAGGTGTGGCAGCAATTTGTCTTCCAAAAGTGATTTGGTTGCCACAGCGACTTTGTCGCCACTTTTGGCTGTCCGCACAACGCGCTGAAGTTGCTTTTCACAGCTTTCGAGATCAGCGAGCGCAAGTTCGGTGTTAATCGTTTCAATATCGGCCAGCGGATCGATCTGGTTAGCGACATGAATGACATTCGGATCCTCAAAGCAACGCACAACGTGAGCGATTGCGTCAGTCTCTCGAATATTGGCGAGGAACTGATTGCCCAATCCTTCACCTTTTGAGGCGCCGGCAACCAGTCCAGCGATATCAACGAATTCTATTGTTGCTGGAATAGAGCGCTCAGGTTTAACGAGACTTTTAATAGCGTCTTGCCGGGGATCGGGCACCGACACAACGCCTGCATTCGGTTCGATTGTGCAGAACGGGAAATTCTCCGCATCGATACCTGCCTTTGTTAGTGCATTAAATAGGGTCGATTTTCCGACATTAGGTAATCCGACAATGCCGCATTTGATGCCCATACTGAGGCTCCTTACAAATCTTCTTTCGTCTTGTCACTGCTGTGAAGACGTGTCATTGCTTTCACATCCTCGCCGTCGAGAAGCAGTGGTAAAGCGCTTAGTGACTCATCGATTGAGAGATCAATCAGTCCCTGTTCAATTTTGGAGGCTTTGCTTAATACCCAGCCTGAGACCTTGCTAGCCTGGCCGGGGTGACCGATGCCCACCCTCAGTCGCCAGAAGGCCTTTGACCCCCCAATGGCAGGAATGACGTCCCGAAGACCGTTATGGCCCCCGTGACCACCGTCGAACTTGAAACGGCTAGCACCGGGTGGCATGTCTAGCTCGTCATGCGCAATGAGGAGCTGCTCGGGCGCTATCTGGAAGTACTTGGCCGCCAAGCCCACGGCTTTCCCGCTGTGGTTCATGTACGTGTCAGGAATCATTAGACGCAGATCGTGTCCCGCCACAGTACCTCTGCCCAGTCGTCCAGCTAGTTTTTTCTCGGACTTGAGCTCAATACCGTTTTGTTTTGCGAGTGCTGAAACGAAATCGGCACCCGCATTGTGGCGGGTGCCGATATATTTTTCGCCAGGATTACCCAGACCGACAATCAGTCGAATGCTGGGCATGGCAATTAGCTCTCGTCGCCGGCGTCTTCGCTTGGTGCATCATCAGTTGACTCAGCGTCATCCGCCTCGTCCTCTGCATCGCCAGCACCTTTGCCACCTCGTGGCGCCAGTACACTGGCTACACCGATATCGCGGTCATCGCCCAACGCCAGCGCTGTAGACGTAACACCCTCGGGCAACTTCAAATCAGAGAGGTGAACAATCTCGCCTACCTGCACTTGGCCCATATCCACCTCGATAAACTCTGGAAGATCGGCTGGCAGCGCAAGCACCTCTACCTCATTTACCGTGTGCTGGATTCGACCGCCACCAAGCTTCACACCAACACAAGTCTCTTCATTGATGAAGTGAAGAGGAATAGAGACTTTAATGGCCTTGTTTTCTTCGACCCGGAAGAAATCAGCATGCATTGGAAAATCCTTTGCAGGGTGACGCTGAAGTGCTTTCAGAATCGCTTTTTCTTTTTTGCCATCGTAAGCCACTTCGATAATCGCTGAGTAAAACGCCTCTTTCTCGAGGTGCTTTTCGAGATCCTTGCGGATCAGCGATAGGCTTACCGGGGCACTGTCACCCCCATAAATGATGGCGGGTACTTTTGCTTCGAGTCGGCGAAGGCGGCGGCTCGCACCTTTCCCTTCATCGCTACGAAGCTCGGCTTCTACTACAAAAGTGTCAGACATGGTCTGTCTCCTTTGAAAAACACCTTTGAACTTGCGACCGGTTCAAAGGTGGGCGGGTTTACGCTGCCTAGGAATCGAACAGCGCGCTAATGGATTCTTCGTTACTGACGCGCCGGATTGATTCCGCGAGTAGGTCAGCAATTGTTAACTGGCGAATTTTCTTTACGCTTTTTGCTTCGTCGCTCAGCGGGATGGTGTCTGTTACGACCAATTCATCCAACTCGGAATTGCGTACGTTCTCCAGCGCCTTTCCAGATAATACGGCGTGCGTGCAGTAAGCGACGACTTTTGTTGCGCCACGCTCTTTGAGGGCGTTGGCTGCGGAGCACAGTGTCCCTGCTGTATCGACCATGTCATCAACCATAATCGCGGTGCGGCCTTCGACATCACCGATGAGGTTCATAACTTCCGACTCGTTCGCTCTCGGACGGCGTTTATCGATAATGGCTAGATCGGCATCGTCCAGTTGTTTTGCGATAGCTCGTGCACGAACAACACCACCGATGTCGGGAGACACCACAACCACATCCTTGAAGTTACTAGCGACAATGTCGTCATTCAAAATTGGCGAGCCGTAGACGTTATCTACCGGGCAGGTAAAGAAGCCCTGAATCTGCTCGGCGTGCAGGTCAACGGTTAGAACACGATCGACGCCCACACTGACCATCATGTCCGCGACAACTTTTGATGAAATGGGTACCCGGGCGGATCGCACGCGGCGATCCTGGCGTGCATAACCGAAGTAGGGCACAACCGCTGTGATTCGACTTGCGGATGCGCGTCGGAGCGCGTCAATGATGAGCAGTAGCTCCATCAAATTATCGTTGGTCGGCTCACAGGTACTTTGCATTACGAATACGTCTTTACCACGAACGTTTTCGTTAAGCTCGACGGTCACTTCGCCATCGGAAAACTTATCGACCTTCGCACTACCCAACTCAAGGTAGAGTCGGCTCGCGACCTTTTTAGCAAGATCACGGTTCGAGTTGCCGGTAAAAACCATCATTTTCGAAGACATGCTAGGCGTCCTGCGAGCAGAAAATGGCTGGGGCGGGAGGATTCGAACCTCCGAATGGCGGGATCAAAACCCGCTGCCTTGCCGCTTGGCGACGCCCCAATAATTGTTTGTGCTACACCACTGTGAAGCGATTAATTCCCTTGGCAACGAAAACACTAAACTCGCCGTTTGCAGCCTCAGCTACGCGCTGAGCTTCTGCTTGCGATTGGAAGCTTGCAAATACACACGCGCCGCTCCCGGTCATCATTGCCGAACCGTGGTTAGACAACCACTTTATGGCTGTACTCACCTGCTCGTATCTGCTTTCAACCACAGGCTGCAGATCGTTGCGAACCGGCCCTTCAAAAAAGGCCGACACTGTAATTGGCGGAGTATTGCGTGTCAATTCTGGAGCACCGAAGATTTCCTGTGTTGAGACATGACAATCTGGGTAAATAATCACAAACCATCGCGTGGGGAGCTCGAGTGGCGTGAGTTCATCGCCAACACCCTCCGCCCATGCTGATGTACCCCTAACAAAAACGGGAACGTCAGCGCCTAAGGCGGCACCTTTCACGGCGAGTTCGTCAACGCTGTGACCCAGATCAAACAGGTCGTTCAGCGCCAAGAGTGTGACTGCAGCGTTGGAACTACCGCCACCAAGGCCACCACCCATCGGAATGACCTTTTCGATACTAATGGCTACACCACGGTCCTCGGGTAGCCCCAATGCCGCCGCCGCGCGGAAAATGAGATTGTCCTCGTTCGGTACACCCGCGACCGGTGGATGTAACGTAATGCCGGGCGTTTCGGTTATCTCGAAGTGCATCCGATCACCCCAATCAAGCAACTGAAACGCAGTTTGAAGCTCGTGATAACCATTGGCTCTTTGGCCAGTTACATGGAGGAATAGGTTCAACTTGGCGGGACTGAGCGCTTCAATGACTTGCTTACTCACTGCTGCCGATATCCCATTGGTTAATCATGATCTTGAGGCCGTAATCGCCAAAATGAACACGCAACACCTCCGGTGTTGCGAACTGTGCGGAGGTGGACCAGCTTACAACCTCGCTGGTAACGCGATTGTCTGCAGACTTTGCACCTGTCATCAGTCGCGAAATATCGCTCGGTAGGCTCGATAATACAGCAGCGAGCGGTTCTTCTAGAGTGTTGGCGGACAGGAGGATTAGATGCCCTTGGGTGTTCTCTTGATAGTATTCGTCGGAGTCCCTTATCAAGATGATTGACCGAAGGCCCAAGCTGTCACTGAGCTCGATACGGTCTTGCTCCTCCGACAGATGAGACCAAATAAATCTTAGCGTTTGCCGCTCGTTCTCGCTGGAAACCAGCATTTTGCCGCGTGCTTGCCATGGGTTTGTATCAACCAGTGGCTTCAAGTCATCTTCGGGTCGTTCTGCGGCGGTCAGAAGGCAACCAGAAAGAAGGGTGGCGAGCAGGCTGTAGACGAGTGATCTGAACAGCATGATCACTCAGGAAGGGGAATAGCGAGTCGGCTCGCTGTCTCACGAAGATGTTCATTGTTGGGTGAGGCGCGCCATTGATTCGCGATGAGGTCTCTCGCTTCGATCTCTCGTCCCTGCGTCCACAAAAGTTCAATCAAATGCGCTGCCACCTCAGGATCAGGGTATTGCTTGTAAGCTTCCTTGAGTAAGAGTTCTGCTTGGCGGTCCTTACCCAGTTTGAAGTAAACCCATCCAAGACTGTCGATGATGGCCGGATTACGCGGATCTTTGGAAATGGCCTCCTCGAGCAATCCTGCTGCCTCTTGGAAGCGATCAGTGTTGTTCGTTAGCGCATAGCCGAGCGCATTCAGCGCATTGGCATCTCCCGGATTGAGGCTAAGTATTCGTCGGTAATCGGCTTCCGCCAGATCAAAGAAGCCTGCGCGCTCTCGAAAATTGGCTCTCGCGAAGAGAAGGCGGGTCGAGGTCGGGAAGGCATCGATACCCCGACTGAGCACTGACTCAGCCTCAATCGATCCCAAGGTCTGCAGCGTTTCGGCATGCAATGCAAAATTGAGTTCAGCGCCGTCAGCGTGAACTTGCCGGTGCTCTTCAAAGAAGGCGTTGGCCGCTCCAATATCACCTTGTGATACTAAAATAGCGGCCGCTTCCTGAAGTGCTCTCCCATAATTTGTAGAGGGTCCAACTTCGCCAAGCGCCTTGAGAGCACCCGAGATATCGTTAAGCTGAATCAATGCCAGTGCTTTGAAAAACTGTGCGTCACTCACGCGTTGGCCGAAGGGAAGTGCCCTATCAAGGTGAAGCAGGGCTGATGCTGAATCGGATAACTCGATATCCAGTACTGCCGCGCCTATTAGATGATCAACGGTTGCCGCTGGATCTGCGACCAACACATCAAATTGCGCTTTGGCCTCTGTCAGTTTCTGTTTGCCCAGTAAATAGCGCGCATATTGGTAGCGAAGTAAGCTGCTGTTTGTCGCTTCAATGGCCTTCAGTAAGGGATCGAATGCATCGGGATCATCAGCTTGCGAGAGAATTTCCGTCAGCAACAGTGTCCCTCGCTCGTGAAATGCCTCGATGGTGAAAAGCTTATCTAGCTTCGTCACTGCAACATCGCTGTTTCCCTGGCGCCACTCCAGTAATGCAATAGCAAATAAACTTCGAGCATCCTCGGGATAGTCTGATTCGAGCGCTTCTAGCAGGTTGCGCGTCGCAGTCTGAGTCTCGGGAGTTTGGCCTTCATAGCTATTAAGCAGTGCGGCTGGGTTGATATCGGATCCGGCGTCGAATGCGCGTCTCGAGTAAGTTAATGCACGGGCGATATCACCGCGCTCTATGAATACGGCGGCGGCAAGTGTGGCCGCGCTTCCATTGCTGGGATCCAGGTCGGATATGCGAACAGCCATTTCCAGCGTTGCATCAGGATTGCGAATGTATTGCGCGAGTTGAAGTGCGCGTCGAGCAATCGCCGGGTCAGGGATCGCCTGACTCGCCTTCATAAGGTGCATTAGCCCAGCATCCAGATTGCGCTCTCTGATGGCGAACTCTGCCTGAAGCAGTGTCGATAACTGTTCACCAGGTATATCAGCGTAAGGATGGCTGGGTTCTACCTTGGCCGCTGTCGGTGCAACTTGTTCAGGCTCCACTGGACTTTCGACAAGATCCACGCTTGCGCAACCCGAGAGCGTGAGTGCCAAGAGTCCAATGATGTAATGAAGCGATCGCATGGCGCATATGATGACACACCCGACGAAATCGGCACACGCCCTCTCGAAACGCTATTTGTCTGGTATGATTCTGGTGTGTGTAGATAGCGATTGACAGTTATGCCGTCAAACTTGGTTGTCATAGGGATAAATCATGACTCTGCGTCCGTAGCGGTGCGAGAGCGTGTGGCCTTTGCACCTGAGTGTGTGCCTGAGGCGATTTCCGAACTCATGGCGGAGACTCGCCTGAGCGAGGGAGTCATCCTGAGTACCTGCAATCGCACAGAAATCTACGGCTGGTTTGGCACTGAAGGTGAAGCGGCGCTTGTGGGTGATGAAGTCATCGCCTGGTTATCGAAGTATCACGCGATTGCATTGGATGATCTTGCTACCTGCACGTATCGAAGTCACGGCATTGCGGGACTTACTCACCTTGTTCGAGTTGCCGCGGGGCTTAATTCGATGGTCCTGGGTGAACCACAAATTTTTGGTCAAATTAAATCGGCGTTTGCGGTAGCGCAGGAGAGCGGTGGTATTGGCGACTCCCTGAGCAAGCTATTCCCCGAGGCCTTCCGACTCGCAAAGCGGGTCCGAACCGATACGGCCATAGGGGAGAACCCGGTTTCAGTGGCCTATGCAGCTGTGGATCTCGCCGGTCGAATATTTTCAGATCTTTCAAATCGCACGGCGTTATTGCTTGGTGCGGGCGAAACCATCGAGTTAGTGGCTCGGCATCTGAATGAGGCGGGCTTGGGTAAGTTGATTGTGGCCAACCGGACACTCAAACGAGCAGAAACGCTGGCAGATCAGTTCGGTGCTGAGGCGATTCTTCTCGCTGACGTCACTGAGCGGCTGCCCAGCGCCGATATTGTGATTAGCTCGACCGCAAGTCAGCTCCCCATTCTGGGGAAGGGCGCAGTCGAGGAGGCGATCAAGGCGCGGCGTTACCGTCCGGCTCTATTGATCGACTTGGCCGTGCCTCGAGACATCGAGCCGCAGGTAGCCTCTCTGTCCGATGTTTATCTGTACACAGTTGATGATTTGCGTGACGTCGTCGAAGAGAACGTTCGATTGCGAAGCCATGAGGCCAACAAAGCCGACAAAATCGTCGAAGAGGGCGTGGTCGAGGTTGAAGCCACATGGTTGCAGCGTGCCTCGGCGGATGTCGTGAGGAATTATCGCGAATCTGCAATGGCCATTCAGCAGGCAGAACTTGAGCGCGCATTGAAGGCACTGGAGAGCGGCAAATCACCGGAGGAGGTGATGACTCGATTATCGCGTGATCTCACCAACAAGCTTATCCACGCGCCGACAGCGGGTCTCAAGCAGATCGCAAAGGAAGGCGATCGTGTTAATGTCTCGCGTGCAGCAGAGTTACTCGGCGTGCCCGCATCCACCCCATCAGACGGCTCGTCGACCCTACAATAGTTCGATAAGGGCAGTTTATTGTGAAGACGTCGCTTGTTACCAAGCTCGAATCGCTATGTGATCGTCATGAAGAGGTGGCGGCTTTACTTGCGGACGCCGAGACTGCGTCAGACCCCAATAAGTTCCGAACTTTGTCGCAGGAGTATGCCCAACTCGATGACGTCGTGAAGGTCTACGATGGATACCGCCGAGCGAAGGATGATCTGGCTGAAGCACAGTTGATGCTCGAAGACAGTGATCCTGATGTGCGAGAGATGGCAGAAGAGGAAATTGGTGCGGCTGAGAGCCACATGTCCTCTGCTGAAGCCGAGCTGCAAGTATTGATGTTGCCGAAGGACCCCAAGGATAAGAGCAATGTGTTTCTGGAGATTCGTGCGGGTACGGGCGGCGACGAGGCAGCCATTTTTTCCGGTGACTTGTTTCGCATGTACAGCCGCTATGCAGAGAGTAAGCGTTGGTCGGTTGAAGTTATCTCAGAGCGCCCCGGCGAACACGGTGGCTACAAGGAATTGATCACGCGGGTTGCAGGCGAAGCTGTGTACGCGCATCTCAAGTTCGAATCCGGCGCTCATCGGGTGCAACGTGTACCCGAGACAGAGTCTCAGGGACGGATTCATACGTCTGCATGCACGGTCGCTGTGATGGCGGAACCTGACGAGGTCGAGGAAGTGGAAATTCGCAAAGAGGATTTGCGGGTCGATACCTACCGTTCTTCTGGCGCGGGCGGTCAGCACGTCAATACAACGGACTCGGCGGTTCGTCTGACACACATTCCCACGGGTATCGTGGTTGAGTGTCAAGATGAGCGCTCACAGCACAAAAACCGTGCTCGGGCGATGTCACTGTTACAGGCCAAACTTGCCTCGGCAAGTGAGCAGCAGCTTGCGGCTGAGCAGGCGGAAGAGCGACGAAACCTGGTGGGTACGGGCGATCGCTCGGACCGCATCCGAACCTATAACTACCCTCAGGGGCGCGTTACCGATCATCGGATTAACCTCACGTTGTACAAACTGGATGAAGTGGTCGAGGGTGACCTAGACGCCGTGATTCAACCGTTGCGTCAGGAACATCAGGCAGACTTGCTCGCCGCCCTAGGCGAAGAGTGAGGGCCGTGGGGAGGTCTGTGGTGAAAGCCATGGCGAGGACTACATTAAGTTCCCTAGTGACGTCTTGTGTGAAGAGCAACCCAATCGGTGCCAGCCAGTGAAACTCATCCAATGAAAGTCAAAGAAGCGCTGCGTTCCTTTGGCACCGACTACCGCGATGCGGAGTTGCTGCTACTGCACTGTCTCGGGAGGGATGAACGCAGTTGGCTGATTGCTCACGACCATGATGAGCTTCCGACAGATATTGTTGAGGCGTTTTCTTCAATGTCCAAGGAACGGCTCAAAGGGGTGCCATTGGCCTATCTCTTAGGTCATCGAGAGTTTTGGTCGCTGAAACTTAAAGTCACGCGCGATGTACTTATTCCTCGACCTGAGACGGAGTTGCTCGTGGAGTGGGCTGCGGAACTCGCATCTCATCATGACCTGCAGTCAATGCTCGATCTGGGCACCGGAAGCGGTGCTATTGCGCTTGCGGTCCAGCACGATTTGCCCCACCTGTCGGTAACCGCCAGCGATGTCAGTGAATTGGCGTTGCGCGTTGCGCGAGAGAATGCGGAAAATCTGGGGCTACCTGTTGAGTTTGTTGAATCGAGTTGGTTCGATGCCTTAGCGAAGAGACGCTGGGCTCTCATCGTATCGAACCCCCCTTATGTCGCGGCTGATGATGGCCATCTACTGGAAGGGGATTTACGATTTGAGCCCAACACGGCCCTGACCGACGAAGGAGATGGACTGTCCTCGATTCGGGAGATAGCGTCCAACGCGCCTGATCACTTGGAGGCCGGTGGTTGGCTTTTGATCGAGCACGGTTATGATCAGGCAGCGGATGTCCGGTCGATCCTCGAACTGAATGGATTTTCAAAGGTAAGCCTTCGGCATGATCTAGCCGGCCGGCCTCGAGTAACAGGAGGGTGTTGGCAGTGTTGAATGACGAAGTACTCGAGCGCTACTCGCGGCAAATTCTGTTGCCGGAAATCGATCTGGTGGGTCAGGAAAATATTCGGCGAGGCTCAGTGCTAGTCGTTGGCTGTGGCGGTTTGGGATCGATGGTAGCCCTGTTCCTTGCGGGTGCAGGCGTCGGTAACTTGACCTTGGTCGATGCGGACAGCGTTGAGCTGAGTAATCTCCATCGTCAGCTGGCCTTTCGCGAGAGCGATATTCATCAACCGAAAGCACAGGCTCTCCAAAATCAGCTTGTGTCGCTCAATTCAGATATCGCAGTGACTAGCGCTCTCCGGAGCTTTGGTGACGATGCCGAGTCCGATGCTGAGTTACTCGGTGATGTGGATATTGTGATTGATGCGACCGACAACCTTGCATCACGTCATGCAATTGAGCGTTTGACTCGTGATGCAAAAAAGCCCTGGATTATGGGCGCGGCCACGCGGCTTCACGGGCAGGTTGCATCCTTTAGTCAGTCGAGAGCAGAAGGCTGTTACCAGTGTTTAGCACCAAGCGAAGACGACAGCCGAGGCTATGACTGCCGTAACGAGGGCATTCTAGGTCCTGTAATCGGGGTTATCGCCGCTTGGCAGGCACAGGATGCCCTGATGTTTTTATCAGGCCAACCGCTTGAGTGGGGTGTCTTGCGCATCTACGACGCTATGCAGCAGCGAATCGACAGGCTTGCGGTAACGCCGCGACAGGGATGTCATACGTCGTAGTCAGGTGTGAAGCCGGTTGGAATCGGCTGGCGAAGTAACAAGACTAGACGCACGGCGATCATGACCGATGCCACTGCGACTCCCACGATGATCCCCACCCAAAAACCAGCGGCGCCATCGAAAGCGTTGTCTGCATTCATAATGCCAAGGTAGTAGCCGAGCGGAAGTGCTATCAGCCAGTAGGCAACCATACTGGCGATAAAGGGAAACCGTGTTTTCTTATAGGCTCGCATGGAGAAAGACCCTACGATTTGTACTGCGTCAATGATCACAAATAGCGCAGCAAAACTGAGCAGTCGAACTGCAAGTAAGGAGATATCCTGAGAGTCGGAGTAAATCCCGACAATGGCGGTGGGGAACGACAGCAAGATAATCATGGTGGTGACGCTGATGACGCCAGAACACAGAATGCCCGCCTTTAAGGCCATGAAGACCCCCTGCTGATCCTGGGCTCCCAATGCGTGCCCCATTCGGGTTGCCATTGAAGAGCCGATAGCGAGCATTGGAATGTAAAACATGTCCCAGACATTGAATGCGATCTGGTGCGCGCCAATTGCAACATCACCCAGCGACGAGACCAGGAGCGCAATACCGGCGAAGACCGCAGTCTCGAGGAAGAACGTAGCACCTACAGGAGCGCCAATGGTTAGTATCTCTTTAATCGTGGTTGGGTCAGGCGCCACTGGCCGCAGCGGCGGCATGTATTGCTGTAGTGACTTTTTGGTCAGTACATAAAGAGTGATGATAAGGGCAGACAGCCACATTGAAATGGCCGTCGCTATGCCACAGCCTTGAGCACCCATGGCCGGGATGTCGCCAAAACCGAAGATGAATATGTAATTAAGCGGTATGTTGGCGATGAAACCAATGACCGATGCCACGGCAAATGGCGACGTGATTCCCACCCCTTGCATGTGATAACGGAGGGCCATGAATATCCCAATCGCCGGGAAGCCAAACGCCACCATTTTGATGTATTCGCTGGATTTTTCTGCCGTTAACTCATCGATGCCGAGCCACGGTAAACCGAGGTGGCTGTAATAGCAGATAGGCGCGACGATCAAGCTGAGAAATACAGACACCCACAAGGTCTGCGGTAGATGGTCCCGAATGCGTTGTATTCGACCCGCACCAAAATCCTGCGCAATGATGGTGGAGGAGGCAAAGATGACGCCCAACACCACGAGGTAAAGCGGAAGCCAGATGTTAAACCCGATGGCAATGGCGGCAAGGTCTTTGTCGCCGAATCGGGCAGCCATGATGGTATCCACAACGCCGGTACCCATTTGTGCCGTTTGCGCAATCAGCAGCGGCCAGCCGATTCGCCAAAACTGACTTAGCTCTGCTCGCAGTGTGGGGGTTGGATGATTCATGGTTGTCTCGCAGTTAGGGTCGCACTGTATCACGTGCTTCAACCGTTGCCGTATCCCGTCATGCGAATAACGCGGGCACCCCCAGTTCAGTGTGCTATGCTCGCGCACCTCTGAAGAAAGGACTCATGAACCCTTGAGCGAACAAGCCCTTGGAGCACTTGATAATTCAGCTGCTCAGTTACCCGATATATCGTTTGGCAGTCTCGACCTTGCTCCCTCGCTTATGCGCGGAATTGAGGGCTTGGGCTTCGAGAAATGTTCGCCTATTCAGGCTCAAATTTTGCCCCACACATTGGAAGGGCACGACGCGATTGGTAAAGCGCAGACGGGTACGGGAAAAACGGCAGCTTTCTTGATAACGCTGTTCAATGACCTGCTGAACAACCCCATTGAGGGAGAGCGCTATCTGGCTGAGCCCCGCGCCGTTATTTTAGCGCCGACGCGCGAGTTGGTAATGCAGATTGCCGATGACGCGCGACAACTTGGAAAGTACACCGGCCTGTCGACGGTCACGCTTATCGGTGGCGCGGATTACGCGAAGCAACTGGCGAAGGTGAATGATCGGGTCACCGATATTGTGGTCGCGACACCGGGAAGGCTGATTGACTTTATCCAGCGCGGCGATATGTATCTCGATCGCGTCGAGTCACTGGTCCTCGATGAGGCAGACCGAATGCTCGATATGGGATTCATCCCTCAGGTGAAACGCATCGTTCGATCGACTCCGCGCAAGGAAGACCGTCAGACGCTCCTGTTTTCGGCGACTTTCAGTCAGGACATTATGAATTTGGCACAACAGTGGACGTTCGATCCCATCACGGTGGAGATCGAACCGGAGCGAGTGGCGACTGAAAATGTCGATCAGCGTGTCTATCTTCTGGAGAGTCGCGATCGCCTGAATGTGCTAAAGCGCATTCTTGCAACGCCCGAGGCGACTTCAGTCATTGTCTTTGCTAATCGAAGAGACGTTGTACGGAAAGTCCATGAGCGTCTGCAAAAACAGGGCCTCGACTGCGGCATCTTGTCGGGTGAGATTGCTCAGGTAAAACGCACTAAGACCTTGGAGCGATTCAAGTCTGGCAAGCTGCGCGTGCTGATTGCGACCGATGTGGCAGGGAGAGGTATTCACGTCGATGGCGTAAGCCACGTGGTCAATTACGATCTACCCGAAGACCCCGAAGACTACGTACACCGTATTGGGCGAACGGGCAGAGCGGGTGAAAAGGGTGTCTCTATCAGTTTTGCCAGTGAAGACGACGCTTTCTTATTGCCGGAAATCGAAGCCTTGTTGGGTGAGTCACTAAAATGCACCCAGGTTCCCGAGGAACTTCTGGCTGACTGACCGTCAGCAGTGGACCTTCGTTCGTTATCGATTGACTATTGACTGGCCCGCGTTTTCTTAACGTAGGTGACGGAGCTCATCGCACCATAACAAGGTAGCGCCCGCTACCGCTGCAGGAATGAGTGCGAGGTTGAGTATCGGAATTCCCGATACAAACGCAACAATGACACCAAACCCGATCGACGTTCCGCGCCGCGCACTGCAGGCCTCGCGTACTTCCCTGAACGCGAGTCGATGGTTATCCATGGGGTAGTCGATAAATTGCAGTGACATCATCCACGCCCCAAGGATGATCCAGAGAAATGGCGCCGCGAAATTAAGTCCCGGTATGACACTAATGATGACGACCAGTAAGGCCATAGGCAGGTAGTGAAACAGCTTTTGTAATTCGCGCAGAAAGCCTCGCGGGACGGATAGGGCGACCTGAACTACCGAGCTTTCGTTCTGAATGGCTTCGCCTGTTACCTGCTCCTCCACTTTTTCAGCGAGTAACCCATGAAAGGGGGAGGTCAAAAATAACACGATGAAAATAGACAGGTAGCCTGAGAGTAACGTCCCGACCAACCAAATAATCGGAGTGACGATCCATGTGAGAAAGCTCAACGTTCCTGTGATTTCGCCGGTAATGTCGATGTAAAAACCTGACATCAGTTGATAAAGGCTGCCGGCGATCAAGGCAAATACAGCGATATTTGCGAGCAGTGGGATGATGACGAATCGCCGCAGTCCCGGCTGGATCAGCATGGTCATGCCGCGAAAAAAATAACCGACTCCCTTGAGTAATCCGGACATGACTTGTTATTCCACCTCGTTACTTGCCACGACTGACACCAAAACGTCAGTCCTGTGACTATACTACGGCAGCTGATGTCGGAAACACGAACATGCAAGACGATGACCTATTTGCGAGCGAAATGAGTGGCGTAACACCACTAAAGCGCGAGCCACGTGAGCGACTTGTAAAAACCGAGGCGGTCGATGTCAGTCAGCGAAGGCAGGCGGCCACTCAGTCGGGTGCGCGCAGCGATAATCATCTGCCGGATGATGGTGTGCCGCCGCTCGACGCATGGTACGTACTTGAGTTTAAGCGGCCAGGCATTCAAAACGGTGTTTACCGCAAGTTGAGGCTGGGTCATTACGACATTGAAGCCCGTCTCGATTTACACCGTTTTACGGTGGCAGAGGCCCGGACCGAGATCTGGTCATTTTTTAAGGAGGCGCGGCGACTGGGGTTGCGAACCCTGCTGATTACCCACGGTAAGGGCTTCGGCAACAAGGAAAAGTCAGGCTCAGGCGTACTGAAAGGCTACGTCAATCGCTGGCTCAGGGATGTGGAAGACGTTCAGGCTTTTCATTCGGCGCAACCACAGCACGGCGGCACGGGCTCCGTTTATGTGCTGTTGCGCAAGAGCGAGGACAAGAAGCGAGAAAATCGAGAGCGCTTCATGAAGGGCCGAGTTCAGGACGTCTAAGGCGAGCGTATCTAGCCTAACTTCTGTTTCAGTAGTTGGTTCAGCAATTGTGGGTTCGCCTGACCTTTTGAGGCCTTCATTGCCTGCCCTACGAAAAAGCCAATCAGTTTCTTCTGCTTGCCCTCATCGGCTGCACGATATTGATCAACTTGTGCTGGGTTGTTAGCGATGAGATCGTCCACGATGGTTTCCAGTGCACCACTGTCACTGACTTGCTTTAAGCCTTTATCTTCAATGATACGGTCGACATCGGGTTCGCCAGCCCACAGGCCTTCGAAGACGGTCTTCGCCATTTTGCTGGAGAGCGTTCCGTCATCGATTCGCTTTATCAGCAAACCGAGTCCCTCGGGTGTGACCTTGCACCCACAGATTGCCAGCCCTTCTTTATTCAACGCGGCGCTCAAATCGCCGAGCATCCAGTTTGCTGTGGCCTTGGGGTTATTCGAGGTAGCACAGCAGGCCTCAAAGAACTCAGCTGTGGCACGATCTTGGGTGAGCAGGTTGGCGTCGTACTGGCTCAAGCCCAGTTCGGTAGTGTATCGACCGCGTTTAACGGCAGGTAACTCGGGCAGGGCGTCACGAATTCGCTCAATGGTTGCATCGTCGATGACAATAGGCAGTAAATCCGGGTCTGGGAAATAGCGATAGTCATTGGCCACTTCCTTCGACCGCATGGACCGAGTTTCGTCTTTATCTGGATCGAACAATCGTGTCTCTTGAACCACACTCTGGCCACTTTCCAAAAGATCTTGTTGTCGCTCGGCTTCGACATGAATGGCGCGCTCGATAAATCGGAACGAGTTGATGTTCTTCAGCTCTGTGCGGGTGCCATACTCTGTTTCCCCTTCCAAACGCAGCGATAAATTGACATCGCATCGCATCGATCCCTCCGACATGTTGCCATCGGAAATTCCAAGATAGGTGACGAGCGCATGCAGTGCCTTCAAATAGGCCACAACTTGCTCTGCCGTTCGAAAATCAGGTTCGGTAACGACCTCAAGTAGTGGTGTCCCAGCGCGATTCAAGTCAATGCCTGTGTGTCCGGGAATGGCATCGTGTACCGATTTTCCCGCATCCTCCTCGAGGTGAGCGCGGAGAATTCTGACCGGAAAAATTGACCCATCCTCTAGTGGTACATCAAAGACACCTTCTTTGACGATTGGCTCGAAAAATTGGGATATCTGATAGCCTTTAGGCAGATCGGGGTAGAAGTAATTCTTTCGATCGAAGCGTGATACTTTGCCGATTTCAGCACCGACACCGAGGCCAAAAACGATCGCTTGACTCACGGCAGCGTGATTCAAAACCGGCAGGGTCCCTGGCAGCGCCATGTCTAAAGGGTTGGTCTGGGTATTGGCATCAGCACCGAAGGCCGTGGCCGAAGATGAAAAAATCTTGGAGTGTGTTGAGAGCTGCAGATGCACCTCTAGGCCCATTACCTTTTCCCAATTCATCCCGTCAGGCCCTCAAGATCCGGTGTGAGCGAGTGCCAATCGGTTCGTCTCTGGAATTGATGGGCTATGTTCAATAGTTGTGCTTCACCAAACCGCGAACCTATGAGTTGCATGCCAACGGGCAGTCCGTCGACTAGGCCCGCGGGGACGCTGATGGCGGGTAGTCCCGCGAGATTGGCGCCAATGGTGAAGACGTCCTCCATGTACATGTCGGTTATCGACTTAGAGCCGTCGTTGAGAACAAACGCAGTATTGGGTGCAGATGGCCCGGCAATGACATCGACATCATTGAGGACGGATTCATATTCGTCAGCAATTAGGCGACGTACCTGTTGTGCCTTCATGAAGTATTGGTCATACGATGCGGCGGACAAGGTAAAGGTGCCGATCAGAATTCGTCGTTTGACCTCTTCACCAAAGCCCTCAGTGCGCGATCGCAAATAGAGATCTTGAAGATCAGATGGATTGTCGCAACGATAACCGTATCTTACGCCGTCATACCGAGACAGATTTGCCGAAGCCTCGGCCGGTGCAATGACGTAGTAGGTCGAAACGCCCAGATCTGTGGAAGGTAGCGAGACATCAACGATCACAGCACCGGCGGCCTCCAGCTCTTTGATGGCAGCGGTAACAGTCGCGGCAACACCATCATTTAGATGACTGGAGAAAAACTCTTTTGGAATACCGACACGCAGCCCCTCTATGCTTTGCTCGAGTCCTGCCGAGTAGTCGGGCACTGAAATATCGGCACAGGTTGAGTCAAGCGGGTCGTGACCGGCCATCGCATTGAGGACTAACGCACAGTCCTCGGCAGTCCTCGCCATAGGGCCTGCTTGGTCCATGGAGGAAGCAAAGGCAATCATGCCGTAGCGAGATACTCGTCCGTAGGTGGGCTTTAGGCCTGTAATGCCACAGAGCGCCGCAGGCTGGCGAATCGAACCGCCGGTATCTGTCCCTGTTGCCAGCGGTGCCAGGCCGGCAGCAACGGCCGCGGCTGAACCGCCAGAAGATCCACCGGGGACCCGATTAAGGTCCCATGGATTCTTTACTGCTCCGAAAAAACTAGTCTCGTTCGATGAGCCCATGGCGAACTCATCCATATTGCATTTGCCCAGACTGACCATGCCTGCGGCATCAAGCTTCTTTACAACGGTAGCATCGTAGGGCGGTACAAAGTCTGCGAGCATTTTTGAAGCGCACGATGTTTGCACGCCGCGTGTGCAGAAAATGTCTTTGTGGAGCATGGGCACACCAAGTAACGGTGAGGTTGAGCCATCTGCTCGAGCCTTATCGGCTTTGTCTGCCGCCGCCAGAGCGCCTGGCTTATCCAGAGCAATAACGGCGTTAAGCGCTGAGTTTAACGTTTCAGTGCGCGCAATCGCATCCTCCACCAGTTCCCGTGAAGAGACACGTCCGGCATCTAACTGTTTTGCCAGCGAGGAAATCGTCTCGAACGGTTCTGTCATCAGTCGAGTACTCTCGGGACCAGAAAGTAGTCCTCTTCGCTGGCAGGTGCGTTTTGCATCAAACCCGCTCTGTCGACCAAGGTTTCTACACTATCTACTCTAAGGCGCTGCGCACTATCGAGTGGGTTGATCATGGGCGCGACATCGGTCGTATCAGCCGAACTGAGTGCGTCAAACAGCGCAAGGGTCTGATTGAATTCCGCTGTCGCGTTTTCGATGTCTTGGTCTGAGATCGCAAGACGTGCTAACGCCGCGACATCTCTGACGGTTGCTGCATCAGTCACGATAAATGCCTAATAGGTGGTTTGGAGAGCGCAAACTAACACACTTCCAGCTTGCTCAAAAACTATCGCATTGTTACATTTCAACAACTAACCGCACCGGTCCCTCGATACGAGGACATCCTGGGTTTAGCCTGGGGTTTTGTAGCGAGGGAGGCTCGCTCTTAACGGTGGCAAAGGCGTATTTGTCCACAGGCTAAAAAGACATGTTAAAGCGTTTAGGGGGTATGTTCTCAACCGATCTGTCGATCGACCTCGGCACGGCCAACACACTGATCTACGTCAAAGATCGCGGTATCATCCTAGATGAGCCCTCAGTTGTTGCTATCAGAGTTCACAATGGTCAGAAGTCCATAGAGGCCGTTGGTACCGAGGCTAAGCGCATGCTGGGCAGAACACCCGGTAACATCACTGCGATTCGTCCCCTTAAAGACGGTGTGATTGCTGACTTCCAAGTGACGGAGAAAATGCTTCAGCACTTCATCCTGAAAGTACATGACACCCACTCGTCGTGGCTACGCCCAAGTCCGCGCGTGCTTATTTGCGTCCCCTGCTTGTCAACCCAAGTTGAGCGTGAGGCCATTAGACGATCGGCGGAAGGTGCAGGAGCGCGGGATGTTCGACTGATCGAAGAGCCTATGGCAGCCGCGATTGGCGCGGGTATGAAGGTCGACGAAGCAGTCGGCTGTATGGTTGTCGACATTGGCGGTGGCACGACCGAGATTGCGCTTATATCGCTCAGTGGGGTCGTCTATCGCGACTCTATCCGAGTCGGTGGCGACCGTTTTGACGAAGCGATTGTGGCTCATGTTCGTCGTCGCTTTGGCTGTTTGATAGGTGACTCTACCGCCGAGCGAATTAAGCAAGAAGTTGGTTGTGTCTGGGTTGGTAGTGAGCAGAGAGAAATCGATGTTCGTGGCAGACACCTTGCTGAAGGTGTGCCGCGTACCTTTACGCTCAACAGTACCGATGTGATGACAGCGCTCGAGGAGCCTGTCGATGCCATCATCCGCGCTGTTCGAATGGCTTTGGAGCAGTCACCGCCTGAGCTTGCCGCAGATATCGCCGAGACCGGTATTGTTCTGACGGGTGGTGGTGCTCTATTGCGTGATTTGGATGCTCGAATTGCTGAAGAGACAGGTCTGCCAGTACTCATCGCTGAGGATCCGCTAACCTGCGTTGTGAGAGGGGGCGGTATGGCGCTAGAGTTGATGGACAATTACTCATTGGATCTTATGTCGACTGAGTAAGTTTCTAGGTTCGATTTAGAACGAGGAACAGATCATCAGCAGCCTTTTCTCCAAGCCACGTTTCCTTACGATCCGCCTCCTTGTCGTGCTGGGCATTGCTTGGGCGCTGGTTGCGTTTCTTCGCGACTCTCCCATCATGGGAAAAGTGGAAGGTTTGGGCGCAGACCTATCCGAGGTCTCCTTCTACACCCTTGACGTCCCAAAGCGTTTTTTTCAAACGGCGGCAGAGTATCTGGAAAGTCGCGCGTCCATGCGTGAGCAAATTCAAGCGCTGGAGGACAGAAATCTCATTCTGAGCGCGCGCGCCCAGCGCATGGAGGCTCTCACCGCTGAGAATATGCGATACCGCGCGCTACTCAACTCGCCGGTTGCGGAGGATGCAACCATGACCGTCGCTCGGATCGTAGCTGTTTCGCCTGACGTGAATCGCCATTTGCTTACGCTGGACCGAGGGCGGGATGAAGGGGTCGATGTTGGCCATCCGGTTCTGAACGCGGAGGGCGTCATGGGCCAGATTGTTCAAGTGGGTCGAACGGCAAGCCGAGCCCTGTTGGTCACCGATCTGCAACACGGTATTCCGGTCTTGAATAATCGTACGGGGCAGCGAGCGATCGCAGAGGGCGTGGGTCGTTTGGATCAACTTGTGATTCGTAATCTTGCCAGCACGTCTGACGTGAGTTCAGGTGATCTCTGGGTGACGTCCGGTTTGGGTGAGCGGTTCCCTGCTGGCTATCCCGTGGGCCGCACCCGAGAGACAACGACCTCTGGCGATGCTGCTTATTTGTCAGTGACACTCCAAACTTCAGCTGCCTTGGATGTCGAGAGTCACGTACTTATTCTTACATCCACTGACGCGCCCTAGTCGGAATGAGGTAGCGGCGTGAGAGACGAGAGCAATATCGGTTTTTCAGTTATAGCCTCGGTCATTCTGGCTGGCCTGTTATTTCAAGCAGCGAATGCAATCGAGCTACGGATAGTCATGCCACGATTGCTCGAGCTTTGTGTTTGTTACTGGGTTTTGTCCTCGCCCGCGCGAGTGGGCATTATCTTTGCGTTTTCAGTGGGTATTTTGATCAGCTTAATTGAAGGCTCGCCTGTGGGTGCCGCGTCAATGGGTCTGTCGATAGTGGCTTATGTTTTGCTCCATAATATTTACACCATTCGACAGCTTGATTGGATATCGCAAACGGCGGTTATTTTTCTCCTACTCGGCATTTCGGTCGCACTGCAGCGGGTGGTACTAGCGGCTGTGGGCGTGCCACCTGATGGGCTTGGTTATCTGATTGCGGTCGTTGTTTCAGCCTTGCTGTGGCGGCCTTTTAACGTGCTCATCGATACCGCACGTTTCCGGATTGGGCAACTGCTATGAGGCTCATTCTGGCCAGCGCCAGCCCTAGGCGGCGCGAACTTTTGCGTATGCTGGTACCCGCTTTCGAGTGTGAAGCCGCCGATATTGACGAGGCAATGCTCTGCGACGAGCTCCCTGCTGACTACGTCTGTCGCATGTCCTCGGAAAAAGCGGCCAGGGTCTGGGTGCCGGGTAGTGTGGTGCTCGGCGCCGATACGACGGTTGTGTGTCATGGTCGCGTGTTGCACAAACCCGACTCTTTTGCCGATGCTGAGGGAATGTTGCGCTCATTAAGCGGTCTAACGCATGAGGTGATGACATCGGTGACGCTTATGTCAGATGTGGTTGTTACAACTGAGCTAATTACTACCCGCGTTGAGTTCGCTGAGCTCTCATCGAAGCTGATTGCACAATACCTGTCGACTGATGAGCCCTGGGACAAGGCCGGGGCCTATGGCATTCAAGGTTTGGCCGGGAGTTTTGTTAAGCGACTAGAGGGAAGCTATAGCGGTGTGGTGGGGTTGCCCTTGACTGAGACTCGCACGTTGCTAGAGGCAGCCGGCATTACGACGAGCCTTGGAGATCCCCGTGTTTGAGCGCGCCTATCGTGCGTTAGGAAGCTTGATTTGGCGCACTGCCATTGCTCTTCTTGTCTTGATTGCGGTTGTGGTCAGCCTTGCCACAGCCTTGGTGCCGTTGCTGCCCGCCGTCAAAACCTCACTCGTTGCTGAGATTGAGTCTCGTACTGGTTTTGATGCACAGGTTGGTGGAATTACCGCGGAAATGGAGGGTTTTCGACCCAAGCTGGCCCTCGAGGATCTGAATATCCGCAATAGGAAGACCGCCACCAGTGTATTTTCTGCCGGGCGTCTTCAGGTCACGCTCAACCCCTGGCGTTCGCTGTTACAGCGTCAGCTGATTCTCGCTGAGATGCGCGCAAGTGATGTCGCTATTCCCGCGAGATTAACTAATGAAGCTACCGGTATTGTTGTACCCATCGACCCGAGTGTCTTTGCGACTGAGATCGAACGTTTGGCGCTTGAAACTATGCGGGTCTCTTTGCTTCGCGAGCTGTCTGACACCGAGCGAGCCCTGGAGCTTGTGGTCGATCTTGACCTTAGGCGAGATGGCAGTGACCGAAAACTCCAGCTATTGGCGACGGGTGATGGCGGTTTAACAGTCAGCATCGTTGGTGCGGGGATAGGCAATCCCCTCGATTTGTCTCGATTTACCGGATCGCTGCGCGGGCGGGTGTCATCCGATGATATGGGGTCGATATCGGAGTTTTTTGGCGCAGATATGTCGGGAACTAGCGATCTTCTCTTTTGGACCGACGCGTCAGCGGGACAGGCAAGTACCGTCTTTGAGGTCACGGGCGACGCTCTTTTCCCTGCGTCGGATGTACGACTACCCAGTATTGCCTTCTCAGTGAACGGTACGGCGACATTGGAGAGCGACCAGTCCTGGGTCAACATCGCTCAGGCAGCGGTGACACTTGAGCAAGGCCCCGTCCAGTTTAATGATATTAACGTGGGTTTAACGACCACTGGCTGGGAGCTTCTGGTCAATGACCTGGATTTGGCCTCCAGCGCGGAGCTATTACTAGAGGCTGGCCTGATTCCAGACTCTGCGAGAGAGCCTTTGGTGGCCGCATCGATCTCAGGGACCATCAATGCCCTCAGCCTTAGTGGTTCGCTCTCTGATGAATCTATTCAGCGGGTGGCGGTAGATTTTGATGATATTTTCGTACAGGAAGACACGCCTTTTCCGGGCATCAGCGGACTTTCAGGCTCGCTAAGGCTATCCGGCAATGCTGGTCAACTACAGATCAATAGCAGCGATTTAACGCTGGGGATTCCCACGCAATTCCCTGACCCCATGCAACTGGGGAATGTAAATGCCGTTATCGATTTTGGTCTCACCGATGATCAGGTTGTGATCAGAAATGGACGCGCTGCCGCTCGAGCAGACGATTTTGAGGCGATGGCCCTGTTGACGGGTGAAATTCCGTTTTCACAGGCATCCAGTCGTTCGCCAACGCTTAACGTGGTCCTTGGCTCTCGTCGAGCTCCCGCATCGCGAGCACTGGCCTTCACACCAATGACCATCGACCCTGATGCCTATCGATGGATGCAAACATCGCTTGGCACGGGTGAGGCAACTCAGATCGGGTTTATCCTGAGGGGTGGAGTCCGTAAGGTCGATTTTCCGCTCAGATCCATTCAGCTGTCAGCTTTAGCTGATCTTGATGCCGTTACCATGATGCCGGGGCTGCCTCCCGCGGAGTCGCTCATCGGCCATGTTGGGATTGATAACGGGCTGGTGACATTCGATGTGGATTCGGCATTGGTTGGTGGTCTGGATATCAGCGAAGGGCTTGTCCAAGTAGGTAAACGGGACACCATTCGCATGCTGACGGCGCAGGCTACGATCGATGGCACATTGCCGGTTGCAGTTGAGCAGGTTGCTGGTATTCCTTACGTACCTGAGCGAGTGGCTAGTGAGTTACGAGATCTCACGGTCGATGGTCGAGTTCGCGGTTATTTCGATCTCTCGATACCCATTAAGGGTGCACCGAAAATCCCTACCATCTCCACGAGGGTTGAAGTCAGCGAGGCCACCGTGTCCGTCCCCACTCCTCCTATAAAGCTAGAGCGGGTTAAGGGTGAGTTTGTGTATGAGTACCCTCGAGGTATTGCGGATGGCTCGCTGGCAGCGCGCTTTGAAAATCAAGACATCCTTCTTGATCTGAACCTCGATGCGAACGATTTGGGGTTATCTCAAAAAGGCTTCTCCATCGCCACTTCCGCGCGCCTCGGAGGGGCCGATGTCAATCGGCTGTTGGGTGTTACCGTTCCTGACGGCTTGCTCGACGGCAGTTCAGCCTTCGATATCGTGTTTCAGGCCGGAGAGGGCGTGGCGCTCAACATTGCTTCTGACCTCGATGGTTTGGCCGTCGGTCTTCCCCCCCCATTTAACAAAGCGCGGGAGCAAAGCGAATCGCTGGACATCGACCTGAGAATTTCTGATGCACTGTCCATCGATGCCACGTATTCAAACAATCTGTCTCTCGCAATAGCGCAAGACACCGAGGATACATGGCGGGCATTGGCCTCGATCGGGGAGGTGAGACCGGAGCTCACACTCGATGACGTTGACGCAGGTACGACGGTTATTTCAGGCCGTCTGGAAGAGCTCGATATCAGCGCTTGGGCAGACACACAAGCCCGCTTCAGAAGCGGCGGCAACCCGGGTCTCCCGGCGATTGTCTGGCGTGATTTTTCCGTGGACCGGCTCGCGTTAGGTGAGACAGATTTTGGTGCGTTCTCCTCCACGGGGCAGTACGAGGGAGGACTAACATCATTGGGCCTTGCCGGCGATTTTATCAAGGCACAAATTGACTTCGATGGCCCTGAAGCGCAGCTGAATATCCAGATTGAGTCGCTCTCTCTCGATTCACTACCAACCATCAATGTCGCGACGTTGGATGTCGAATCGGACAACCCAGCTGCGGCTTCCTGGCCGGCGATGCAGATCGCTGTTGATTCTCTGATGTTTGAAGGGCAAGACCTGGGTTCGCTCTCTTTCGACGCATCGATCTCGGAATCGAGTGTTGAGTTGGCCCAATTTGATGGGAGTCTGGATGGCGTGACCTTTGGGCCAGAGAGTCAATTTAGCTGGCGAAGAGGCGACGGTTCGACCACGCGCGCCTCGCTTGATTTGACACTGCCCAGTGCTGGCGAGGCGTTGACGCTCCTTGATGCAAAGTCGGTCGTTGACTTCTCGTCGGGTAGAGTCGTGGGTGACGTTGAGTGGCCCGGCGCACCAACCGATTTTCAAGCGAATCAAGTGACTGGGGACCTTGAGCTTCAACTCACATCGGGGTCATTCCTGCCAGTGCCGTCGCAGGCCACAGACCCCCTCCGCTTTATTGGGGTATTTAACTTGGCTGGTCTTGTTCAGCGGGCGAATGTGAATCAGCTGTTTGATCCGGGGCTGACATTTGATCGCGCGAGTGGCGATTTCTCCCTCAGTCGTGGTGAGGTCACCATTAATGAATTCGCCATTCGAAATGGTGGGGGTAGATTGACCTTGGGTGGACTGTACAGCATGGACTCAGAGAACATAGATGCTGAGCTGGTTGTTACGTTGCCGCTGGTCGACAACATTCCGTGGGTAGCAGCCTTGGCCGGTGGATTGCCCATTGCTGCGGGAGCCTATCTTGCAAGTAAGGTCTTTGAGGACCAAATGAAGAGTCTGTCCAGTGGCGTGTACTCAGTGAGCGGGCCCGTGAGCTCGCCAGAGGTTAAATTTGTCCGCGTATTCGACGCCAAATTATCGTCGAGTAGAGACAATGGTGCGGCGGAAGGTCAGTCTTCAGCCAACGCTTCGGAGAGTGAGCGCAAATAACGAAAGAGTTTTCTCGATGACGTGGGTGACTGATCCCGTTGTCGCTCTTCGTGTGCGCTGCGAGTGAGCTGTCTGATTAATTGCCGATCACCGTGAGGCCAAATGGCGAGAACCTCTGGTAGCGCCTCGTCGCCTCTGGCGAGCAGCGCATCTCTAGCACCCTCGATAACGCGCTCTTGTGCCTTTGCCTTCCGCGATGTTTCGTGAAGGGCATCGAGCGCATCCGCAATCTGCTCCGCATCCGCGCTGCGCATAAGTTTGCCGATAAACTGCATTTGCCGGCGTCTACCGCTGCGATGCGATATTCGTTGGGCCAATTGCACCGCTTCGATCAGCGCCTCGTTATCAATATTGAGTTTTGCTAGTTGTGCCGCCGAGAGATCGACTAACTGTTCTCCCAGGTTTTGAAGGGCATGCATTTGACGCTTTCGAGCACTTTTACTCTCGATCAAGCCGTCATCATCTTCCTCAAGGAAATCGTCAGACATCGCGATTCAACCGTAGAAGTAAGCCGCTAGACCGAGAAACGCAAAGAATCCAACAACATCAGTGATGGTGGTGAGGACCACACCTCCGGCGAGCGCAGGGTCTATATCTAATCGATCCAAGAGCAGCGGTAGAGACGCGCCAGCAATACCCGCAGTTATCAGGTTAATCACAATCGCGAAGGCAATAATCATTCCGAGTCGTATGTCACTGAACCAATAGGAAGCGATGACGGCAATGACTGCTGCCCACAATAGACCATTGATGAGTGACACAAGAATTTCTCGTCGCACCAACCAAATTTCCGTTCGATCGTTAATCTGACCCATGGCCATCGCACGAATGAGGACCGTCAGGCTTTGTGTCCCAGCGATGCCGCCCATCGAGGCAACGATGGGCATCAACACTGCAAGCGCAACAACTTTCTCAATCGTGTCCTGGAAGAGCCCAATGACGGATGCTGCGAGGATGGCTGTCGCCAGGTTAATCGCAAGCCAAATGGCCCGCTGAGGTGCGGTACTTAGTACAGGCGTAAATGCGTCGCCGTCACCGAGACCTGCCATCACTGCCAGGCTGTGGTCGGCTTGCTCACGAATCACGTCAACCACGTCATCAATGGTAATTCGACCAATCAATTTACCATCGGGGTCAACCACGGGCGCGGAGATCCAGTCATTTCGTTCAAAACGACGCGCAACCTCGTCAGCGGAAGTCATGGCGTCAAGTGGTTCACGCTCGGTCTTCATCATCTCTCGCACGGAAGTATGTGGATCCGAGACGAGGAGCGTCCTGACCGGTAACAGTCCTACGTACTTATCATCGCGGTTGACGACAATAAGGCTATCAGTGTTCTCAGGAAGTCGCGTATGACGTCTCAGGTAGCGCAGGACCACGTCCATTGTCAGATCAGCTCGGATCGTAAGCGTGTCGGTGCTCATCAATCCGCCCGCAACGTCGTCGGGGTAGCTGAGTACCGTTTCAAAACGCTCACGATCGTACTCTGTTAGCGAGTCAAGAATTCGGTCTGTATCAGCCTGAGGCAGCTCATGAAGAATGTCCGCAACATCATCGTCATCTAGCTGGACAATGAGTTCGGCGACTGCCTCGGGTTGCAGTTCCGCCAGGAAGTTATTCCGAATGTCATCGGGCAGTTCATTGAGGACGTCTGCTTCCTGTTCGTGATCGAGCAATTCCCAAAGCTCATCGCGGGTGGTTGGAGGCGAGGAACTGATGAGGTGAGCGATGTCACCGGGCGACATGTCTGCCAGCAGCGACGCGACATCCGAGGGCGTACCCGAGCGCAACGCATCGGTGACGCGAGTCACTGCAATGCTTGCTTGTGCGCTCATATCAACCATCGTGTGTCCCTCTCAATCGCGCGTGAAGGGTAACACCGCTTGCCCGTTTTCACCCTACGAACAAATACCACCAGAGAGCGATCTATGATCGCGGCATATCTCGGTGCAGTACTGTCACGCTTGAGAACTGCTCGGCGAGCGCCTTTCCGACACGCTCTGTCATATAGACCGAGCGATGTTTGCCGCCTGTGCAGCCTATGGCAATGCTCAGGTAGGCTCGCTGACTTGCCTTGTACATGGGCACCCAGCGAATCAGCATGTCGATAAGGTCTTTTGCAACCTCGTGCGTTTGATCGTGGCTCTCGAGAAACTCGATCACGCCTGGTGCTTGTCCTGTAGAGGCCCGTAACTCGGGCTCCCAATGTGGGTTAGCCAGCATGCGCATATCCAGGACAATATCGGCATCAACGGGCGCACCTTTTTTGAATCCAAAGGATTGAACCTGAATCGACAGCGAGTTGGTGTCAGCCGCATCGACGCGCTCGGTCACAAGTTCTCGTTGCTGGTAGGGCGACATCTCGCTGGTATCAATAATGAGATCAGCGGCGGATGCCAGAGGTTCCAAAAGCTCCCTCTCCGCTGCAATGGCCTCGCTCAGCGAACGACCGTCTTTACTCAGCGGGTGTTTCCGACGGGTCTCGTTAAAGCGTTTGCTCAATGCCTGCGAAGTCGCATCAAAGAAGATGAGTTGTAGTTCCAAGCCCTCGCGAAGTGTTTTCAGATAGTCCCTGAAGTCGGTAACCCCCGCGTACTCGGTCCTGATATCGATGCAGATTGCTAAACCCTTGTGGGTAGCTGACGACTGTTGCGAGAAATGCTCAATAAGAAAGCTAACGAGTGCGATGGGGAGGTTATCTACGCAGTAATAGCCTAGGTCTTCCAGCTGGTTAAGGGCTGAACTTTTACCCGACCCGGAGGTGCCACTGACAATAATCGTTCGCATGGTCTTGCTCTCGTGCTCTCGTGCTCGCTCTGACTCAGCGGTAGGCGAGCACTGCATGTTAAAGCCAGCCCAATTAAAAAGGCCGGCAAAAGCCGACCCCCGAAGTATATACCGACCAAGCAAACATCGCTTGATCCGTTGTGTGTTTTAGTGAGTTCGTTGTTTACGTTTGTGATCCGTGACTTGCCGGTCGAGTTTATCAATGACCGAGTCGATAGCCGGATACATGTCAGATAATGTCTCGGATGCGAAGAAGTCAGCTCCGGCGAGGTGAAGATTTGCTTCCGCTTTGTGCTTAGCCCGCTCCACAACCAAAACAAATTCTATGTGATCGATCGTGTCGCAGTGCCGCTGCACTCGTCTTAGTTTTTTGGAGATGTGCTCCCTTAGTCCGTCGGTTACTTCTACGTGATGTCCACTGATGGTCAATCGCATGGCCTAATCTCCTGTCGTTTCAATAATCAAATAAACCGCTTTCTCTCGTTAGATGGTCCTATGTTCATTTGCTCTCGGTACTTCGCAACCGTACGTCGAGCGACTACGACGCCTTCGTCTGCCAATAGAGTGCAGAGTTTTGCGTCGCTCCAGGGTTTTTGAGGGTTTTCCGCAGCCACGATGCGCTTGATTAGCGCCTTGATGGCTGTTGATGAGCACTCACCTCCCTCAGTGGTGGCCACGTGACTCGAGAAGAAATATTTCAACTCGTAGATGCCGCGTGGCGTGTGCATATACTTCCGAGTGGTTGCCCGGGAAACCGTGGACTCGTGGAGGTCCACCTCTCCCGCAATGTCGGCCAGAATAAGTGGGCGCATGGCCTCTTCGCCGTGATCCAAAAAAGCACGTTGATGCTGGACAATGGACGACGCCACTTTGAGTAGCGTCTCGTTGCGACTCATCAGGCTTTTAATGAACCACTTCGCTTCTTGCATGCTGGTCCGCGCGTAGTCTCTGTCAGCCGACGAGCCGGCACTGAGTAGATCCGCGTAGTGATCGTTAATGCGTAATTTGGGTGCAATATCGGGGTTGAGCTCGACGCGCCACTTTCCTTCCGCGCGTTTTACAAAAACGTCAGGAACGATGTACTCCGTAGCCTCAGTGGCAACCGTTGATCCGGGCGTTGGGTTGAGCGTTCGGATCAGTGTAAGGGCTCCGAGAATATCCTCGGGCGTGGTTCGCATCCGGCGCGCGAGATTCTTTGGATCAGCCACCGGAATTTGCTCTATGTGTCGACTTACCAGTAAGCCGGCTGTATCTCGGTGTGGTGTGTCGACAGACATCTGTCGGAGTTGAATCAATAGGCATTCTCTCAGGTCTGTGGCGAAGACCCCGGTGGGCTCGAAGTGTTGCAGCCGGTGCAAGACCGCCATGACCTCATCCATTTCGACGTCATCAAGCGCCAATCCAGCATGGATTTGTTCCGGGGTCTGGGTCAGTCTGCCTTCACTGTCGACAGCGTCGATGAACGCTAGGGCAATGGCGTGGTCAGTCTCGGAAAAGCGAGTCAGATTCAGCTGCCACAATAGGTGCGATTGGAGTGTCTCGGGTAATGAATCACGCTCTGCAAAAGCCAGATCATCCGATCCTGCACTCATCCCTGAAGAGGGGGGGGCGGCAGAAGGCATGACGTCTTCCCATGCGGCATCAACTTGGAGCTCCGTCCCTGGAACGGCGTCGCTGACGCTATCTGAGAAGTCGACGCTCTCGCGTATATCGTCATCGATAGGTTCGGCAATCAGCTCCTCTTCGTCTAGAAGTGGATTGCTCTCGAGTGTTTCTGAAATGGTCTGCTGAAGATCTAGGGTGCTAAGTTGAAGGAGCTTAATAGCCTGCTGAAGCTGAGGTGTCAGCGTGAGTTGTTGGCCAAGCTTTAACTGCAGCGCTTGCTTCATAGATCTCTAAAAGCCGCTATTGGAAAATCAGTTTAGCGCTTTCAAATCGGGGAAGGCAATCAAGTTGGCAAAGGTTTTGCATGCGCCAATTCCGGCAGTGGTGCTAGAGGCGGAAATCCTGACCAAGATAGACTTTCCGAACCTTGGCGTTATTAAGAATGCTCTGGGCATCGCCGTCAGCGATAACCTTGCCCTCACTCACAATGTAGGCGCGGTCGCAGATGTCGAGCGTTTCCCGGACGTTGTGATCGGTGATCAATACACCGATGCCGCGCTCTTTGAGATGCGTAATGATCGCCTTGATATCCGATATGGAGATAGGATCAACCCCGGCAAATGGCTCATCGAGTAAAATCACGCGCGGCTCAGTTGCTAAGGCACGTGCAATCTCAACCCGTCGTCGCTCGCCACCTGACAAGCTTTGCCCCAGCGAGTCCTTGATATGCGTGATGTGAAACTCGTGAAGTAACTCGTCACATTGGGTTTGTTGCTCTTCCTGAGACAAATCATCCCGTGTTTCCAAAATCGCCATGATGTTGTCTTCGACCGTCATCCTTCTGAAGATGGATGCCTCTTGAGGGAGGTAGCCCAGTCCCCGCCGCGCGCGCAAATGGATGGGTAGGCGGGTGACGTCGTCTCCGGACAGGGTGATCGCACCCTCGTCACTTGTTACCAGTCCAACCATCAAGTAGAAGCAGGTCGTTTTACCTGCACCGTTCGGCCCAAGAAGTCCAACGATCTCGCCAGCATTCACTGACATCGACATGCCATCCACCACACGACGGCCCTTGTACGCCTTTGCTAAACCTGTGGCGGAGAGCACCTCGGTCATCTTATTTACCGTCGCGTAACGAGTTGGGAGGGATGGTCACCTTGACTCGTTGAGGTGCACCTATCTCGGGTGAGCCGGCGGCCATGACGCGCTGCGTTCCGACTAAATATTCGATCGTACTGCCCTCGATTACTGCACCATCCTGAAGGATTTTCGCCTTCCCTACTAAACGCACACGCTCACTCTTCTCGTGATATTCAATCATCTCTGCGCTGGCGTCGATGGGCGTCTCGGCATTTTCAGGTTGCTGCTTAAGTGTCGCGGGGTTGCCTTTTGCTGTGATGAGGGTCGAATTGTCGCTATCGAAACTGAAGACTAGGCTATCGGCGCGAATTTCCAGGCTGCCCTGGGTCAGCACAACATCGCCGCGATAAGTCGTCTTACCTGAGGGCTCCTCACGCATGGCGCTGTCCGCAGATATCTCGATCGGCTGATCGGTGTCAGCCGCAAGCACGGTCCCTGTCCCAAAGAGAGCGAGACAGAGAAAGAGAGCGGTCATGCGCTGTATCCCTAATGTCATGGCGTCTGCTGGCTCCGCTGATATGTCGATCGCACTTGACCCAGTAGCTCTGCTGTTCCCTGCTCAAGGTCGATAACAAGCCCATCTGATGCCGACGAGCTTTTATTGCTGGTCAATTGTGTTTTATCCGTCGAGACAGCCCTGCCTGCGGCGATATCGACCACTACCGTCTTGGTGAGGAGGCTAACACCATCCGCCCGCGAGACCACGACACCGCCTTCCAGTTTCACTGTGTCATTCGACGCGTCTGAAGTGCCGTTGGGGGAGGCTAGTATCCATTCTTGCCCTTGGCGGTCGCGGCGCCGGACTTCTAACTCTGACAGGTCAGTCGTCGACTGATTTTCGAGTCGGATCGCATGTGTCGCGCTGCTTTGCTCGAGTTTATTGCCCTCGTTGTCATAGCGGGTGAGAACCAGTTGATCAATTTCGACTTCAATCAGTGCCTGCGGCGCACTACTTGCGGGGGATTCGCTGTCAACGCGAGCGAAAACTGCCAGAAGGGTCACGACGCCGATGAGGGCAAACGCAATACTCCACTTCATGAGGATTTATGACTCACCAGTAGATCGCATAATTCACGCACGCATCCATCGCCGCCTGCTCGGGTCGATACCCAGTTAGCCTTCGATTTCACCTCGATAGCGGCGTCAGCGGGACACGCACCTAACTTCACCGACTCGATCGCCGTCAAGTCGGGCAAGTCATCGCCTATATAGGCAACCTGATCGAGCGATAGATTCATCTGATCCACAAGATCTGAAAGGGCGGATAGTTTGTCCTCTCTGCCCTGAACAAGGTGAGCAATACCCAGCTCCCGCGCGCGTCGCTCAACCATGGGTGATGTGCGGCCAGTGATGATGGCGGTTTCGATCCCCGACGCTTGGGCGCGCTTTATCCCAAGGCCGTCTTTGATGTTGAAGGATTTAAGCTCCTGTCCATCGCTGCTATAGGTAATTTTTCCATCGGTCATGACGCCATCGACATCCATGACCAGCAAGCGAATATCAGCGTAATCGGTCATACGATACCCGCCTTCAATAGCGCCAATAACTGTACGACACCGGTGACCCTGTTGCCCTCATCCACCACGATTAGTGCACTGATACTGTCATTTTCCATGCGCGTCACCGCTTCAGCAGCGAGTGCGTCTGCATCGATGGTCTTGGCGCCCGCGGACATGACGGTACCCACCTGCGTGGTGCTTAAGTCATGCTTCTGCTCGAGTGCGCGGCGGAGGTCACCGTCGGTGAAGATACCTAGTAAATGCCCGTTCGCATCTATCACGGTCGACATGCCAAGGCCTTTGGCGGAGATTTCCATCAGTGCGTCAGCCAGTGAGGTATCCGTTGTTACCCGAGGAACATCACTCCCTGTAACCAGCACATCGCTTACACGTGTCAGTAGTCGACGACCTAAGGCACCACCGGGGTGGGTGAATGCAAAGTCCTCGGCCGTGAATCCCCTCTGCTCTAGAAGCGCGATTGCTAGCGCATCACCCATGACCAGGTTCGCGGTTGTGCTTGCTGTCGGCGCTAGATCGAGGGGGCAGGCCTCCTCAGGCACGCCAATATTCAGGTGTACATCAGCGGCAGTCGCCAATGTCGAGTTAGCATTACCGGTCATAGCAACAATCGGAATACCGAGCCGTTTTAATAGTGGTAGAAGGGCGGTTATCTCGCTTGTGGTACCGCTGTTACTCATCAGCAGCGCAGCGTCTGACCGGGTGACCATCCCCATATCGCCATGACAAGCTTCCGCTGGGTGCACGAATTGCGCTGGCGTACCGGTACTGGCGAGCGTGGCGGCAATTTTATTACCGATATGCCCGCTTTTTCCCATCCCGCTGACAATCACTCGTCCATCGACGGATGCGAGTAGATCTACCGCTTTGCTAAAGCTGTCGTCGATTCGGTCCTCTAACTGCTCGACGGCCTGTCGCTCAATGGCGATAGTGCGTTTAGCAGACTCGATAGCCGATCTTGGCGAATTACTGTCTGAGGTCACAATGCGAAGTCCGGATAGAAGATAAGTAAGCCAATGTAAGCGGTGTACATACTAACCAATAAGACACCTGAGGCTCGCCCAAGTTCACCATTCCCTGCTTTGCCGTGTTTGGCGTTTCGGTAGGCGACCCAGGCCAATAACATCAAGGTGCCGGTTGTCAGTAACGTCACCGGCCAGTCGCGACTCATCACATTAGCGTTTAGCGTCAGCGGTCCGAACAGCCCTGGACCAGCGAGTACAACCAATAAGTTAAAGACATTGCTACCCACGATGGCACCAATGGCGATGTCCGAGTGCCCCTTCAAGGCACTCATGACCGATGCCGCGAGCTCCGGAAGGCTTGTACCTATGGCGACGATGGTCAATCCGATAATAAGCTCGGATACGCCCAATGCTGTCGCTATGTTGACGGCACCAACGACCAGTAATCTTGACGAGATAACCAACAGCACCAAGCCAAGGAAGAATACCCCCCAGGCTTTCAGAGGCGTGAGCTCGGGGTTGCTATCGACATTGCCGTCAGGCGTCTCGCCGCGTCGAGCCAGCAGCGTTAAAAAAATCACCAGACCGAAGAGAAGGAGAGCACCATCGACAATAGAGAGAACACCATCAACCATCAAGGCACCGGCAAGCAGCGTGACGATGACCATTTGAGGAAGTTCGCGTTTTGTCGTACTCGCATCAATGGCTATGCTTCGGATCAGTAACGTAACACCCAGTACCAATCCTATGTTGGTGATATTCGAACCCAGCGCGTTGCCAACCGCTAGTTCTCCTGATCCCGACAGCGACGCCATGATGGACACAACGATTTCAGGTGCTGATGTACCCAGTGAAACAATGGTCATCCCAATCAGCAGCGGTGACATGCCGGCGTGATTCGCAATGGCGGCCGCGCCCTCCACGAACTTATCCGAGCTCCAAACGAGGCCTGCAAGGCCCAGGGCAATGAATATAAAATCCAACATGTAATAAGAGTCGTGACCTTCAGGTTCAAAAACGCACCGCTGAGCATCAGCGATCGGGTATCATACGGCAATGTGAGCGCCGAGCAGACTCCGACACCGGTAAAATCGGAGCGACTCATCCCAACAATTTACGTTTTGAGCTAAAAATCGCATGAAATCTGTCAAAGTAATGATTACAAGCATCGTCGTCGGCTTACTCAGTTTGATAGCCACTACGGTTGCAATTGGAAATGATTCGGCGGGGCCGACACCGATCATTGAATCGACCACCTCTCAAATCATGGCCATCGTGGGTGAGGCGCCCGAGTATTTCGATAGCGATCCAGACCGCTTCTACAACGAGATTGGTGCTGTTCTGGATGAGACGATTGATTGGCGAGGCTTTGCTAAGGGTGTGATGGGTGATTACGCCTCCAATGCGCGCTACCGCTCCCTCGATGATGCGGGTCGCAAAGCGCTGCGAGAGCAGCTTCAGTCATTCACTGACATCATGAAGTCGGGCTTGATACGCACCTATGCGAAAGGCTTGCTGGCGTTCAGTGGATCCAAATTCGAAATTGTCGATGATGAAGCGATCGACCCTGACGCGCGGTCTGCGTCGATTACTCAATTAGTCTATGGCTCGGGTGACCGGACCTATACCGTGAGATATCAGATGGGTAGAAGCCGGGACGGCAGTTGGCGACTGCGTAATCTTATTGTCGCGGACATCAACTTGGGCCAGATCTATCAAAATCAATTCGCCGCAGCCGCGAAATCTGCTGATGGCGATGTGGCTAAGGTTGTGGCTGAGTGGGATATCTCGGCCAACTTGCCGGAGGATTTGGACAGTGAATGAAGCCATGATTAAAGAGGCGCTCGAGGGCGAATTTCCGAGCGCCACTATCGATGTGCAACTGGATGGCTCTCACTGCCAAGTCACCGTAGTCAGTGATGTATTCGAGGGGTTGAGACCAGTCGCGCGCCAGCAGCGAGTTTATGCGCCTCTAGGCGAATTTATTCGCAGCGGCGCCTTGCACGCGGTCAATATCATCGCGAAGACACCCTAGCAGGCAGACTGCGTTGGACTACTTTCAAATCCGCGGCGGAACGCCGCTACAGGGTCGTATACCTATTTCGGGGGCGAAGAATGCAGCGCTTCCGATATTGGCGGCTACGCTGCTGACGGACAAAGTGTCCACGCTATCGAATGTGCCTCACCTTAATGACATCACGACGATGGTCGAGTTGCTGGGCGCGCTTGGCGCTGATGTTGCGATCGACGAGTCCATGGCGCTACAGGTATCAGCAGCGCAACTGAACAACCAGCGCGCCCCTTATGAGTTAGTGAAAACTATGCGGGCCTCGATCCTTGTAATGGGTCCGCTTCTGGCGCGCTTCGGTAAAGCGGAGGTGTCCTTTCCGGGGGGTTGTGCGATTGGAAGTCGCCCTGTTGACCTGCACTTGAAGGGATTCGAGGCCATGGGTGCGTGTATCGATGTCCGTGATGGCTACATCGTTGCCACCACAGAGAGCGGACTCAAAGGCTGTGACTTCACGTTTGATACCGTCACGGTAGGTGGAACCGAAAACTTACTCATGGCAGCGGTCTTGGCTGAGGGCAGAACCGTGCTTCGCAACGCTGCCCGCGAGCCAGAAATCACTGATCTCGTAGCGTTCCTCAGAGGCATGGGGGCAGAGATCGAGGGCGATGATACATCTACACTTGTGATCGATGGCGTCTCGGAGTTAGCGGCGAGTCATTACAGCGTCATGCCAGATCGGATCGAGGCTGGGACATTTCTGGTGGCGGCTGCGGCGACTCGCGGGCGAATCACGGTCGAGAATGCGAATGCCGAACATCTTGGCATTGTACTCGAGAAGTTACGCGATGCAGGGGTTAACGTCACGGTTGAAGGCAACACCATTACGGCTGACATGACTGAGGGGCAGCTAACATCGGTTGACCTCATCACTGCGCCCTATCCCGGGTTTCCGACCGACATGCAAGCGCAATTTACCGCCCTTAATGTGGTGGCAGAGGGTGTGGGTCGCATAACCGAAACCATATTCGAAAACCGATTAATGCAAGCGCATGAGATGAGTCGCATGGGTGCCAATATCACGGTAGACGGGCATTCAGTTATTATTCGCGGCAAGTCCAGTATCGATGGTGCTCCCGTAATGGCTTCTGATCTGAGAGCCTCGGCGAGTCTGGTTATCGCAGGCCTAGCCGCAAAGGGTGAGACTCATGTTGATCGCATTTACCACATTGATCGCGGTTACGAGCGCATTGAAGAAAAGCTTCAGGCCGTTGGTGCTGACATAGTCAGGAAGTCGAGGTAGGTCATGAAACCCGCAAAAGGGGAACAGCTCACCATAGCGCTGACGAAAGGGCGCATTCTCTCCGAAACCTTGCCGCTGCTAGCGGAGGCGGGTGTGTCACCGTTGGAGTCAGTGGAGGAGAGTCGGAAACTTATCTTCCCCACCACGATGGAGGGTGTTTCGCTCGTTATTTTGCGTGGCTCTGATGTCCCAACTTATGTCCGGCATGGTGCTGCTGATGTAGGTGTGGTCGGTAAAGATCTTTTGATGGAGTCAGGTGACGAGGGCCTTTATGAGGTGCTCGATCTTGAGATAGCCCGTTGCCGTCTCATGACGGCGGGTACGGGGCAGGCCAGAACTGGCCATGCCGCTAAAATCCGAGTGGCGACCAAATTTGTGAATGTTGCGCGCGCTCACTATTCATCGCGGGGTATCCAACCCAATATCATCAAGCTGTACGGGGCAATGGAACTTGCGCCGATTATGGATCTTGCGGATGAGATTGTTGATATTGTCGATACTGGCAATACCCTTAAGGCTAATGGTATGCGGCCGCTGGAGCATATTGCCGATATCTCTTCACGCCTCATTGTGAATAAAGCGTCGATGCGTACCCGTAATCACATTATTGCCAGTCTCGTCGAGCGACTGGGTACTGCCGTCGCATCGCGGCGAGACGCTTGAGTAATTACAACGTGAGTGCTCTACAGATGCAGCGTTTCTCTCAAAGCGACGGTGATTTCGAGGCGCGAGTGTGTGCGCTGACGGCGCCAATGGAAGCGTTGGATCCAAATTTGGTCAGCAGTGTGCGCGATATCATCGCTGAGGTGCGATCGAGGGGTGATCAAGCACTTCTCGAGTTCACCCAACGCTTTGATCAGCACCCCGCTGAATCGGTCAGCGAGCTCGTTTTTGAGGGCGATGCGCTGAAGGCTTTCGAGTCTCAGATTACGGGTGCTGAGCGCGCCGCTATTACGGAAGCGGCACAGCGTATCCGACGTTATCATGAGGAGCAGATCACGCCCGACTGGTCGATAACTGATGAACACGGCAGTCAACTGGGGCAGCGAGTACGTCCCATGCAACGAGTGGGTTTGTACGTGCCCGGCGGTAAAGCAAGTTATCCGTCCTCTGTGCTAATGAATACCATACCTGCCAAAGTGGCAGGTGTAGCTGACGTTGTCATGGTGGCTCCAACGCCTTCAGGGCAGGTGAATCCGCTAGTGCTTGCGGCGGCATCACTAGCTGGCGTCGATCAGGTGGTGACTGTAGGTGGAGCGCAGGCAGTCGCAGCCTTGGCCTACGGCACGGAATCCATTAGAGCCGTCGATAAAATTGTAGGCCCGGGTAATCGTTACGTTGCTGAAGCTAAGCGACAGGTCTTCGGTAAAGTGGGTATCGATATGATTGCAGGTCCCTCCGAGATCTTTGTGATTGCGGATGGGACCGTCGATCCCGACTGGATCGCGCTTGATCTTATGTCTCAGGCAGAGCATGACGAGATGGCCCAGGCGGTCTGCATTGCCACTAGTGAGGACTACCTCGACGCCGTAACTGAGTCGCTTGAGAAACTACTACCCGACATGCCGCGACGCGATGTCATTGCCGCGTCTCTGCGAAATCGGGGAGCGCTAATATCAGTAGCTGACCTATCAGCGGCAGCGTCATTGTCAAACCGGTTCGCGCCGGAGCACCTTGAGCTGGCTGTGGCGTCGCCCGAGGCCTTGCTACCTGCGATCTCGAGTGCCGGTGCCGTTTTCCTGGGGGCTTACAGCTCTGAATCATTGGGTGATTATTGCGCAGGAACGAATCATGTCTTACCGACGTCAGGTGCCGCGCGCTTTTCATCACCACTCAGTGTTTATGACTTTCAGACCCGCACTTCGATTATCAACATTACGCGCTCAGGTGCGAACGCGCTTGCCGAAGTCGCAGGCACGATTGCAGACAGCGAGTCGCTGTCGGCTCATGCGAGAGCTGCTCGGGCCAGAAAAGATTAGAGTTATTCGCCGGCTGGACGTGTCGAGACAATGGCCTCAACATCGAATTCCTCGTCGCCTCGCTTAAGTCCAACCAACACACGATCTCCGGGGCGCAGGCGGGCAATGGTCTGCATCGCTTGACGAGCGTCTGTAACCCGCTCCGCATTTAGACCAACAATAAGGTCACCCACTCGAATGCCTGCCCGCTGCGCTGGGCCGCCGGGTGCTGTATTGGTGACTAGAAGTGATTGGGTTGCTCGACCTTGATCATCAAAACCCAACAGCAGATCGACTTCCACACCCAGCCAGCCGCGGATGACTCCTCCGTATTCAATGAGGTCTTTCATAACAGTAGCGACCACGTTACTGGGTGTGGCGAGGTTAATGCCTATGCCGCTGGCTTCATTGGTATCGTCATTAGCGCCGGTGTAAATCAGCGTATTGATGCCCACCAATTTACCCTCGGCATCAATCAACGCGCCGCCGGAGCTTCCCAGGTGGATGGTCGCGTCAGTCTGTATGTAGTTCTCATAAGCCGAGAGCTGTAGGCCGTAGCGCTCGAGTCCAGACACAATACCTAGCGATACTGAGTGCCCGAAACCGAAAGGATTACCAATGGCGAGAACGATGTCGCCGACGTTGATGTTATCCGAGTCAGCGGTCTGGATGGCCGACAAGCCTGTTAGATCAGTTTTAAGCAGGGCCAGGTCAGTCTCAGGGTCAGCCCCCACAACTATGGCGTTAGCACGACGTCCATCGGATAACAGTATTTGAATTGCCTGAGCGCCATCGATCACGTGGCGGTTTGTGATGATGTGTCCGTCCTCGCTCATAATCACGCCCGAACCCAGAGAGCGCTCGACCCGTGGCTGTCGTTCTCCCGGATTGGTAAAGCGTCGTAGCAGCGGTGCATTCAGCACTGGCGACCGGTCTGCCACTAGCTTGGCTGTGTAGATGTTGACAACAGACGGCGTTGCGACGGCCACCGCATGGCTGTAACTGTCAGGGCCCTGCGTGCTGTTGGAGATTTTCAACCATTCTGTATTGAGCAGTAGCACAGCCGCTAAAACCCCCACTAAAGCAGGCCAAGCTAGTTGTGAAAACCACTCGCGCATGAAGATATCCCCCTAAATCTCCCGCTAGTGTAAATCAAACTCTGCGTATAATGCGGCAGATACCGCAGTTTGAGTGGCTCAAGGAGTAATCTTTATGGCCGTAGGTCGAGATGAATTACGCACGGTGCTGGATTCGGAGTTACGTGTTTCCGCATTTAAGGACTATTGCCCGAACGGACTGCAAGTTGAAGGGCGCAATGAGATTAATGTCCTTGTATCGGGTGTGACCGCATGCCAGGCGCTGCTCGACAGGGCAGTGGCGCTTGAAGCGGACGCTGTTCTCGTGCATCACGGTTACTTCTGGCGCGGAGAAGACGAGCGCCTGGTTGGCATGAAGGCAAAACGAATCCGAACCTTATTGGAAGCTGGTATTAGTCTTTTCGCCTACCACTTACCCCTAGATTGCCACCCCACGCTGGGAAATAACGCGGGCCTAGCGCGTGCGATGGGTTTACAGCATTGGGAGGGGATTGATCCTGAAAACACAACCCATCCCGTTTTCTGCGGCGCATTCGATGAGGGGACACGTCTATCAGACATCGCTGGGAGGCTGGAGCATGAACTCCAACGTGAGCCTCTAGTTGTAGGCGATCCCGATTCAGTCATCCGATCGGCCGCTTGGTGTACGGGTGGCGGTCAGGGTTACATAGATGAAGCTGCGTCCTACGGTGCAGAGCTATTCATCACGGGAGAGGTGTCGGAGCAGACGATCCACGTGGCACGCGAGCAAAGTCTAGCCTTTATTGCGGCTGGCCATCATGCGACAGAGCGGTTTGGAGCCCGTAGCCTGGGTCAGTGGATTGCGCAGCGCTTTAGTATCGATCATCACTTCGTGGATATCGATAATCCGGCCTGAGATCAACTGGTCTGCGTAGAGTAGGTCTTGTCCAGTCCGAAATCTTCCGCTAACTGCCCGGTCTCCCCTGGTGATTTCTTTGGAGCGTAATCGAGGGGTTGCGAGGGATCGAGCAGGTGATCGGGCACATCAAAGGAGCCGCTGATATGTTTCATGTCATCCATTTGGCTCGCGACTTCGCCGTCGCAAAGCTCCTGTGCGCCCGAGGCGATATGGGCATAGATCGAGCGGTAATCGTCTTGCATGCGGTGCAGGAGCTGCGCTGTGTTGGCAAAGTGAGTCGTTACTGACTGCTCGTAAGCTCGATGCGCGGCTTGTGCTGCTTCTACCTCGCGTTTCAGCTCGTTAATGACGTCGCTTGAATCATCCTTGCGCTGCAAGGCTGCCCACCAACCCACGGCAAGGCCCACGGCAAAGCCCGCAAATAGAAAATAGGCAATTGTTGTCAGTGTAGGTTCCATGAGACTCCCCCGAGTTTTCTGCATGGTAGCGCCCTCTCGCGATAAAAGGCGCGATAGATGGCGCGACAAAAGGCGCCATAAAGCTTCCCATCAGGTAGGAGTCTACCAAAGGCGCGCAGTCACGTCCTGTGGGTCATCTTATTTAAATTATTGTCGTATACATGACTTGACGCTAGAGTCGCGCCCTCGACTTTTCCCTGCACGCTTTGGATCGATCTCCTAAATGCCTCACACCCCCGCCCAGCGCTATCAAGCAGATCTCGATTCAGGTGCCATTGTGCCAGATGAAGCGCAGCGAATAGCGGTTGAAGCGCTGCAGGATTTGTACATGCGTCTCGAGGATCGAGCCAAGGTTAAGCCCGGACTTCTTGATCGTCTGTTGAATCGTTCTCGAAGCGCACCAGAGCAAGGGCTTTACCTGTGGGGTGGCGTGGGTCGGGGTAAGACCTACCTGATGGACTCGTTTTTTGAAGCGTTGAGCTTCGATAAAAAGAAACGGATGCACTTCAACCGCTTCATGCAGCGCGTTCACGAGGACCTAACGGAGCTCTCGGGCCTGAAAAATCCGTTGGATACGGTGGCGGACCGAATTGCCTCGGAGACCATTGTTCTGTGCTTCGATGAGTTTTATGTCAGCGATATTGGCGACGCGATGCTGCTTGGCGGGTTAATGCAGGCCCTATTTGATCGGGGTATCACGCTGGTAGCGACATCTAATATCCCACCCGACGGATTGTACAAAGACGGTTTGCAGCGCTCGCGCTTCATTCCCGCGATTCGCGCAGTTGAGTCCTTCACGCAGGTAATGAATGTAGACAGCGGAATTGACTACCGACTCCGAGTGCTCACCCAGTCTGAGCTATATTTTGTGCCAGACGATGCATCGTCGGAGAGTCCTTTGCCAGGATTATTCGCGGACCTGACAGGGGGCAAAACACCAGAGCCCGGTGTGATGACGCTCAATAAGCGACCTCTTGCGTTCGCAGGGCGGTCGGAGGGGGTTCTATTCGTGTCCTTTGAGGCGATGTGCCTCTCGCCGCGAAGCGTGATGGATTACACGCAAATTGCGAGGGAATTTCATTCGGTGCTCTTGTCTGACGTCCCGATTTTGACCGTCAATACAGAAGACGGTGCGCGACGCTTTATCACGCTGGTTGACGAATTTTATGATCGAAATATTAAGTTGGCAGTGGTGGCAGAA